>JAMHUH010000651.1:0-5470 GCA_035904925.1 Nannocystaceae bacterium
GCCTCGGTGAGGCGGACGATCACGGGCTCGTCGGCGCCTCGCTCGAGTGGGCACAGGTCGACTCGATGCCGGCCGGCAAGACCGGCGGCGAGGCGAGCTCGGAAGAGCCCGAGCGCGAGGGCGAGAGCGAGAACGACTCGGACGACCTGCTCGCGCACGGCGTCACGCGGACGCTGCTCGAGAGCGTCCCGCTCGCCGATCGATCGGTCCAAGAGGCCAACGTCGCATCGGTGTTTCGTGCTCGCCGCCTCTTGGCAATCACGGGCGCTCGCGGGCCCCCAGTCGGCTGAATTCGCTCGAGCTCGTTCGTGATCGCGGCTGCGATCGCGGGCTGGAAGCCGAGTGACATGTGTCGAGCCTCGGGCTCGAGCCCGCGATGTCGTGTTCGCGGGCAGGCATGGTCCATGCCTCGACCAGCGCGCTGGTGGTAGCGAATCGAAAAACTCTTCACGTTCCGAAGAAGGGGGCCCCCATGGCCAACTCCAACAGCTCCTCCGTGCCAGCAGGTTCCAAGCCGACCCTCGGCAAGGACTTCGTCTCTGGCTTCCTGGTCTTCCTGATCGCGCTTCCCTTGTGCCTCGGCATCGCGATGGCCAGCGGTTTCCCGCCCGTCGCGGGCATCATGACGGCGGTCGTCGGTGGCCTGGTCGTCAGCTTCCTGGGTAGCTCGCGCCTGACCATCAAGGGTCCGGCGGCCGGCATGATCGTGATCGTGGTCGGTGCCGTGACCGAGCTCGGCGCGGGCGACCCGATGGTCGGCTACAAGCAAGCGCTGGCCGTCGGTGTGGTCGCCGCGGTCTTGCAGATGGTCCTCGCCCTCGCCCGGACCGCCTCGGCTGGCGCGGCGATGCCGACCTCGGTCGTCCACGGCATGCTCGCCGCGATCGGCGTGATCATCTTCGCCAAGCAGTCGCATGTCGCGCTGGGCGTCAAGCCGGAGGCCAAGGAGCCGCTCGCGCTCCTGGCCGAGCTGCCGCACAGCATCGCCAACGCCAACCTCGAGATCGCCGCGATCGGCGTGGTCTCGCTGCTGGTGCTGTTCTTGATGCCGCCCTTGATGAAGAAGATCGGCAAGTTCCAGAAGGTGCCGCCGCAGCTGATCGTGCTGGTCATCGCGGTCTCGCTCGGGCTCTACTTCGGGCTCGACAGCAGCCACTACTACACGGCCTTCCAGCACGACTACCACATCGGGCCGGAGTACCTGGTCTCGCTGCCCGGCAGCTTGCTCGACGCGGTCGCGTTCCCCGACTTCTCCAACATCCTGTCGCCGGTCTCGATCAAGTACGTCATGATGTTCACGCTGGTCGGCTCGATCGAGTCGACGCTCAGCGTGCTCGCCGTCGACGCGCTCGACCCAGCCAAGAAGCCCTCGGATCTCAACCGCGACCTGCTCGCGGTCGGTGCTGGCAACCTGGTCAGCTCGCTCATCGGCGGCCTGCCGATGATCTCCGAGATCGTCCGCAGCAAGGCCAACATCGACGCGGGCGCGACTTCGAAGTTCTCGAATTTCTTCCACGGCCTCTTCTTGCTGCTCTTCGTCGCGCTGCTCCCGATGGTGCTCCATCAGATCCCGCTCGCGGCCCTCGCCGCGATGCTGGTCTTCGTCGGCACTCGCCTCGCCTCGCCCAGCGAGTTCAAGCACATGGCTCACCTCGGCCGCGATCAGCTCGGCGTGTTCTTGGTGACCATGGTCATGACGCTCGCGACCGACTTGCTGATCGGCGTCGCGGCGGGCCTCGTGGTCACGCTGGTGCTCAACGTCGCGCGCGGGGCCTCGCCCCGGGCGCTGGTCAAGGCCGACGTCCAGATCGATCGGACCGAAGACACGCTGGTGCTGACCATCCGTGGCGCCGCCGGCTTTCGGGCGCTCACGGTCGTGCGCGACAACGCGGCCGAGCTGGCCGACACGGTGCTCACGGTCCGGGTCGACCTCGGTGAGGCGACCATGGTCTCGCACACCTTCCTCGAGCGGCTCGACGGGATCGCCGACGAGTGGCCGAACGCCAAGCTCGAGCTGGTCGGGCTCGAGCGGCTGCGCTCGGCGTCCAAGCACCCGCACGCCAGTCGTTGGCGCGGCCGGAGGGCAGCGTGAGCACCGCTGCGGCGGCGGTCGAGCATCGCGAGCATGTCGGGCATGGCCAGCACGGGGCAGGCACCCCCGCGGAACAGCTGGCCGCCGCGCTCGACCACGCTCGCCACATGCTGCCGGCGCAGGCGCCCTTGCAGGGCTTCGTCCACCACAACACCCTGCACGCGTTCGAGCACATGCCCTTTCACGACGCCGTGATCGCGGCGGGCAAGCGCTTCGGTGCCGAGCCCTTCGAACGCGAGTTCATGTTCGAGCGCTACCTCGCGAGCGGACGGATCCGCGGGCGGGACATCGACGCCGTGCTCGACGACGACGGCTTCGCCGACGAGCCGGTGATCCCGGGTGGGCCCGGGCTTCGGACGCTGCGCAAGCTTCGGCTCGAGCAGATCTTCGAGGTCCCCGAGCAGTCGGCGCTGCGCTGGTGGTTGGACGAATCCGACGCGCTGCGTCGGCTGCATCCCAAGGTCGGCGCCGAGGCTCGGGCCCGTGTGCTCGAGGGTGCCAGCGACGAGACCGAGCAGCTGCGCAAGCTCTGGGCGCTGATCTCGAGCGCCGCCGCCGAGGCGGGCGAGCGCGACCGCGTGCGCCCGCCCGAGTCCGTGCGCCCACGCGACCGCCTCCTCGCGCGAACCAGCGTCGACACCGACGAGCTGGTCCAGCCCGTGCTCCAGCGGGTCGTCGCGGCCTACCTCGATCAGGGTCTGGCCTACTGGACCATGCCCGAGCGGCCGCAGGGCATCTACGCGGCCTTCCGCGACCTCTACCAGCGGCGCCTCGGGCCGCCCGATCCATGGTTGCGCGGGCTCGATCAACGCTTCGCTCGTCAGCAGCGCGAGGGCTGGACGGTCGAGCAGATCGTGCTCGAGACGCTCCACGAGCTGCGCATCGATCCGAGCGATTGGGACGAGGCCATCACCCGCACGCTGCTCTCGTTCGGCGGCTGGGCCGGGATGGTCCAACAGATGGAGACCCGCTCCGAGTGGGTGCCGGTCCAGGTGATGCCGGCCAAGCTGCTCGACTACCTAGCGATGCAGCTGGTGCTCGACGCCCACGCCTACGCTCATGTCACGCGTAGCGCTCACGACGAGCAGGCCCGGGCCCAGTCGCTGCACGACGCGCGCTGGCAAGCCCGCGCCTACGAGGCCTTCGTGGTCGCCCAGCTCGCGGGCGTCGGGACCAAGCTGCTCGCCGAGCCCGCGCACGCCCGCGCCTGGATCGACGAGATCGTCGCCTACGACCACCTCGCCCGCCGCTGGGCGCTCCAGCGCGCCTACGAGAACAACTACTACGTCGGCGTGCTCGACTCGATGCTCGCCCACGCCGCCCGAGGCACGGTCGAGCCACACAGCCCGGTCGCGCAGCTGGTGTTCTGCATCGACGATCGCGAAGAGTCGCTGCGTCGGCACCTCGAAGAGGTCATGCCGAGCGTCGAGACCCTCGGCTACGCCGGCTTCTTTGGTCTGCCGATCCGCTTCCTCGGGCTCGACGCGATCCGGCCGCGGCAGCTGTGCCCGGTGGTCATCAACCCGCGTCACTTGCTCGTCGAAGAGCCGGTCGAGCAGGTCGAGGCCGAGGCCCACGCGGCTCGGCGGCGCCGCTTTGGTCAGCTGCAGCGGGCCTCGTTCATCGGCGGCCGGACCTTCTTGCGCGGCGGCCTGATCTCGCTCGGGGTCGGGCTCGCGGCGATGGTCCCCCTGGTCGCGCGCACGCTGGCTCCGCGCGCGGCCGCGCGGATCGGCCATCACGCGCGCAAGGCCACGCTCACCCGCCCGAAGACCCGCCTGAAGATCGAGCGGGCCGAGAGCGATCTGCCGGACGCCGACGGCTTGCTGCGCGGCTTCACGTTGACCGAGATGATCAAGATGGTCGGCGACGCGCTCGAGACGATGGGCGTCTCGAAGCGGCTCGCCCCGCTCTTCGTGCTGGTCGCCCACGGCTCCGACAGCCTCAACAACCCGCACGCCGCCGCCTACTCGTGCGGTGCGTGCAGCGGCGGCAACGGTGGCCCCAACGCGCGGGCCTTCGCCGAGATCGCCAATCGTCCCGACGTCCGGGCCGGGCTGCGCGAGCAGGGCATCGTGATCCCCGAGGACACCTGGTTCGTCGGCGTCTATCACGACACCTGCTCGGACGAGCTCGAGTACTACGACCTCGAGCTCGTGCCCGAGGCCCTGCGCGCCAGCCTGGCCGAGCTTCAAAAGGGCCTCGCGGATGGCATCAAGTCGGCCGCGCACGAGCGTAGCCGTCGCTTCATGTCGGCCCGGGTCGACATGACCCTCGATCAGGCGCTCGCCCACGTCGAGGCTCGCGCCGTCGACCTCGCCCAGCCGCGACCCGAGCTCGGTCATGTGACCAACTCGGTCTGCTACGTCGGTCGCCGGCACCCGACCCGCGGGCTCTACCTCGATCGCCGGGCCTTCTTGGTCTCGTGGGACTCGACCACGGATCCGACCGGCACTCGGCTCGGTCCGCTGCTCCAGGCGGTCGGCCCGGTCGGCGCCGGCATCAACCTCGAGTACCTCTTCTCCTACCTCGACAACAACGTCTACGGGTGCGGGAGCAAGCTGCCGCACAACGTCTCGGCGCTGCTCGGGGTGATGGACGGCCACGCCTCGGATCTGCGGACCGGGCTGCCCCGGCAGATGATCGAGATCCACGAGCCGGTCCGGCTGCTGACCGTCATCGAGGCCGAGCCCGACTTGCTGCTCGAGATCGTGTCCGAGCGCCCGGTGGTGCTCGAGCTGATCGTCAACGGCTGGATCATCGCGGTCGCGTGGAGCCCCACGACCGGCAAGATGCACAGGTTCCACGAGGGCGGCTTCGTGCCCTACGAGCCCGAGTCGACCGAACTCCCGGTCGTCGAGCGCTCGATCGATCACTATCGAGGCCAGCGCGATCACCTGCGCTGCGCTCGAGTCACTGCCGCGTTCGGCAAGGAGGTGCCGCAATGACTCTCACCGCGCTCGAACTCGGCATCGTCACCCTCGTCCTGCTGCCGATCTTGGTGTTCGCGATCTTGGCGATCGCCACATGGACCCGGCGGCCGCTGAGCGAATATCACACCAGTCGCTTGGTCGGGGCCGGCTTCACCCTGACGGCCTTCGCGGCGTTGATCGTCGGCGGGCTCATGGTCAGCCAGGGCCTCGACCAGACTCGGCTCTCGCTCGGCACTTGGTTCGCCGTCAGCGACTACGCGCTCCAGCCGACCTTGGTCGTCGACCGGCTCTCGCTGCCCTTCGCGCTCTTCGGCGCGCTCTTGGTCGGGCTCGTGGCGGCCTTCTCGAGCCGCTACATGCACCGCGAGCCCGGCTTCACCCGCTTCTACGCGCTGCTGGCCCTGCTCGGCGCGGGCGTCGAGATCGTCGTGCTCGGCGGCAGCAT
>JAMHUH010000652.1:0-2586 GCA_035904925.1 Nannocystaceae bacterium
AGGAGATCACGATGGCTGTTTCGCTGACGTCGACTCGACCGGTTCCTTCGACCCAGTCACGAGCGTGCGCCTTCTCGCCGATCGAGTCGTAGTCGCGAATGCGATAGGCGGGCGCCACCTCATACTCCGGGCATTCGTTGCAACCGCCGCTTGGCAGCGCGAGTCCGACCAAGAGACCAAGCAACCCGAGGGTGATCGTCATGGGCCTCTTCATGGCACTTCCTCGTCGAGCGCAAATTCCTCCAGCGGGCATTCCCCGAGGTTCCACAACACCAAGAGATTATTGTCTGCCTCGAACGCCAAGTGTTCTTGCCAAGAAGCCTCCTGGGCGGACAAGTCTCCCGTGCCCTCGATCCGGCGGACTTCGAGCAACTCAGCATCGATTTCGGAAGAGCAATCCAGTCCATTGGCGAGCGCGAGCTGCTGACTTCCCATGCATGCCCCGAGAATGACGCAAAGGGTGAACGCGAGAGCGGGCTGCCAAATTTTCGTGCTCATACGGGATGCCCCCTCGAAGGGCCATGTCGTTTTCGTCGACCCGATCGTCGCCGGACCTGCCCATCTGGTTCAATTCATCTCGTCGATCGAACTGGAATTCCGCCTCGGCGCCGTGGTCGCCGTGCATATCGCTCGAAACCCGTCATGAATGAACGAATGCGAGCTGAGCAGGCACAAAGCGCCTGTTCAGTTCGCGGACGGCGGAACGCCCGCCTGAAAACCAGCTCAACGCTCGCGGTAGCGCGGCCCCGAAGACACATGGCTATGCCGCGAGCGATCGGTGACATCATAACGCCCCTCGAAATCCGTCATCGCCTGCTTGGTATCCGGATCACGCCGCATCAGCTCGGCCATGTCGAAGGCCAGCCGAATCGGGACGCTGCGTGGGACGACGCTGCCCATGGGCAGCACGACGATCCCGGAGGGGCTGACGAAGGGGAAGCGCTCGCGGTCGGCTTGCTCGTCCCAGCCGATCTCCGTGCCGGCCTCGATCCGGCAATTCTTGTCGAGCAGCACCCGGCGCAGGCGCGAGCCCTCGCCGATGTCGCAGCCCGAGAGCATCACGCTCTCTTCGAGGTGGCAGCCCGGATGGACGAAGGAGTCGTAGCCGAGCATGACGCGATCGAGCACGCTGCTCGACACGATCGAGCCCTCGCAGATCAGCGAGTCGATCGCCGAGGTCACCGGGTGGTCGGGCGAGTGTCGGACCAGGCGCGCGGGCGGATAGTCGCGCTGCGCCGTCCGGATCCGCCACTGCCGATTGTAGAGGTTGACGGCCGGGAGCGAGCTGCGGACCTCCATGTTGGCGGCGAAGTAACCCTCGAGCGTGCCGACGTCGCGCCAATAGGGGATCGTGCCATCGCGCTCGCCGGGGACGACGTTGGTGCCGAAGTCGTAGACCTGGATCATCGCGCCCTCGCGCAAGAGTCGAGGGATCACGTTCTTGCCGAAGTCGTGGGCCGAGCTCTCGTCCTCGGCGTCGACGGCGAGCACGTCGAGCAGGGCGTCGCGGCGAAAGAAGTAGTTGCCCATGCTGACCAGCGCGCGGGTCGGGTCGCCGGGCATCGGCTTGGGGTTGGCGGGCTTCTCTTCGAACCCGATCAAGCGACCGCTCGCGTCGATCTCCATGACGCCGAATTGGTTGGCCTCGGCGATCGGCACCGGCCAGCCGGCGATGGTCAGGTCGGCGCCGCAGGCCTCGTGGACCGTCTGCATCTGATCGATCGCGAACTTGTAGATGTGGTCGCCGCTGAACACCCCGACGTGGGGCGAGCGCGACTCGTGCAGGAGGTTGACGTTCTGCCAGACCGAGTCGGCGGTGCCCTTGTACCAGTCGGGCCCGCGCCGCATCTGGGCCGGGACGATCTCGATGAACTCTTGGATCCCGTAGAGGTGCCAGTTGCGGCTGATGTGCTTGATCAGGCTCGTGGCCATGAACTGGGTCAGCACATAGACCTGGCGATAGCCGGAGTTCACGACGTTCGACAGGACGAAGTCGACGATCCGGTAGCGACCCGCGAAGGGGACCGAGGGCTTGGCCCGGTGGCAGGTCAGCGGCGCGAGACGGGAACCCTTGCCCCCGGCGAGGACGAGCATCGGCGTACGGTTCACCGCCCGAGCGTATCAGGTCTGGTTGGCGCGAGTGTGTCGAGTGTCGCGCTCGCACGGGTCGGGTCGGATCGGGTCGGGTCGCGCCGCGGATTTGGTAGAACCCGAGCATGCGCCCGCGCCTGCCAACCTCGGTCGAAGACGTCGTCGACGTCGAGCTCCTGCTGGGCCCGACCGCCGATCCCGAGGCCCCGCCCGATCTGCTCGTCGAGGTCCCGCACGGCGCCGACGAGCGCCACCACTACGACGCCCTGCGCCAGCGGCTGCGCGGCGACCTGCCCGACGAGCTGCACCTCTTCTTCAACCTCAACACCGACCTCGGCGCGTGGGCCTACGGTCGCGCGACGGCCCAAGCCGTGATCGCCGCGGCCCCCGAGCGATCGGTGCTGATCTTGCGCAGCCTGATCCCGCGGACCTTCGTCGACTCCAACCGCCGCGCCGACTACCAAGGCGGCCGCCTCGACGAGGGCGCGCTGACCC
>JAMHUH010000653.1:0-5714 GCA_035904925.1 Nannocystaceae bacterium
AGGGCGTTGCCCGCCCGCACCTTCTCGCGCACGTAGATCGTGCTCGTCTGTCCGGCGATCGACGCCACCTTCGAGTTGATGCGGACGTAGTGGTCGATGGTCAGGAGCCGGGAGCCGTCTTCGCCCGACGCGGCGATGCCGTCACAGAATTGGTGAGGAGCGAAGCGAGGCTCACCAAGCCCAAACGGCTGATACCGCGTGAGTCCGTGACGGCAATGGACCAGGTGCTGGCCGATGCATTGCGAGGAAAGGCATCGCTCAGCTATCTTCGCACCTGTGTCGGAGCATGCATGGGTGCCGCCGTCTCGCTCCCAGTCCTCATGCTCTTCGCTCTCGTTACAAACTTCCTGACTCCACCGATCACGGGTCTTTTGATCGCATTGTTCACGACGCTCGGTGCAGTGTCGTTGGAGTACCGAAACCGAAGCAGAGTCATCTCTCCCGCCGAGAACGTCGATTTGGGACGCGCGAAAGAAGCCTATGCTCTAACGCTGGTCGGAATCGAGCAGGCGGAACTGTCTCCGACTGAAGCCAAGCACCAGCGACAACTCGCTTTGGACCGGTTCACGCAGCGGGTGGACGGTCTCCTGTTCAACGAAAAGGACACACCAAAATGACAGTTTTCCTGTTATCAATCGCACTCCTCGGCCCCGTATGTGACGATGGAGCGCCACCCTACCTATCCAATGGTCGACCTAATTTTCACTGTAAGATCGATGGATGCGGGCCTTCCGACCCCGTGTGCTGGCCCGAGAACCTCGATGGATGTTATGATGAAACCGGCAATGATACCGGAACATGCAGCCTCGCTTCCGAAACCTGCGAGGGCATCATCCCCTGTTTTGGAATGTGGCTATCCTGCTACGGGGAATTCGACTGCGTAAACCCTGCAACACTTGGCTGCAAAGAGGGCACGTGCACGGAGAACGAGGGCGAAGAAGCCGCTAGCGCCAGTCCCTTCATGTGCATTGACACCACATCCTAGTCTCGACCAAGCAAGTTACAGCCCGCTCCGGTTGATTGAGGTCGGAGGATAGAAGCGGGGGTAGAGGTTCGCTTCATTCGAGCAACCACCCGACCACGTCGATCCGCTCGACGAAATGCAGCGTCTCGGGCTCGCCGACCAGGTGAATGCCCCAGGCCTCGGTGACGGTGCAGGTCTCGATCTCGGCCTCGGCCCGGTGCAGCGGCCAGGGCTCATGGTGAATCTCGCCGCGGCGAATCTCGCCTTTGCGATCGACCACATACAGACAATAACGCTCGGTCAGCCAGCGCTCGAGCGTGCCGGCTTTGCTGGGATGGACCCCGCCGATCGGTCGATAGCGGCCAACGAAGGTCCCGGCCGCGCCCGCCTGCAGGCGCTCGCTCGAATAGTGAATCCAGCCCTCGCGGGCCTCGCAGCGCATCACCGCGTCGAAGTAGGGCAGATGAAAGCCGATCCGCGCGGCCCGAACCGCCAGCTTGCTGGCCGCGTCGAGGCTGAAGAACCACACGCCCGGCTTGCCCTGGTGGATCACGTAGGTCCGCACGTTGAGCTCGGGAAAAGCCGAGACCCCCGGCACCCAATTGAGCCCGCGCGGCCCGACGTCGTCCATGCGAAAGGGCACCACGCCGACCCAGGCCCGACCGCCGAAGGTGTCGAGTTCGAGCTTGGGCGGCAGCAAGGCGCGGATCGTGTCGGGGTCGAAGCTCCAATGGGCGAAGAGCAGATCGAGCCAGGCCATCGTCATGTGCCAGGGGCGATCGGGGAGCGGGTAAGGGCGGTGCTCGTGCTGCTCGAGCAAGGCGGACCAGTCGGTCATGCCCCGAGTGTCTCATCATTCTTCTTCGGGTCGCGCCCAGTCGCGCACGATCGCTCGATCGCCCGCAGCCAACCCGCGATCCGGCGGCATCTCGCCGGCCTCGACCCGCGCGTCGATCCACTTCGCGGCCTCGATCACCGCCTTCGCGTGCGAGAGGTCGAGTGTGTCGGCCACCTCGCCGCCGGGAAAGTGGCAAGGGGCACACTCGCGCTCGATCAACCCCGCGAGCGCGTCCGGCAATTGTCCTCGACCTTCGATCGTCGGGCCCGCGTGCGTCGCTTCGCCGCCGAGCAACCATGCCCCGAGCGGCTTGAGCTCGGCCTTCGAGGGCACGTCTTCGGGTCGGATCGGCTCGAGCACCCAGAGCGAGTCGAGCGGGACCTCGGCGTTCCAGGCGTGGCAGACGACGCAATTGCCGACGTCGCTCGGCCAGGGCGGCATCAGGCGCATGTCGCCGAGGTAGCGGTCGAAGTTGCGCAGGCGCTCGCTCGCGACGTGGGCGATCAGCTCCTTGGCGCGGGTCCGCGGGGCTTGGATCGTCGCGAGCTCCTCATAGATCGCGCGGGCGGACTCGCCTTCGCGCAGGACCATGTGGCCCTCGGCGAGTTCGAACATGAAGTTCTCGCGGGTGTTGGGGCAGTGCTCGGGGTCCTTCGCGCCCGGTCGCATCTCGGCCCAGCGGGCGCGCACGACCTCGAAGTAGTCGACCGCCTCGCGGACCCTTCGCTCGCGCGCGAGCGGGATGTTGCCGGCGAAGAAGAACGCGAAGTTGCCGGCCAGGGCGTAGAGCTCGATGTTGTCGGGCGCGGCCGCGACTCGGGCCGCCAATTGCTGCTCGAGCTCGTTGACGGTCGCGAGCGCCTCGAGGTTCTTGCCCCGGTTCTTCTTGGCCAAGATCCGACCGAGGGCGAAGAAGCTGTAGGCGACGAAGTCGGAGTCGCTCATCGCCATCGGATCGGCGTCACCGAGCAGCGCGTGATAGACCCGGACCTGCATGTCGGCCTTCGACCAATCGCCCGCGACCGCCCGCATGTTGTAGAAGCGGCCGAGCGAGCGCGCGAGGCGAGCGTCGCTGGGATCGAGCGCGAAGGCGGCCTCGAGATCCTGCTCCGCGCGGCCCTGCAAGCGCAGCACGCCGGCCAAGGCGAAGTTCATGTGGGCGAATCCCGAGGCTTCGAGCGCGGCCAAGTCGTCGGGATTGGCGTCGGCGCGGGCGGCCAGCTCGGCCAAGGCTGCCTCTTGCTCCGCGCTCAACTCGAAGTCGCGCCGGGTATGCGCTTGCGGACCCGCGTCGAGCGAGGGGTGGCCCTTGGGCTTGCCGGTGCACGCGAGCAGCAGCGCCACCGCGATCCACCACGAACCTCGCACGCTCGTGTTCATCATCATGGCCCGTCGATCCAGTGCAGATCGTCGGTCGGCAGCGTGGCCGCCTGCGAGTGACAAGCCACGCAAGAGCTCACGCCCGCGGGCCAGACCGGCAGCAGCGCGTCGGCGCCTGCGTAGCGATCGAGGTTGGCGAGGCGATGCTCGGCGAGCGCGACGATCTGCCGACGCGGCGCGGTGTCGGCCTGATCGGGCAGGGCGATCACGCGGCGATAGGCATCGGCGGCCCGATCCACTTGGTCGGCGGCGAGCAACCCCTCGGCCAACCACAGCCCGAACACGCTGTGAACGTTGGGCGCGACGTCGGCATCGCGGGCGCCCGGACTGAGCCCCTCCCAATGGTTCTGCTGGATGTCGAGGTGGAGCAGCGCCTGATCGAGCCGAGCCGCGGCGGCGATCGGCAGCACGCCCGCGAAGGTCAGCTCGAAATTGCCGGCCATCGTGTGCGTGTCGATCTCGTCGGGGTGGGCGCGGAGCCGGCGATCCATGCGTCGCTCGAGCTTGCGCACGCGAGCGATGGCGGCCAGCTCGTGGCCTTCGCCATACTCGGCCAGCGCCTGCGCGGCCAAGCCCATGCTCGCGAACTGAAATTGTTCGGCCGGCATCTGGGCCACGCCTCGCGCCTGCGCACGAGGATCGCAGAGCAGCTCGTACAACGCGATCTGCAGCTCGATCGCGTCGAGGTCGAGCACGCTGCTGCGCATGTTGAGGAAGCGAGCCAGGACCTTCGCGGCCGGGACTTCGTCGCCTCGCGGGTCGAGCTGCCAGGCTCGATGCAGCAGCCGCTCGGTCGCGTCGCGCAGCTCGACGTGGCCCTGCAAGCTGGCTTGCAAGTGGGCCATGCCGGCCGACCACTGCGCGTCGAGATCGTCGGGCGCGAGCTCGGCTCGCTCACGCAAGCGGGCGAGCTCGGCGAGGTCGACCAGCTCGCGTCCGCCGGTGAACGCCTCGCTGCTGCGCGCGGCCGGTGTGGTCAGCGACACGTGACAGCCGACGAGACCGAGCAAGAGCAAGCAGGTGCGGGTGGGCGGCATCGTCGAGCGACCCGGCGAAGCTATCCGAAGGCCGCCCGCGTGGCCACGCGAACATTTGTCGGGCATGCTCGGGCCCAGCGGTGACGGCTTGGATCCTCCACGTTGGCGCAGGCCTCTACGCGAGCAACCTCGCGGTCGGGCTGAGCGCTCAATTTCGCGGGACCCACTTCGGTCGCCTCCACCACGGCCTCTATGCGCTGGTGTTCGCGGCGGCGCTGGCCGCCACGATCTTCGCCTGGCACCCGGCGCTGCTGCTGACCCTCGCCGCCCTCACCGCCATGCCTCTGACCAAGCCGCGCTCGGCCTGGCATCCGACGGTGGCGATCCTCGGCGCGCTGGGTTACGTCGGCAGCTACCTGCTCTGACTCTTGCTCCGACTCCTCGCTCGATCATGGAATTTCGCGAAGCCATCCTCCGCCGCTCGACCACCAACGGGGCGTTCTTGCCCGACCCCGTCAGCCTCGAGCACCAGCACCGCCTGATGGAGGCCGCCTCGCGGGCGCCCAGCCACTTCAACTCGCAGCCCTGGCGCTTCGTGCTGATCACCGAAGACGCGCTGCGCGACAAGATCGCCGAGATCGCCGGCCGGACCATGAACGAGCTGATGGCCGGCGGAAAGTTCTTCACCCGCTACCGCCGCTACTTTCGCTTTAGCCAGCAAGAGATGGCCGAGCGTCGCGACGGCATCTTCATCGACAAGCTTCCACGCGTGCTCCGGCCCTTCGTCGAGCACGTGTTCTCGGAGACCGGGCAGAAGGTCGTCAACACGCTGGGCGTGCCCAAGACGCTCGGCAAGGACAACGAAAAATTGGTCGCCGGCAGCCCGCTGCTGCTCGCCGCGATGCTGACCCGCGAGGAGTACCTGCCCGGCGAGCTCTCGGGCTTCTACAGCATGCTCGGGCTCGGCATGGCGATCGAGAACATCTGGCTGACGACCACCGACCTCGGCATGGGCATCCAGTTCATCTCGACGCCGATGGAATTCCCCGACGCCTGGAAGGAGCTCGAGCAGCTCTTGCAGGTGCCCCAGGAGTTCGCGTTGATGGCCATGTATCGGCTCGGCTACCTGCCGCCCGACAAGGTCCGCCCGACCATCGACTGGACCTCGAGCCACCGCAAGCGGCTCTCGCAGTACGTCTATCGCAACACCTGCGCGACGCCGGAGCCCGACGCGCCCGAGGGCTCGACCTGATGCGAATCGGCATCCTGAGCGTCGGCTCGGCCAACCCCGAGCACGTGCTCGAGCAGGCCCGAGCCAAGCAATTCGCGGCCGGCTTCTTCGCCGAGGCTGGCGAGCTCGGCAGCGAGTTCGGCGGCGCGCTGGCCAGCTTCGACAACGCTGGCATCGACACCCGTCAGCTCGGCCGGCCGATCGAGTGGCTCGAGCAGCCGCGCAGCTTCGCCGAGAAGAACGCGGCCTACGTCGAGCAGGCGCTGGTGATCTCCGAGCGCGCGGCCAACCGGGCGATCGAGCGAGCGGGCATCGCCCGGGGCG
>JAMHUH010000654.1:0-6863 GCA_035904925.1 Nannocystaceae bacterium
ACGCGCTCGGACCCCTCGATCACGTGGTGGTCAGCGCCCACTTCAGCGATCACTGCGATCTCGCCACGCTCGCCCGACTCCCTGCCACGCTGCCGATCCTCACCACGCGCGGCGCCGCTCGACGCATGCGTCGGCTCGGTCCGCGCCCGATCGAGATCGTCGAATCCGGGCAGCGACGCGCGCTCGGCCCCGGCATCGAGCTGCGCTTCATCGCGCCGGGCAAGCCCTACGCGCACGCCTCGCTCGGGCTGCTCGTCGACGAGCACGCGACCGGTCAGCGGCTCTGGTTCGAGACCCACATCGCCGACTTCGCCCAGCTCCACGCGCTCGCGCCGGTCGACGTCGCGGTGCTCCCGGTCGAGTCCGTTCGTCTGCTCGGCCGTCGCTTGGTCGCGGGCCCGCGCGAAGCCGCGAGCGCGCTCGAGGCCGTGGGTGCGCGCGCGATGTTGCCGACCGGGATCGCCCCCGGGCGCTCGACCGGTCTGCTGGCCAAGCTCTTGCGCGTCGAGGGCAGCGTCGCTGAGCTCGAGGCCGAGCTCGCGCGCCGAGGCTCGGGCTGCGCGGTGGTCGAGCTGCGCGCGGGCGAGCGCTTCGAACCGAGCGCGACCCTGGGCTCGCCCGCCAGCCGCTGAGGTAGCATCGTCCCGATGGCGCGGCTGCTGCTGATTCATCCCAGCCGCTCGGCGATCGAGCGCGAGGTTGGCGAGGGGCTGCTCGCGGGCCTTCGTGCGGCGGGGCTCGAGGCCGAGCTGTGCTCGGACACGCCTGGCTTGGCCTGGCTCGATCACGAGTTGAGTCGCTGCACCGGCGTGGTCTTGATCGAGCCGGGTCGCGGGTGGATTCGCTCGGGCGAAGACGCGCTGGCCCGCGTCTGGCTGGCGCGGATCCGCGATCATGTCGAGTTCGATCGCCGCAATCGCTTGGGTCGGGTCGCCGGGATCGTGGCAACGATCAAGTCGACGCACGCCGATCTCGCGGGGCTGCGATGGTTTCGTGGCGCCCGCGAGTGGGATGCCTTGCTCGAGTGGGCGAACGCTCAGGTCGAGCCCGAGCGGGCCTTCGACTTCGGGCTCGAGCCCGCGACGCCTGGCGATCGCCGACGCGACGATCTGCTCGACGCGATCGACGATGCGATGGGTGCCGCGCTGGGATCGGCCGAGCGGGTCCTGGTTCGAGGCCCGATGGGATCGGGCAAGACCCGAGTGATCCGCGACTGGCTCGGCCGCGGGGCGTCGAGCTGGATCGTCGCGCATCACTTCGCGCTGCCCGAGCACGGCGCGACCCAATCCGCCGAGCTGGCCCGGCGTAGCCTGGCCCGACAGCTCGACCCGAGCGCCAGCAGCCTCGACGAGGCGCTCGACCACGCGCTCGCGAGCGGCCCCCAGGCACGGGGCGCGCTCGTGGTCGATGGCCTCGAGCGAATCGACGAGGTCCAAGCCTTGCTCGCGCTGAGCCACGATCACGCCACGCGGGTGGTCTGGTTGCTCGCGGCCCGGCCTGGTCATGCGCCGCTCGAGCGCGCGACCACGATCGATCTCGACGCGCCGACCTGGACCAGCACCGCGGCGTTGAACGAGGCGCTGGCGGCCGAGGTCCCGCGGCTCGGTGCGGACGAACGCGAGCTGCTGATCCAGCGGGCCGCCGGCAACCCGAGCTATGTCGCGGCGCTCGCCGCCGAAGCAGGCGGACGCACGACCAAGGCCCAGCTGGAGGCGATGACCCATCCGGCGGGAGTGGGCCGCTCACCCGAGCTGCCGCGTGGCTTCGCGGCCGAGCTCGCGCGCGCGCTCGGTCGCCTCGCCGGCCTGTCGATCGAGCCCCGTCGTCGTGCAGGGCTGATCCTCGATCTGCTCGCGCTCGCCGACGTCCCGCTGCCGGGCCCGGTCTTGCGCGCCAGCTTGGCCTGGCTCGCTACGCTCGACGCGGCGATCGAACCTGTCCGCGAATTGGTTCGCCTGGTCGCGAGTGAGAGCTCGAGCGAGGCCGAGCCGAGCGTGGCGCTCTTTCACCCCGCGTTGCGGGACTCGCTGCGGATCGAGATCGACGATCGCAGCGCGACCGAGCGTCGCTTGCTCGACGGGATCGAGCGCACCGGTACGGACGCGAGCGGGCCCTCGCTGACTCTTCAGGCCAGCATCGCGCCGCTGCTCCAGCGCCAGCTCGACACCAACGCCGACTGGCTGCGCGACCTGACCAAGCTCGCCGAGGTCTTGCAGACTCGCGGCCCGCTCGAGCTCGAGCGCGAGCTCGAGCTGCTCGGCGAGGGCCTGGCCAGCGACGTGTTGGCGATCGTGCGGGCCAACCAACCCGCCTTGCTGCGTGATCCGGCTGGGTTGCCAACGCTGGTCTGGAACGGGCTGCTCGACCGTAAATGGACCACGACCGAGCTGCGCGAGCAGCTGCGCTGGCCGGGCGGCCTGCCTCGGATTCGCCGCCGACGGCCGCTCGATGTCATCGATCACTGCTGGCGATCGATCGCACATCCAGAGCCGACCCACGGCTGTGCGATCAGCTCGGACGGCAGCCTGGTGCTCAGCGCCTGCGACGATGGTCGAATTCGGCTCTGGTCGCGGGCGAGCGGCGAGCAGCTCGCGCTCTTCGAACAAGGTGGGCTCGCGCGCGCGTTGGCGATGACGCCAGATGGCCGTTGGGCGGTCAGCGCGGGCACGAGCACGCCGATCAAGCTCTGGGATCTGCAAGCGCGCAAGCTCGCCGGCGAGTGCGACGCGGCCAAGAGCCATGTCGTCGCGTTGGCGATCGACGACCAGGCGAGCTGCGTGTTCGCGGGCGACGACGAGGGCCGGCTGTTGATCTGGCGGCCGACGCTCGGTCGCGTCGAGCGACTCGGCGGCCACTCGGACCGGATCCGCGGCCTGGCGATCACCGCGGATGGCAAGCGGGGGCTGAGCGCCGGCGGAGATCGCTCGCAGATCTGGGAGCTCGATCGCGCCACGAAGACCGCTTCGTTCGACCACGAACACCTCGCCGGTCCGGTCGCGATCGCGGGCGATCGCGGCCACTTGCTCGCGATCGGCGAGTCGCTGCGGGTCTCGTTGAGCGAGGGCAAGGTCGAGGCGACCTACTCCGGGTTCGGTCGCAACGCCGAGTGCTGCGTATGCTTCGACCAGGGCCGTCGCCTGATCTCGGGCGAGGGCAAGTGCTTGATCCTCTACGACGCCGAAGCGGGTCGGATTCTGCAGAGCCTCCATGCCCACTCGGCCGACGTCGAGGGCTGCGCGGCCACGCCGACGGGCGATTGGATCGTCAGCGTCGGTGACTCCCAGCTGAAGATCTGGCCGCGTGAGGTGTGGACCCGGCCCGCGATCGGGCGTTGGTCGGGATCGCGAAATTTCGTGGTTGCGAGCCCCAACGGAAGGCAGGCGATCGTCGGCGGCGACGAGTACCCGCTCGCCATCGTCGAGGTCGGGAGCGGCCAGGTGATCGGCCATGTCGAGCCCGAGGGCCGCACCAACGCGGTCGCGTGGATCGACGACGATCGCTTCGTCTGCGTCGGCGCGACCAGCCACGAGCTCTCGATCTGGTCGGTTGCAGCGCGGACCCTGGCCTTCGCGCGCGAGCTCGGCAGCGACTGGCTGCGCTGCGCTGCGATCAGCCCCGACCGTCGCTTCGTCTTGGTCGCCGGCGACCAAAAACAGACCTGGCTGATCGCGCTCGACGATCCTTCGCGCCAGCGCTCGCTGGGCGGCCACTCCGACTGGGTCCACGCCTGCTGCTTCTCGAGCGATGGCGAGCGGGCGATGGCGGTCGATGGCGACGCGCACCTGAAGATCTGGTCGGTCACGAGCCGCAAGCTGCTGCACGCGCTCGAGAGCGAGAAAGAACACTCGTACGCCGCGATCGCGTCGATCGGCGAGTTGGCCTTCGTCGGCGGCCCGAGCCGGCTCGAGGTCTGGGACATCGACGCGGGCAAGCTGCTCGCCAGCCAGACCGCGCACGCGGCCAAGATCCGAGCGCTGGCGCTGGCCGACGAAGGCCGGGTGCTGGTCTCGGCCAGCGAGGACGCGACGCTGCGGCTGTGGAGGGTCGGGCGCGAGCCCAGCCTGCTCGCCACGGTCAGCGGCCACGCGGCCTTCACGGGCGTGACGCTCGCGGGCTCGCTGCTGCTCGCGTCCGACGCGGCCGGTAACGTCTGGGAGCTCGAGGTCGACTGGCGTTCGCTGGACTGAGTGCTTTCTCGCCGTCCACCGGCCTGGCAAGATCGCGGGGCATGGACTCGTCAGCGCGACGCTCGTGGATCTTGGCGCTCACGTTGAGCGCGGGCTGCTTCCAGCCGGCCGACGATGGCTCGATCGCCGACGCGAGCGGGACCGAGAGCGAGAGCGGGCAGGGCAGCGAGGACGAGGTCGGCACCAGCTCGAGCGAGTCGGGCACCGACACCGGCGAGAGCACGAGCGAGACCGACGGCAGCGAGAGCCCGACCTGCGTCGACCAAGATCAGGACGGCTTTGGCGACAACTGCGAAGCCGGCCCCGACTGTGACGACAGCGATCCCTTCAACTTCTCCGAGACCGGCTGCCTGACCTGCGTCGACGCCGACATGGATCAGGTCTGGGTCGGCTGCGATAGCTACGGCGAGGGCAAGGCCGGGCCCGACTGCGACGACGCCAACGCGGCCGTGGGCGCCGATCAAGCCGTCGAGATCTGCAATGGCCTGGCCGAGAACTGTGCGGGTGAGGTCGACGCCGCGCCGGCCGACCAGATGTGCCCGCCGGAGGGCATGAGCCCACCGCATGTCGCCGACATGGGCGGCTGGATCTGCGATCCGCCCGCGCCGGGCCAAGACGGGTGCAAGATCGCCAATTGCGAGGACGAGTGGTTCGACGCCAACACGGCCGCGAGCGACGGCTGCGAGTGCCAAGGGACCTCGCGCGAGACCAGCAACCCCGAGTGCGGCGGCGGCAACGGAGGCTTCCTCGGCGTGGTCGCCGAGGGCGGCCAGGTCGTCGACATCGCCCCGGGCACGATCCCGGTGCTCGACAATCAACTCGGCAACGGCGCCGAAGATTGGTACTGGATCGGCTTCCCCGAGAACATGGGCCTGGGCGTGCGGCCCAACACCGGCATCATCAAGATCGACTTCGCCCAGAACGATGGCAACGACTATCGCTTCGAGGTCTATCGGACCTGCGAAGGCATCGCCTTTGGCGACGACCTGGCCACGCAATTCGGCGCTGGCGCCCCGCCTGCGCGCGAATGGTGGTTCTTCGACAGCCACGCGATGGCCTTCGCCAATCAATGGACCGTGACCGTCGCGTGGCCCGAGATCGTCTATGTCCGGGTGTTCCGGGTCCAGAATCCTGGTGTGTGCAATCAATACAAATTGCGAGTTCAACGTGAATCGAATTGAGCGACATGTCCGGTGACCACGTCTTGGCGATCGATCTCGGGACCTCGGGCCCGAAGGTCGCGCTGGTCTCGTTGACCGGGCAAGTGCGCTGCTGGCAGAACCGGACCACGCAATTGCAGCTCGGCGAGGGTGGAGCGGCCGAGCAAGACCCCGAAGATTGGTGGACATCGATCGTCGCGGCCGCCCGGGCCGTGCTCGCCGAGTCGGGCCTGACCCGCGATCACGTCGCCGCGGTCGCCGTGACCAGTCATTGGGCCGGGCTCGTGGCCGTCAACGCGCAGGGCACCCCGCTGCACCCCGCGATCATCTGGATGGACTCGCGGGGCGCTCGCTACATGCCCAAGCTCTGCGGCGGGCCGATCCGGGTCGAGGGCTACGGCCCGCGCAAGCTGGCCCGCTGGCTCCGCCTGACCGGCGGCGCGCCGAGCTTGGCCGGCAAGGAGCCGATCGCCCACCTCGAGCTGCTGCGCCACGAATTCCCCGAGGTCCATCGCGCCGCCGCGATGTTCCTCGAGCCCAAGGACTGGCTCAACCACCGCTTGACCGGCGAGTTCGTCGCGACCATCGATTCGATCGCCGTGTGGTGGGCGACCGACAACCGCGATCTCGCCAAGGTCGACTACGACCCGACCTTGCTCGCTCGCGTCGGCCTCGAGCGCTCACGCCTGCCTCGCTTGGTCCAGGCGACCGACATCATCGGCACCCTGACCCAGCGCGCCGCCGAGGACCTCGGCCTCAATCCCCAGACGGTCGTCGTCGGCGGCACCCCCGACGTCCAATCGGGCTCGGTCGGCAGCGGAGCCGTCCGCGACGGCGAGCCGCACCTCTACGTCGGGACCTCGTCCTGGCTCAGCTGCCATGTCCCCTTCAAGAAGACCGATCTCTTCCACAGCATCGCCTCGCTGCCCTCGGCCCTGCCAGGCCGCTACTTCGTGGCCAATTCGCAAGAGACCGCCGGCGCCTGCCTCGAGTGGCTACGCGACAGCGTGCTCTTCCCCGCCGACGCCCTGGGCACCGGCGGATCGCCCGACGACTTCTGGGCCCGGCTCGAAGCGCTGGCCAAGACCGCGCCGGTCGGCAGCGGCGGCACCATGTTCACCCCCTGGCTCTACGGCGAGCGCTGCCCGGTCGCCGATCACCACATTCGCGCCGGTTTTCATCGCATGACGCTGCGAACCACCCGCGCCGAGCTGGTCCGCTCGGTCTACGAGGGCGTCGCCTACAACCTGCGCTGGCTCTTGGTCTACGTCGAAAAATTCGTCGGCAAGCGCATGGACTCGATCCGCTTCATCGGCGGCGGGGCAGCCTCACCCTTGTGGAATCAAATCATGGCGGACGTGCTCGACCGCGAGATTCAGCAGGTCGCCGATCCCCGGGTCTGCAACGCCCGCGGGGCGGCGCTGCTGGCTTCGTTGGCGCTCGGGGCGGTGGCGGTCGAGGACATTCCGGCGATGGTCCCGGTCGCGCGATCGTTTGCGCCTCGGGACGAGCATCG
>JAMHUH010000655.1:0-4444 GCA_035904925.1 Nannocystaceae bacterium
AGCGCGACCGAGACCAGCGGGAAGTCGATGCTCTTGCGGACCGTCCACTTGGCGTAGGCGGCTCGGCGCGGGCGATCGGGCACGGGCACGCGCAGCTCGGTGGTCAGCTCGCCGGCCTCGCGCTTGGTGTGCTGGATGCCGTCGGCCTTGAAGTATTGGTCGAGCGGGAGCTCGCGCTGGCCCTCGGGCCCGACCAACACGATCGTCGCGCCGAGGCTGATCAGCACGGGCACGCAGTCGCTGCTCATCGCGGCCACGCAGTTGCGCCCGCCGGGTACGACATGACAGACGTTGCCCTCGCTCTTGAGACAGCCGCCGCCGATCGCCTCGCGCCAGAACTGGCTCTGGTTGACGTAGCGACAGCGGGTGTCGAGGTTCACGTTGCCGCCGAGCGTGCCCATGTTGCGGATCAGCGGGCTCGCGACGATCCCGGCCGCGTGGGCGAGGCTCGGCAGACGCGACGCGACTTCGGGGTGCTCGCTGATCTCGCGCAAGGTCATGCCCGCGCCGATCCGCAGCACGCCGGGCTCGAGCGCGATCGATCGCAGCTCGCGGACCTGCGCGAGGCTGACCAGCATCGGCGGTTGATCGAGCCAGTGCTTGAGGTTGGGCAGCAGGTCGGTGCCGCCCGCGAGGATCCGCGCGCCAGGGTTGGCCCGCAAAGCCTCGACCACGCCCGCGACGTTCTCGGGCATCACCACGCCAAATTGGGGAAGTCGCAGCATGTCAGGCGCTCCTCCGCTCGCCGCCGTCGCGCGAGTCGGGCTTGAACACGGGCAGCTCGCCGCCGGCCTCGAGCCGCGCGCGATCTTGAATCGCCGCCAAGACCTTGGGCGGCGAGAAGGGCAAGGTGTCGATCCGAACGCCGACGGCGTCGTAGATCGCGTTGGCGATCGCGGGGATGCTCGGGTGCAGCGGACCCTCGCCGGCCTCCTTCGCGCCGTAGGGACCTTGCTCGTCCGGGGCCTCGACGATCAGCGCGTGGATGTCGGGCGTGTCGAGGAAGGTCGGCATCCGATAGTCGAGCAAGCTCGGCCCGATGTGGACGCCGTTGTGGCGCGGGTCGACGGCGTGGCGCTCCATGATCGCCTCGCCAAAGCCCATGTAGGCCGAGCCTTCCATCTGACCCTCGACGATCAGCTTGGACAAGGCGCGGCCGCAGTCGTGCGCGACCCAGATGTGCTTGACCTCGACCACGCCGGTCTCGCGATCGACCTCGACCTCGGCCACGTGGGCGGTGAAGGAGTAGGCCGGCGAGGCGCCGATCGTGCCGCCGCGGTAGCTGCCGTGGCGATCCTTGGGCGTGTTGTAGCTGCCGACCTCGCCGAGCAAGCCGTGGTCGGCCTCGGCCCACTGAAAGGCCTGGTCGAGCGCGACCGAGCGCGAGGGATCCTCGAGGTCCATCGCCTTGCGATCGATCAAGGTCACGCGCGCAGCCGGCAGCTCCCAGCGCTTGGCGACCGAGGCCCGGACCTTGCGGCGCAGCTTTTGAGCGGCCTCCATGCAC
Source organism: Nannocystaceae bacterium (assembly GCA_035904925.1). Lineage (GTDB taxonomy): Bacteria > Myxococcota_A > Polyangia > Nannocystales > Nannocystaceae > Plesiocystis. The sequence goes on from JAMHUH010000655.1 coordinate 1,508, forward strand.
GCGTTGCCGACCATCAAGGTGATCCGCGAGCTGTAGGCGCCGAGATCGACCGGGCACAGATCGGTGTCGGCGCTGAGCACCCGAACGTCGTCGAGGTGAAGGCCGAGCTCCTCGGCGACGATCACCGCGAGCATCGTGTTGCTGCCCTGGCCGATGTCGTTGGCGCCCGAGAACACGCGCGCTCGACCGCTGCGATCGAGGGTGATCTGCACGGCCGCCTGCGGCATGTCGTTGGGATAGATCGGGTAGTTGGTCCCGCAGATGTAGGTGCTGCCGGCCAAGCCGAGCCCGCGACCGAAGGGCAGCGTCGCTCGTCGCTCGCGCCACCGCGACTCGGTCTCGACCCGCTCGAGGCACTCGAGGAAGCCGTTGCTGCCGATCTCGAATTCGTTGACGGTCGCGCTGTCGCGGCCCATGTCGTTGCGTCGGCGCAGCTCGAAGGGATCGAGGCCGAGCGCCTGCGCGGCCTTGTCGAGCTGGACCTCGATCGCGAAGCGAGGCTGGACCGAGCCATGGCCGCGCTTGGGTCCGCAGGCCGGCTTGTTGGTGTAGGCCCGCGTGCTGTGGAAGCGGTAGGCCGGGAACACGTAGGGCGAGCAGAGCAGCTGGCCCGAGTAGTAGGTCGTGACCAGACCAAAGCTCGAGTAGGCGCCGCCGTCGATGATGGTCCGCGCGCTGACGCCGGTGATCTTGCCCTCGCGGGTGAAGCCGGTCCGGTGGCGCATCTTCATCGGATGCCGACCGCGGTGGGCGTAGAACACCTCTTCGCGGGTGTAGAGGCACTTGACCGGGCGCCCGGTCAGCATCGCCAGCTTGGCCACGCAGAACTCGAGATCGAAGGGCTCGCTCTTGCCTCCGAACGCGCCGCCGAGCGGCGGCTGGATCACGCGGATGCTGTTGGCCGGGCGCTCGAGCACCTTGGCCAGCTCGCGGTGGAGGTAGTGCGAGACCTGGGTCGCCGACCAGACCGTCAACAAACCGTTGGGCTCGACCTTGGCGACGGCGCAGTGGGGCTCGATCGCGCCGTGGGTCGTGCCTTCGAAGAAGTACTCGCCCTCGATGACCAGCGCGGCGTCGCTCAGCGACTGCTCGACGTCACCGAACTCGAGCACCACGTCCTTCGACAGGTTGCCGCGCTTGTTGAAGGGGTTGATGCCGACCTCGCCCGCGAGCGCCTGCTCGGGATCGTAGTAGGCCGGCAGCAGCTCGTACTCGACCTCGATGGCCGCGAGCGCGCGCAGGGCCGTGTCCTCGTCGAGGGCCGCGACCGCGGCCAGACCGTCGCCGACGTAGCAGACCTTCGTGACCGCCAGCGCGGTCTCGTCCGGCGTCCACGGGATGATGCCGTAGGGGATCGAGAGGTCCTTGCCGGTGATCACCCCGTGCACGCCGGGCAGCGCCTCGGCCTTGCTCGTGTCGATCCGGACGATGTTCGCGTGCGGGTGCGGGCTGCGAAGGATCTTGCAGTGGAGCAGACCGGGCAGCTTGAGGTCGTCGGTGTAGCGGGTGATGCCGCGCATCCGCTCCATCGCGTCGACCTTGCGGTGCGACTTGCCGAGCTGCCAGGCCGCGGCGGGTGCCTGCGTGGGATCGGGATCTTGATCGGCCATGGTCTTGCTCCTCAGGGGGTCGACTTGCTCGACTTGGTGGTCGCGAACATCCGCTCGCTCGCGTCGACGACCGCGTCGACGATCTTGGTGTAGCCGGTGCAGCGGCACAGGTTGCCGGCCAGCGCCTCACGAACCTCGTTTGCATCGACCGGGCGGCCACGCTTGCGCAGCAGCGACTCGGCGCTCATCAAGATGCCCGGCGTACAGAACCCGCACTGCGCGGCGTCGTAGCGATCGAAGGCGTCTTGCAGCGGATGACAGCCCGCGGCGCGGTGCTCCGGCTCCCACCCGAGCCCCTCGACGGTCCGAATCGCCCGCCCCTGCGCCGTGCAGGCCAAGGTGAGACACGCGAGCACCGGCTCGCCGTCGATCTGTACGGTGCACGCCCCACAGTCGCCCTTGTCGCAGCCCTGCTTCGAACCGATCAGATCGAGTCGATAGCGAAGGACCTCGAGCAGCGACCAATGCGAGGGGGCGGCCACGTGGACCAGTTCTGCGTTGACTTGCAGGGACAGTAGCGTCTCCGCCATGGCGATAGATTCTCCCCCGCCCGCTGGCCGTGCAACCGGGGCCGCTGGATGGCAGGTCGCTTTCGACCCGCGCGAGCCCGATGAGCGCGTGTGAAAGCTCCCCGCGATCCTCGATCGCCTCACCGGAAACCACACGCGACGCGCGGACCTCGGTCATGCAGTCGTGACTCACCGTGAAATTTTTTGGCCGCGCGTCACAGGAGCGACGGCATTTCGCAGCCTCACTGTCCTCGATCGAGCGCGACCTCGATCGTGTGAGGCGAATGTCCACGCGCACGATCATGCACGTCGATCGCTCGCGATTTAATGTTCGCGATCCATCGACATTTCATCGCTCGAACCGACCCAAAGGCCAGTTGCGCGACGACCTTCGAGCCTCTAGTTTGGATCGAAGTGATGAAGCGATTCGAGGTCTATCGACGCGAGCGCGGTCGCTCCGGCATCAGCCGGACGCTGCACCACGACCCGCGGAGCGGCCGTAGCTGGGTCACCGAGGTCCATCTCAAGCACGACGGCCACGGCGCTGTCCAAAGGACCGAAAGGGTCATGGAGCTGCACGAGATGGACCCGGAAGACCAGGCGCTCTACGAGCTGCGCCTGCGCAAGGAGCTCGACCGCGAGCTCGCGGCCATGCCCGCGGTCTGACGCGCTATACATCCGCAGGTGAGGCCCTCACCGCTCGCAAACCGCCTCGCGATCCTGGCGGTTTTCTACGTGGTTCAGGGTCTGCCCTTCGGCTTTCAGGCGACCGCGCTGCCGGTCTACCTGACGGCGAGCGGGCTCTCGCTGACCAAGGT
>JAMHUH010000656.1:0-4323 GCA_035904925.1 Nannocystaceae bacterium
GGGCTCGCTCGCCTCGTGACCGAGAAGACCGGCGGCAACCCCTTCTTCGTCCAGCAGCTGGTCGAGGCGCTCTGCTCCGACGAGCTGATTCGCTTCGATGCCCGGGCCCGCGCGTGGTCGTGGTCGCTCGATCGGATCGCCGAGCAGCCTTTGCACGACGACGTCGTGGCGCTGCTCGCCGGTCGACTCGACGCCCTGCCCAGCGACGCGCGCCGCTTGCTGCAGATCGCCGGCTGCATCGGCAACCGCTTCGCGCTGGCGAGCTTGGCTCAGGTCGCCGAGAGCCCGCCGACGCGGACCTTGCAGGCGCTCTGGCCCGCGCTCGCCCAGGGCTTGTTGATCCTCGACGGCGAGTCGATGCCGCCCGGGCTCGGCAAGCTCGCGCCCGACATCGAGCTCGAGCTCGCCCCGGACGACGCCGACCAGCTGGTGCTCCGCTTTCGTCACGATCGCATCCAGACCGCGGCCTGCTCGACCCTCGCCGTCGACGAGCGCGCCGGCATCCACCTCGCGATCGGTCGAGCCTTGGCCGCCACGCTGGACGCCGAGTCGCGTCCGGCTCGCGCGTTCGAACTCGCCGACCAGCTCAACCTCGCCCGCGCGCGGATCGAGGACGCCGACGAGCGCCGGGCCCTGGCCGAGCTCGACCTCGAGTGCGGCCGCCGAGCGCTGCGCTCGGCCGCATACGCATCGGCCAGCGAGTACCTCGAGCTCGCGGCCGAGCTGCTCGGCACCGAGTCCGAGGGTTTTGCGGCCAGCCTCGATTGGGCTCGGGCGCTCTACCTCGACGGTCGATACGCCGCGGCCGATCAGCTCTACCCCAGCCTCCTGGCCCGCGCGCAACATGACGAGCAGCGCCTCGCGGTCTACGAGGTTCAGATCGAGCAAGCGATGCTCTCGTCCGACTTCGAGCCGGGCTTCGCGGCCTGCCGCGCGGCATTCGGACTCTACGGGCTCGAGCTGCCCGCTCGCGACGCGGACGCGCTGTCGATCTTCGGGGCCGAGCTCGCGGCGATCGAGGCCCGGCTCGCCAGCGTGGAGATCGAGCAGCTGCGCGAGGTCCCCGAGCTCGTCGACGAGCGCGCGCGCTCGCTCCTGCACATCCTGAACCGCTTCGGCGTGCTCACCTATCGGACCGCGCGGCCGATCTTGCTGGCCTGGGCGATCGCCAAGATGACGAGCCTCTCGATGACCGGTCGATCGCCGCTGGCCGGCTACAGCTACAGCAATTTCGCGTTCCTCTTGGCCGTGCAAGGCGACCTCGCCCGCGCGAGCGCCTTCGTTCGGCTGGGGCTCGAGCTCGCCCACGAGCAGGGCGATCCCGTCATGCTCGCGCGCACGACCATCGTCGCGCTCGGGCTGGTGGGCCACTTCGATCGGCCGCTCGCCGAGATCGCCGACGCGCTGCATCGCTCGTTCCCGACCTGCATCGAGGCGGGCGACCTCATGCACGCCAGCGATCTGCTGCTGCTCGGCGACTACGCCAAGCTGGCCAGCGGAGCGCCGCTGTCCGAGGTCATGGCCGACGTCGAGGCCCACCTCGGATTCCTGCGGCGATCGGCCCCGGCCCCGCTCGCCAGCTTCTACGTCCCGCACCTCGTGTTCCTGACCTGCGCGCTGGTCGATCGCCCGCTCGTCGAGCTCGAGCTCGAGTTCGAGGGCGCGGCCTTTCTCGCCCGCTACCACGACAGCCCGATCGCGCAGGCCTGGCACCTCAGCGCGTGGACCAAGCTCGAGGTCCTGCTCGGCGAGCGCTGCGAGCTCGACGAGCTCCTGCGACGGGTGGCGATCGTCGAAGCTGGCGTGACTGGGCAGATGCAGATCCCCGAGGTCCGCTTCTACGCCGCGCTGAGCCTGCTCGCCCGGATCGAGCCGATCCAGGCGCTGCCCGAGCAGGTCACCCACTGGATGGATCAGCTCGCGGCTCCAGCCATGCGCTGCCCGACCAACTACCAACCCAAGCTCGCGCTGCTCGAGGCCGAGCGTGCGCGCGTGCGCGGGGACTCGCTCGAGGCGATCGTCGATCACTACGAGCGGGCGATCGACGCGGCCCTGGCCGCGTCGGCGATCGATCTCGAGGCGCTCGCGCTGCGCCGCTTCGCCGAATTCTGGCGGGCGCGGGGCTCTCGACGCAGCGCCGAGGCCTGCCAGCGGGCGGCGATCGATGGCTATGCGCGATGGGGAGCGACGCGGGTCGTCGCGCTGCTGACGAGCACCTGACGACGACGTAGAGACTGGATGGGCGAGCATTCCGGCGACGCCAGCAAGTGCAGATGTCCGGCATCCTGTGGCGGCATGGAGTCACCCGAGGGTACACTCTAGCGATGAAGCACGAGGCCCTCGTTCGCCACATCGAGGCCGCTGGCCCCGAGCAGCTTCGAGCGCTCGCGCGGCTGGTCCTCGAATTGTCCGGCTATGCGACCTCGCGCACGACCGACGGGCCCTACGATGGCGGGATCGATGTGGTGACCGGGACGGCAGCCGGCAGCCCCTTGCCGATGGCCGTCGCCGTGTCGATCGAGAACGACTGGCGCAAGAAGCTGAGCAAGGATGTTGCCGCGGCGCGTCAGGACCCTCGTATCAAGAAAGTGCTCTACATCAGCTCGCGCAGGATCCCCGAGGGCTCGTTTCGCACCGTTCAAAAGCAGCTCGAGGACACCTCGGGTATTCATGTCGATCGCATCGACCAGCAGGGGATCGCCGATCTCGTCATGGACCATGAAGGCGCGCTGGCCAGGCTGCTGGAGATTCTCGATCTTCCGACGTCTGGCATCCGCCTGCCCACGACGCCCGAGGACCGGCGCAGGGATGCCATGTATGCGTATGCCTTCTTTGCGCCCGAGGTCCACGACTTTCACAAAGCGATACGGGATCGGAGCCTCGTCGTCGCGCTCGCGCAAGCCGGTGGCAGTGCCAGCATTGCGGATCTGTGCGGCGATGCGGCGCGGTTGATCGGCATTGACGACAAAGCGTCGATGAGCCTTCTCCTGAACGACATCGACCGGCTTCGCCAGGCGGGTCGCATCCAAGGGCCCAATGGCACGGTCGTACTCGCCGCCGACGAGCGCGAGACGATGGCGGCCCTCGGGGCATTGCGGCAGCGCGAAGAGGCCTCGCTGCGCGAACTCTTGCTGGCTCACGTGGACGCGGCGCAACTCGAGCCGCGCGAGGATGCGCTCGATGTGCTCTGGCAAGGCCTCGGCCCGCTCCTGGCTCGACATATCGGCGCGCCCACGGCACTCGACGACCTCCGCTCGCGTGTGCGTCGACTTCAGCGCGAACTCCAGAGCCATGGCTTGCGCGAGGGCGATCTCGGCGACCAATTCATCGCCAAAGCGATTTCGCTTGCGAACGACTCCGAGCTGGGCAGGTCCTTGGCGGCCGGAAGCATCTATCGAGCGCTCATGCGACTCGACCGAGGCGGGCTCTTGCGGGCGCTCGATGCCACGTCCATGGCGATCGTGGTCGACGCGTCGGTCGCCATCCCGATGCTCTGTTCGCTCTTTCACGGAAGCGTGGATCAGCGCTTCTTTCTCGTCGCCGAGGAATTTTACCGCAGGTCGCGGCAGGCGGGTATCGTGCTGCAGTTGCCGGATGTCTGGTTGGAGGAAATGGCCTCGCACCTGCTCCGTGCCCCTGACTATGAGCAATTGCTGGATGATCCGGATTTGCGTGATTCCGGCAATGCCTATGTTGCATATTTCGTTGCGTCAGAGCGAGTCGACTTTGTCGATTATTTGGCACAATTCGGATTGACCGAATCGCTCCGAGGGCGCGATCGTATCGACGCTCGTCGAGCCATCGAGACGTTCTTGCGCCGGCAACTCGACCACTATGGGATCGAGATCGTCTCTACGGGCGGCATTCCCAAGCAACACATCGATCGGGCGCAGCGAAACTGGACATGGACTTGTCACGAACTCGGCGTCGACGCTCGTGAGCCGATCTTGGTCGAGCACGATGTTCGCGTGCTCGCATGGTTGGCGGCGCACGCCGAGCGGGATCCGAGTCGTGCGCTCATGGTCGCCACTTGGGATCGTGTCATTCGCCGGGCGCGGCCCGAGAGCGACTCGGGGGGCGCGCTCGATCCACTCGCAATCGGTGAGCTCTTGTCGTTTGTCGCAGGCGATCGGGCGCCCTCGATGACCGCTCGCTTTGCATCCCTCTTGCTCACCGAGGCCGAGGCCGAGCACGGCGCCAGGATCCTCGACGCGCTGGTCCACATCGAGCGTGAGCGTCTGTCGGACGCCCACCTGGTCCAGCAAGCACGCGCATTCAAGCAAGACTATGTGCGCAAGCGAGAAGAGCAGCCGAGCGCGAAGG
>JAMHUH010000657.1:0-15755 GCA_035904925.1 Nannocystaceae bacterium
CCGCGCGGCTTGTGCTCCCGGTTCAGGTGGGCGAGGGGCTCACCCGTGGCGAGGCGGATCTGCTCCTGCACGAGGTCGATGCCCGTGATCATCTCGGTCACGCAGTGCTCGACCTGCACCCGCGTGTTCATCTCCATGAAGAAGAACTTGTCGCCGTCGACCAGGAACTCGATGGTGCCGAGCGAGTGGTACGAGATCGCCCGTGCAGCGGCCACGGCGGCCGCCCGCATGTCGGCGCGGACCTGGTCGGGCAGGTTGGCCGCGGGCGCCTCTTCGATGACCTTTTGATGCCGGCGCTGGACCGAGCACTCGCGCTCCATCAGGTCGACCACGCCGCCGTGCTTGTCGGCGACGACCTGGACCTCGATGTGGCGCGGGCTCTGAACGTAGCGCTCGAGGTACATGTCGCCGCAGCCGAACGCGGCGAGGGCCTCGGCCTGGGCGGTCTGCAAGGTCGCGGGGATCTGGTCGAGATCCCAGACGATCTTCATGCCGCGACCGCCACCGCCCGCGGAGGCCTTGAGGATGATCGGGAGGCCGATCCGCTTGGCGGCCTCGACCGCCTGCTCGCCCGACTCGAGCACGCCGGTGCCGGAGAGCACCGGCACGCCGGCCTTCTCCATGGTCTCGCGCGCGTTGACCTTGTCGCCCATCACCCGCATGTGCTCGGGGTCGGGGCCGATGAAGACCATGCCGCAGCGCTGGACCGCGTGGGCGAACTCGGCTCGCTCGGACAAGAAGCCGTAGCCGGGGTGGACCGCGTCTGCGCCGGTGATCTCGGCCGCGGCGATCAGGTTGGGGATCACCAGGTAGCTCTGCTTGGCCGGCCCGGGGCCGATGCACACCGCTTCGTCGGCGAAGCGGACGTGCAGCGCGTGCTCGTCGACGGTCGAGTAGACGGCGACGGTCTTGAGCCCCATCTCGCGACAAGCACGGATCACCCGCAGGGCGATCTCCCCACGGTTGGCGATCAGAACCTTGCCGAACCCGCTCACAGCCGGCGCACCCTGAACAGCTTGGTTCCGAACTCGACGGGCTGCTGGTCGGCGACCAAGAACTCCTCGATCACGCAGCCGAACTCGGCCTCGATCTCGTTGAAGAGCTTCATGGCCTCGACGATGCAGACCGTCTGACCGGCGGTGACGGTCGAGCCGACGCTGGTGAAGGAGGGCTCGTTCGGGCGCGGGCGCGAGTAGAAGGTGCCGACGAAGGGCGAGGTGATGAAGTCGCCCTCCGACTCCACGGGCGGGGCCGCGACAGCGCTCGGGGCCCCGAGCGGGGCGCTCGGGGCCGCGGCCATCGGCATCGGCGCGAGCATCGGTGTCATCATTGCCGCGCCGCTGCCTCCATCGCCGCCGCGGCGCATCGAGATTCGTTGCTCGCCAGTCTCGATCTCGAGCTCGTCGAGATGGAAGCGCTTGAACAGCTTGGCCAGCTCGCTGACGTAGGCGATGTCGGGCAATTTCGATTCGGAGTCGGAGTCGGACATGAGGCTGTGTTCCAGTGTCAGGGCCGTGAGGCCGCGAGGACCTTGGCGATCGCGTGGAGGGCGAGGTGGTAGGACTCGCTGCCGAGCCCCATGATGACCCCACGGCACGCGCCGCCGGTGATCGATGTGTGCCGAAAGCCTTCGCGCGCGTAAAGGTTCGAGAGGTGAACCTCGATGGTCGGCAGACCGACCGCCGCGATCGCGTCTCGCAAGGCCACGGACGTGTGGGTGTAGCCACCGGGGTTGAAGACCAGCCCACGCGCCATCAGGGGAGGATCCGCACTTGGCGCCGAAATTGTGCGTTGAGCATGCGCAGGCGCGATCGCATCCGCTTGGGCGACTTGGGCAAAGCGGTGGATGCGGTCGATGAGCTGGCCCTCGCCGTTGAACTGGTCGGTCTCGACGTGCAGCCCGAGCGACTCGCCGAGCGCGACGAGGCTCGCGTCGATCTCGGCCAGCGTCTCGCGGCCGTAGACCTCGGGCTCGCGGCTACCGAGCGCGGCGAGGTTCGGGCCATGCAAGACCAGAACGTGGGAGACCGACATCGCGGGGGTCGTCAGGTGTCCACTCAGGTGTCCACTCAGGTGTCCACTCAGGTGTCTACGAAGAGGTCGGTCATCAGCGCCTGGGCGTTGCTGCGCAGCAACCAGCGGCTCTTGCCCATGTTGGCGGGCTCGGCCAGGACGATCGCCACGAAGTACTCCGAGGTCAGCACGCGGACGACGACGGTCCCGTACTCGGCCTTGAGCGTGATGTCGGAGATCGCCCCCATCTCGAGGCTGACCGCGGCGTCGCGCAGCTCGAGGAAGCGAAACGAGAACTCCATCGCCATGGACTCGATGTCCATCGCGTCCGAGAACTCGGGCCGGACGTACTGCTCGACGGAGATCCCATCGAAGCCCATCAGGATGGCGCCCTTCGAGCCCGGCGCGTTCTCGACGATTTTTTTCAGGATTTCGAGCATCGGCGGGTCACTGCGGGTGTGCGAGGCCAAACCCAGCTTCGCAGCGGGTCGGGGGTCGGGTCAAGTCGCCCTATTCTTCGGTGCAGTCGGAGATCTGCGGCAGACCGCAGTCGGTCGGGCAGTTCATACAGCCATTGCACAGCTGGAAGGGGAAGGTGTACTCGCGCGTGCGGACCTCGCCCAACTTGCCGTTTCCGGCCGGCGACGTCCGATGGCCGACGAGCACGACGGTCATCTCGAGCAGCGGCAGATCGCCAGGGGCGACCGAAGGGGCGATGGCCTGAACCACGGACGAAGGGACGTTGAGGATCACGCCCAGCTCCCCTCCGCTCGGGACCGAGTCGGTCGGGATCGGGAGCTCGAAGCCGCCCGCGCCGGCGCCCGCGAAGGTCATGCTGACCTCGGCGTGATCGAGCTGGACCTCGCCGTCGTCCTCCAGCCCAGTGTTGCTTTGCTTGTTGTTGGTCTGGAGGTTGGCGACCAGCAGGCCCAGCGCGAAGGGGGCCTCGATCGAGACGTCGATCGTGTCGATCGACAGCGGGGCGCTGTCGTCCAAGACGCACACGTCATTGAGATCGTAGGTGCCCTTGACGATCAACAATTCTTGATCTTCCACGCAGCCCATCGTGGCGGTCAGGGCGAAGAGTGAAGCGAGCGAGAGGAGTCGAGCGAGGCGTTGCATGGAGCTCACCGGGCGAGGGGAAGATCGCGCTGCCCGGCGAAGATCGCCGGCGCAGACTCGATCAGCCTAGCAACCCGGGCTCGGATCCCGCAACAAAGCCACGATTTCGCTGGCGCTCGAGCTGAGCACCGTCGGCTCGCCGATTCGAGCGAGCGCGATGTAGGTGATGCTGGCGAAGTCCCGCTTCTTGTCGTTGGAGAGCGTGTTCTCGAGTTGGCCGGGGGTCACGGAACCCAGCCAGTGGTCGAGGTCGCTCGGCAAACGCAGGCTCGCGACCGCGGTGCGCATTTGTTGCTCGAGGTCGGGCTCGGCCAGGCCTTTGCGGGCCGAGAGCCGGGCGGCGGCGATCAGCCCGAGCCCGACCGCCTCGCCATGCAGCAGCGCGTAGCCGGACAGCCGCTCGAGCGCGTGGCCGACGGTGTGGCCGAGGTTGAGCAGCACTCGACCCTTGCCAGCCTCGCCGAGCTCGCGGGGATCTCGGCTGACGCACGCCGCCTTGAGCGCGACCGAGCTGGCGATCATGCGGCCGAGGACCTCGGTGTCGCGGGCGTAGATCCGCTCGGAGGCTTCGACGACCTGGTTGAAGTGGTCGCGGGAGAAGAGCGCTCCGTGCTTGAGCATCTCGGCCAGACCACAGCCGAGCTCGCGGTCGGGCAGGGTCTGCAGGACCTCGGGGTCGATGACCACGACGCTGGGAAAATGAAAGGCGCCCAGCAGGTTCTTGCCGGCCGGCAGATCGACGGCGACCTTGCCTCCGACCGACGCGTCGACCTGGGCGAGCAGCGAGGTCGGGCACTGCAAGAAGCCGATGCCCCGCATGAAGAGCGCCGCGGCCAAGCCGGCGAGATCGCCGACCACACCGCCGCCGAGCGCCACGAGCACGTCGCGGCGCCCGAGGCCGCCCGCGAGCATGCCCTCGGTCACCCCGACCAGCTGCTCGATCGTCTTGTGCACTTCGCCGGCCGGGATCGTGAACGCGTGGACTTCGAAGCCCTCGGCCTCGAGGCTCGCGCGGGCTTGCTCGCCATAGAGCGGCATCACGTTGGCGTCGGACACGAGCGCGACCCGGCGCGCGTTGGCGTGGCTGCGCTTGAGCTCGTGGCCGAGCCGCGCGAGCAAGCCCGGGCCGATCAGCACGGGGTAGCTCTGATCTTCGGAGGCCACGGCGACGTGCAGCGCGACCGGCTTGCGCCGCTCGGCGGGGGGCCGGCTCGACTTGTCGAGGGCCGGGCGTCGGCTTGGTTGGCTCATGATGGGTCGGGTGCCGAACCGACGTGGAGGGTTCGGCCGTCCGCCTCATAGCGCGCTCGACCGGCGCGGGGCAACCAGGACGCTCGAGGTTTCTCCGCCGCGGGCGGGGCTGCGGCCGATGCGGTCGTCCGCAGCCTGCTCGATGTGGCACAGACACGCGCACTCGGGCACACCGGTGCTGACGCCGCTCAGCCCTTCAGCTGACGCAGGGCGCCGGCCCAGTCCTCGACATGGTGGGCGCGGACCAGCACGCCCTCGACGACGCTGTGGACGTCGATGGTCATGATCGCGAACGACCGGCCGCCGTGGGCGACCCCCATGAAGTCGCCGGCCGGGGTGCCGCGGGCCTCGCTGCGGACGATGATCGTGTCGCCCTCGGCGTAGACCTGCTTCACCTCCCAGACGAGGTCGGGGATCAGCTTGCCGAAGCCGATCACCTGGTGGATGAACTCGTCGCGACCCTTGCTGAGGGTCTCGCCGGCGAACGAGCGCCAGTCTGGGCTCGCGCAGCTCTCGACCAAGCTGCGCACGTCCTTGCTCGCGGGCGTGGTCAGGGCGTCATAGAAGGGGGCGACGATGGAGCGGGCTTGGTCTCGGTTCACGAGGTGGATGTAGGGCTCCGAGCGGCTCAGAACAATCGGTTGTTCATGGAAAGACTGTTCGGCATCATCGAACGATGGTCACCGCCGCCGACGGACACCTCCTGCTCGCGTTCGCGGCCGTCGTGCGCTGCGGCTCGTTCAGCGCGGCGGCGCGCGAGCTCGAGCTGTCCAAGAGTGTGATCAGCGAGCGCGTCAAGCTGCTCGAGCAGCGCTGCGGAGCCCGACTCCTCGAGCGCACGACTCGAAGGCTGCGGATCACCGAGGCTGGGGCCGAGGTGCTCGCGGCGGCCGAGCGCGTGGCCGATGCGCTCGGTCAGCTCTCGCACCGACTCGATGCCCGCCAGCGCGAGCCCGCTGGGCTGCTGCGGGTCTCGACGACCAACGACCTGGGCCCGCTGCTCGTCGGGCCTGCGGTCGCGCGGCTCGTGAGCGCGCACCCGCGGCTGCGCGTGGAGCTGCTCGCCGAGGATGCTTCGCACGATCTGCTCGAAGCGAAGATCGACGTCGCGGTCCGGCTCGGCGCGCCCAAGTCGTCGTCCTTCGTGGCGCGCAAGCTCGCCACCCTCGAAGAGCCGATCGTCGCCGCCCCCGAGCTCGCCGATCGGCTCGGGCCGGTGTCACGTCCGGGCGAGCTCGCGAGCGCTCCGTGGGTGCGTCACTCGTTGGTCGCGGGCGCCAACATGCGCTTCGTGGGCCCGGGCGGGGCCAAGCAAGATATCGCGCCCTCGTTCTGCGTGGACACCAACTCCGGGTCGACGCTGCTGAGCCTGCTGGTCCACGGCGCTGGCGTGGGGGTGCTGCCCGAGCACGCGCTCCGCGAGCCCCTGCACGCGGGGCGCTTGGTCCGACTCTGCCCCGGCTGGATCTGGAAGCGGGTCGCTCTGTATGCGCTGATGCCTTCGAAGAGCGCTCGAAACCCCGCGCTCGCGGCCTTCTTGGTCGTGCTGCGCGAGCAACTCGGGCGCGACGAGCAGCGCTGGCGGCCGATCGCGTGAGCGCGGCGCGATAGCGGGCGCGAGAGCTCAGCGTGCGGGCGCGCAGGCCTGGATGCCCTCGAGCGCCTCGGCCTCGAGCACGCACTCGACCTCGGCGGCGGTTCCCTCGGCCAAACAGCGGTCGAGCAGGGCCGGCTGGCGCTGCTCGGCCACGTCGCCCGCGATCTCGGCGGCGCGGCCCTCGTGGCTGGCCCGCATCAAGGTCACCACGTGATCGACCATCGCACGACATTGCTCGGGCGAGGGCCGCCGCGCGCAGGCGAAGGTCGCCGCCAAAGCGAGCGCGACCCCAAAGAGCGCCGTGATCGCGCGAGCGGCTCGAAAACGCGGAGGCATGAGCGGCTATGATATCCGCCAGCTTCGAAATGGAGTTCGAACAAACGAGCGGAGGCGAGGGCGAGCGTCCGCCCGAAGCGACCCGCGCCCCCAGCTTGCTCGACACCGAGGCCCTCGGCCAAGTCGCGGGCCGAGCCGAGGGCGCGCGTGGGATCGAGACTCGCCGCCAGAAGAACCTGATCGCCGCCGCGCTCTTCGACGAGACCCCGACCCCGATCAAGATCGGTCGCTTCACGATCGTGCGCGAGCTCGGAGCCGGAGGCATGGGCGTCGTCTATGTCGCCTACGACGAGCAGCTCGATCGCCGGGTCGCGGTCAAGCTCCTGCGCGGCTCGGACAGCGACGTCGAGGCCAAGCTCCGGCTGCAACGCGAGGCCCAAGCCATGGCTCGGCTCTCGCACCCCAACGTCGTCACCGTGCACGAGGTCGGGACCTTTCAAGATCAGGTCTTCGTCGCGATGGAGTTCATCGATGGCCAGGATCTGCGCGGCTGGCTGAAGGCCGAGCGCCGCAGCTGGCGAGCGATCATCGAGGTCTTCGTGCAGGCCGCCGAGGGCCTCGCGGCCGCCCACGACGCCGGCATCGTCCACCGCGACTTCAAGCCCGACAACGTCTTGGTCGGCAACGACGGTCGCGTGCGCGTGGCCGACTTCGGCCTCGCCCATGCCTTCGACGCCGCGCTCGCCGAGCACGAGCCGACCCGCGACGGCGCGAGCGAACCGGTCCCCGAGCAAGAGGCCTCGGCCCGGCTCGACGTCTCGCTGACCAAGACCGGCGCGATCATGGGCACGCCAGCCTACATGGCGCCCGAGCAATTCGAGGGCCTGCGAACCGACGCGCGCAGCGATCAGTTCAGCTTCTGCGTCGCGCTCTGGGAGGGCCTCTACGGCCGCCGGCCCTTCTCGGGCGAGAACCTGGTCGCGCTCTCCTACGCGGTGATGGACGGCAAGCTCGACGCCCCGCCGAACGAGGCCGAGGTCCCGGCCTGGCTGCACACCCTGCTCGTCCGTGGGCTCGCGCCGATGGCCGAGGATCGCTGGCCGACGATGCGCGACCTGATCGCCGCGCTGGCCAAGGATCCCCAGGTCCGCCGCACCCGCGTGCTCCGCTGGACCGCGCTCGCGAGCGTCGTCGGGACTCTGCTCGGCGGGCTGGCCTGGATCACCGCCACGCAGGTCACCCAGAACGCCAGGCAGCGCTACTGGAACGACCTGACCGAGCAGCTGCTCGAGCTCGAGCGCGAGCGCGGCCTCCAACAGGCCTCGGACGACGCCCAGCGAGCCCGCGACGCCACGCGGATGAGTGTGTATCGCAGCTATCGGCCCAAGGGAGGCGTGGTCGATCACGAGGATCCGACGGTCGCGGCCGTGCTGCTGCGCGAGGTCGAGGGCTCGGCGCGCGAGAGCGAGGCTTGGGTGTCCGCGGCCAACGAGATTCTGGGTCGGCCGATCAGCAAGGCGGTGCTGACCGGGCATCGGGACTGGATCGAGGCATTGGTGTTTTCTCCTGACGGGCAGACGCTCTATTCGGGGGCGGTGGACGGCACCGTCTATCGCTGGAACGTGGTCAGTGGAACTGGGGAGATCATCCTGACTCATACCAAGGACGTCACGGGTGTGAGCGTCAGCCCCGACGGAGGAACCGTCGTCTCGAGTTCCAAGGACGGGACGGTGCGGGCGCATTCTTCGGGCGTCGCACGTGTCCTTGCCGAGGACCAGGGCGAAGTGATGAGTGTGGTATTCCGTGGCGATGGTCGAAAAGTGGTGACAGCGTCGAAAGATGGAACGGCGCGAGTGATCGATCTCGCATCATCGGAGCAGTTGGTCCTTCGGGGTCATGCTGGGCCCGTATATTCGGCTTGTTTTGATCCGGAAAATCAACGAATTTTGACTGTTTCTGGAGATCACGAGGCTCGGGTGTGGGGCGCCGACGGACACTTGCTGGCGGTCCTCGCGGGGCACGAGGATGCGGTGTTTCACGGTCGCTTCGTCGATTTGAATCGCGTGGTCACGGCCTCGGACGATGGGACGGTGCGGGTCTGGCGGTTGGGCGAAGGAAATCTCGTTCACGGTGAGGTGTTGATTCGTCATGATGCGGCAGTGACGGCAATCGATGTTTTGGGTGATCGTGTCGTTTCTGCCGCAGCCGACGGCACCGTCAAGATTTCGTCGTTCGGCGGTAGCGGGACTTCGTTGACGGGCCATGCCGATGGCGTGTGGGCAGTGAGGTTCACGCCCGATGGCCTGAATGTCATGACGGCTTCATTCGACGCCACGGCTCGGATGCAGCGCGTCGATGGAGGTGGTGTGGATCGAGTGTTTGTCGGCCACCGAATTTCTCTATTCCGATTGGCGATCGATGCGAGCGGGCGCTGGTTGGCGACGGGATCGTATGATGGAAGTGTCCGATTGTGGGATCTGGGCAGGCCGCGGCTCGAGGTTCCGCTCGAGGGGCATACCCGTCCAGTCTTTCGTGTGGCGATCGACCCTTCGGGGCGCCGGGTCGTCACGGCGTCGCGCGACGGAACCGCACGAGTGTGGGACATTGTAGATGGGACGGACGTCGCGGTTCTTGCCGGCGGGAACGAGTCGCTCAATTCCGCGGTGTTCAGTCCGGACGGCGAACATGTGGCAACGGCAACGAAGCGAGGCATCGTGGAAATCTGGGATGTGGCGACCGGCCAGATGAAACAGTTCGTCGGCCACGAAGACGCAGTCTGGCGTGTCGCCTACGATCGCGAAGGTACACGACTGGTGTCAGCGTCCTTCGATGGCACAGCCCGAATCTGGGATATTTCGAATGTCCAGGAAACATTGGTGCTGCGGGGACACGCGGACAAGGTCATCGACGCACATTTCAGCCCCGAGGGCGACCGAGTGGTGACTGCGTCGCACGATGGCACGCTGAAGATCTGGGATGCAAAGAGCGGTGGCCTCGAAACGACTCTGACGGGCCACGAAGGCAAGGTGTCGGCGTTGGCGCGCAGCCCGGACGGCAAAATCCTGGCGACCGCTTCCGATGACAGCACGGCGAGGCTATGGCCCGATGCGAATTCGGGGCACTCGATTGTGCTTCGTGGGCACACGAAACCAGTCTGGACGGTGGCGTTCGACGCCGAAGGTCTTCGCGTGATTACGGCATCCTTCGACGGTACGGCCCGAGTCTGGAGTTTGGACGGAACCCTTCAGAATGTGCTTCGAGGACACGCATCGGGACTCTGGGATGCTCAGTTCTGTTCGGACGGGCGGGTCGTCACGGTTTCGGATGATAATACAGCCCGAGTCTGGGCCTTGAACTCGGACGAACCTCCAATTGTTTTGTCGGGTCACCAGAGCGGAGTCACCGGGCTTGCGCTCAGTCCCGATGGAACTCGGCTCGTCTCCGGTTCGGCGGATTCAACGGCCAAGATCTGGCGTCTCGATTTATTGACATCTGAAAATGAGATTCTCTACGAACGGTTGTTGTCTGTGACCACATATTGTCTGGGAATCGATCAGCGCATGCGCGAACTCGGTGAGAATTTGCGCGAGGCTGAGTTGGCTTTGGCGGGGTGCCAGCGCCAGACACTGCAACGTAACGAGGGGAGGTAGTGATCCCAGTGATCCCACCTCCCCTCGTTCGTGAAATCCATCCCTGGGCTACAACTTCCGGACCGGGATGCTGTTCGACTGCGTCGTTCCGTTCACGAGCGCGAAGTTCAGCGTGGCAGAGACCGTATTGGGTGCCTGCACATAGCTGACGGTGACATCGGTGATGACGCTGTTGAGGCTGGCGATGACGGTCGCGTCGAAGTTGATGACCGAGGGGAATCCCGTACCGTCGACGACGGTGACCCAAGCGGCGACGACCTGGCCATCATAGATGGGATCCGTCGTCATCTTGATGCTGTCGTCGCCGACGACCGAGCCAGCGGGGACGACCATGTTGCAGCGCGAGCAAATCGGGCTCTCCGGCTGCGGGTCGGCGAGCTCGGTCCAGTCGAACATCTCGCAGACCGGCGCGGCCCCGCTCAGGCCGGTCTCGATCGCGTCGACCGAGGTCGAGGGATCGGCGAGGATCGCATCGACCTCGCTGAAGAAGCCGTCGAGGTTGCCGTGTTCGCCGGGGCCTTGCAGCTTGCACTCGGGCTGCGGGCACTCGGCGGGATCCAGGCCGTCGCAGGCCTTGGCGAGCGCGCTGCAGGCCGAGATCCGACCGATCTCCCAGTCGCCGCTGCCGCTCATCGAGAAGTCGGCCTTGTCGCCGACGGGCCAGGCCGAGGCGTAGATGAGCTCGACGATCTGATCGGGGCGCAGGTCGGGGCGGTAGGACCAGAGCAGCGCGGCGGTGCCACTCGCGACGGCGGCGGCGACCGAGCTGCCGGTCAGCGGCTCGGTCGAGCCGCCCGCGTCGGCGACCAGGCCGTTGGAGCCGAGCGCGGCGAGGCGGGGGCGACCGAGCCGGCGGCTGTTGATCAGCGGGCGATCGTACTCGTCGAGGCCGCCGACGGCGTGGACGAGCGGGGTGTAGTCGCCGACCTTGCCGAAGACCGGGTACGCGGCGGCCCAGGGCGGGGAGAAGCCGAGCGTGGTGCACTCGGCCTCGGTCGGGGCCGGCATCGTCTCGAACACGGCCGGGGCGAGCGGGCCTTCGTGCTCTTGCGGGCAGCCTTCGTCGGGGTTGTTGCCGGCGGCGACGAAGACCAAGGCGCCTTGGCACGAGGCGTACTGCAAGGCCGAGAGCAGCGACTTGCTCGGGCCGCGATCGAGATCGTTGGCGTCTTCGGTCAGGCGCTGCCAGCCGAGGCTGAGGTTGAGGACGAGGCGAGGCGCGGACTTGTTGGGGTTGGCGATCCGGCGCTCGTGCCAGGCACCGACGGCCTCGTAGATGCCGAGCGCGAGGTCGCCTTGGGTGCCGTGCTGACCGCCGCGGACCCAGTCGGTGCCCGAGGCCCAGTCTTCGCGCGGCATCGCCAAGCTGAAGCGCAGCTGCTCGAGGCAGTTGGGGTCGCCGTCGGGGCAGGCGATGTCGGCGATCAGCGCGGCCATGTAGACGCCGTGCTCGTTGCTCGGGGTCACGGCCAGGTCGTGGCCGATCTGCGAGATGGTGTCGACGACCGTCACGTCGACTCGCCGGCGCTTGGCTTGGGTCGCGCCGAGCTCGGCGGGGCGGACCCAGTCGATGTTCTCGCGGAAGGCGTCGTGCAGTTCGAAGGCGAGGGTCGGATCGTTGAGGTCGGTCTGGGCGAACTCGCCGCGGCAGTCGGTCGCGACCGAGTCGAGGCCCATGCCCGGATAGGCGTCGATCGCCGAGAAGAGGGTCGTGTAGTCCTCGGGGTCGGGCTTGCCGTTGAAGTACTCGAACATGCAAAAGCGCTTCAGATCATTCGGCACCGGGATGGTCAGGGCGTCGACGCCGGGCGAGCCGGTCTCGAACATGCCGGTCCAGATCCAGCCGGGCGGGAGTGCACCACGCAGGCTGCAGCTGCCGTTCGAGTGGTCGAGCACGCCGATCACTCGGGCCGAGGGGCAGTCGACGATCGGCGGGCCGACGACGGGCACCTGGTCCTCGCCGTTGGCGTCGATCGCATCGGGGGCGCTGGGCTCGACGCTCTCGTCGACGTCGGCGGTCGCGTCCTCGAGGTTCGAGTCGCAGGCGGCGAGCAAGAGAGAACAAGCGAGGAGGTGGGTGGGCCGGAGGTTGATCTTGTCCATGACGTTTGCCCTGCTGGTGTCCGAGCGTCGTGCTCGGGCGTCGAGCGCTTCGACACCGCAGTACCCCTCGCCGGCCGAACGGATTAAGCGACCCTTGTTTTCTTTTATGGCTCGCCAAACGGCGTTTGAGAGCCTCTCAGACACCGCCATCGTCGCGGAGCGCGAACGCCCGCAGCTGCTCGGCCCACTCGTCGAGGTTGCCGAGCGTGCTGTGCAGCTCGGCGGGCGAGGCCGCGCACTCGGTGATCCGCTCGGTCAGCAGCTGCCGCGCGCGACGAATCCGGCTCTTCATGGTCCCGAGCGGCACACCGAGGGTCCGCGCGATCTCGGCGTCGGACATGTGCTCCCAGTAATGCAGCTCGAGCGCGACCTGAAACTCGATCGGGATCTGCCGCAGCGCCTCCATCAAGAGCCGTTGTTCGCGACGCAGCGCGAACACTCGACTCGGGGTCGGGTCGAGGTCGCGGGCGGTGACGATCTCGACGTCGAAGTGGGCCTGCTCGGTCGCGCGAGTACGGTAGTGCTTGCAGAGCTGTCGGTAGGCGACGGCGAACAACCAGCTGCGGAAGCTGCCCTCGCCGCGGAAGCGCTCGACGCTCTCGACACAGCCCAAGAAGGTCTTCTGCACCAAGTCGGGCGCGTCGGCGCCGGCTTTGTTGCGAAAGAAGCGGTTGACCGCGTCGTAGTGACGCTCGAAGAGCTGCTTGCCAGCGCGCTTGTCACCGGCACGCCATGCCTCGAGCAGTTCGCCGTCGGTGGCCGTGGCCGTCACGTCCGAAGTGTAGCGACGCGCTCGCGCCCGCGCGAGCCGACGAGCTGGTCGTCTCCACACGCGTCGACCAGACCGAGCGACCGAGCGCTCGGCGAGGTACGCTGCGGGCCGTCGGCATGAACGGCATGAACGGCATGATCGCTCCGCTCCGCTACGTGTTCTTGGTTCTCGCCGACCATCCCTATGGTCGGGCGATGCTCCGTGAATTGCTCGCCGCCGAGCTCGAGCCAATCGCGATCATCGAAGAGCGCTCGGCGATCGCCGAGCAAGAGGCCGCGAAGTTCGAGGCGCGGATGGCCGGCTTCGAGCTCGCCCCACGCTTCGACGAGCTGCTCGCCGGTCGAGCGATCGAGCGCCTCGCGGTCGCCAACCACAACGATGAAGCTTGCGCCGAGCTGCTGCGCGCGCGGGCGCCCGACTTGTTGGTGCTCGGCGGCACCCGAATCCTCCGCTCGCGCGTGTTCGGGCTGGCCAAGCACACGCTCAATTCGCATCCGGGCTTGCTGCCCGAGGTGAGGGGCTCGGCCTCGGTCGCGTGGGCGATCGAGACCGACGTCGAGATCGGCTGCACCTGTCACTTCATCGACGCGGGCGTCGACACGGGGCCGATCGTCGGCCGTCGAACCATCCCGGTTCACCGCGGCGACACTTACGAGCAGCTGTGTTGGTCGACGACCTCGCTCTCGGCGACGCTGATGCGCGAGGCGGTCGCGGCCTACGCAGCGGGCACGCTCGAGTCCCACCCGCAGGGTCCGGGCGGAACCACCTATCGCAACATGCCCGACGAGGGCGTCGAGCGGGTCCGGCTCAAGCTCGCGCAGGGGCGCTATGCCCACTTCGTCGCGGGCGCGCGGCCGGGCCGGCTTTCTTAGTAGTATTGCGGGATGGCTTCCCGAGCTCGGCGCCCCCGCCTGACTTGTGTTTTGCTCGCCGGTCTCGGCGCGTGCGCGAACGATCCCGCGACCGACGACGAGGTCGGCGACACGGCCAGCGAGACCAGCGATTCGAGCGCGGGCTCGGAGAGCGGCAGCGAGAGCGCCAGCACCAGCGAGTCGGGGACCAGCACCAGCTCGGAGACCGGCCAGCCGCTCTGTGATCCGAGCATGCCCGAGCGGATCGAGCACGAGTTCTTGCCGGCCGGCGCGGCGCGAGAGGGCGTCACGCTCGAACCGTGCAGCGAGCACCTGTGGTGGGTCGCCGCCGCCGACGGGGTCGAGCTCAGCGTAGCGATCGCCGCCAGCTCCGACGTCGAGATCTCGATCAGCTACCCCGACGCGCCCAGCTTCATCGACTTCGTGGCCACCGGGACCTTCGTCAGCCAAGGCGTCGTCGAGCTGATCTCGCCCCGCTCGGGCGAGTTCGCCGTCTTGGTTCGGGCCCTCAACCCCGCGCAGGACCCCGAGCTGACCCTCGACTACGATCTCTCGGTCACCTGCACCAACGAGTGCGGACGCGAGACCACCCGCTTCCCGATCGTGATGGTCCACGGCTGGACCGGGTTTCAGAACATCGGCCCGCTGACCTACTTCTACAACGTCCGCGAGGACCTCGAGGCCCTCGGCTACCCGATCGAGACGCCCGTCCTCGATCCCTACAACTCGGTCGACATCCGCGGCGAGCAGCTCGTCGCCGCGGTCGACAACACGCTCTCGACCCTGCGCGCGCGCAAGGTCAACTTGCTCGGCCACAGCCAAGGCGGGATCGACTCGCGCTACGTCGCCTCACCCGCCGGCGGCGACCATGGCGATCGCGTCGGCGCGCTGATCACCTTGGGCACGCCCCACCAGGGCACGCCCTTCACCGACATCGCGCTCGGCCTGATCCCCGGCCCCGCCGAGCAAGCGCTGGTCTTCGTGATCAACTTCCTGGGCGCGACCCAATCGCAGCAATCCGACGTCGAGGCTTCGCTCTACACCCTGAGCGAGACCTACATGCAGAACGAGTTCAACCCGGTCTTCATCGACGATCCGAGCGTGAAGTACTGGAGCTGGATGGGCGAGACCTGCGTCGGTGGGATCGGCTGTCAGGACATTCTCGATCCGCTGTTGGTGTTCAGCTTCAACACGATCTACGCGGTCGCCGGGCCCAACGATGGCTTGGTGCCGCAGGACAGCGCCAAGTGGGGGGAGTATCTCGGGTTGATCCCGGCGGATCACATCGACGAGATCGGGCAGATCGCGGGCGTGACTAGCCTTGCTTATGATCATGTCGAGTTCTTTCGCGAGAATGCGCGGATGCTCAAGGATCACGAATATTGAGATCCTTCGCGGACGCTCTCTCGATCTTTTTCGAGATCCTTCGCGGACACTCCCGAGATCCTTCGCGGACACTCTCGAGATCCTTCGCGGACGCTCTCGAGATCCTCCGCGAACTCTCGTCATGCCCCCCACTGCGTCCCCCAGTCCGCGATCGATCCGGTCCGCAGGGTGCATTGCGGGGCTGTCGTAGCTCGAGCAAACCCAAACCAGGCCAACGACATCTTCGCGGTCGGCCTGCATGCGCGACCAATCTGGAATCTTCACTGCGCCCAGCGAACCGAGACGATCGCGGAACGGGGGACGCAGTGGGGGCGCATCGGTTCGAATGTGGAGCCGCCCAAGCGACTGGTGGCCAAACCGCGTGCTGCCCCGCGGCGGAAGACTCGAACCGGTGTGCCCCCACGGAGGCACCCACAGGCTTTGCATCGTGACGATGATGTCCGCGGAGGATCGCGAGAGCGCGGAGGAGCGTGGAGATGCTCGCGAGGACCGGGAGATGCTCGCGAGCATCGCGAAGGATCAACCGCTAGGCGTACCCGCGTTGCTCAGCGCGTACCCAGTCATGTCCGAATACGTGTACGCCCCAGTCAGTCCCGCGTACTGCCAAGATTGGCAAGTGACCGGGTCCCACTTCGTCGCAGTGTTGCCCGTCACGCCCCAGACATACCCCTCGAAGTCGATGCTGATCCCGTAGCTCGGTCCGCCCGCCGGGC
>JAMHUH010000658.1:0-3222 GCA_035904925.1 Nannocystaceae bacterium
GCGACCGAATCCCCGCTCTCGCCCGACGAAGTGCTCGCCGCCTACCGTCGGGCCCTCGCCCAGCTCGACGCCGCCCAACGAGCGCACCCGCGAGCCAACGGCGCGTGGGCGGGCGAGGTGATCTGGAACCCGATGCTGCCTTGCCAGTGGGTGATCTTGAATCACGTGCTGGGTCGGCCGATCCCGGCCGCGCGCAAGGCCAGGATCCGCAAGCACCTCGAGCTGCACCTCAAGCTCGACGGCGGCTGGGGCATGCACCCCGATCCGCCCGATCCCGCGCTGCGTGCCCAGCCGCTCGCGGCGATCCCCGACGAGGCCAGCGGACCCGCCGACAAGGATCACGCCTGGCTCTTCCACACCACGCTCGGCTACGTCGCGCTGCGCCTGCTCGGCGAGGACCCCGAAGATCCGCTGCTGCGCGACGCCCTGGCCTTCATCCATCGCCACGGCCCCGTGCATCGAATCCCGACCTGGGGTCGAATCTGGCTGGCGCTGCTCGGCCTCTACCCCTGGTCCGAGATTCAGCCGCTGCTGCCCGAGCTGTGGCTGCTGCCCGACGAGTCGCCGGTCCATCCGCGCCGGCTCTACAACCACATGCGGCTGATCTACCTCGGGCTTTCCTACGCCTACGGGGCCAAGATCCGGGCCCGGACCTCGCCGATCGGCGAGGCGCTGCGGCGCGAACTCTTCCCCGACGGGTGGCGGCTCGAAGACTTTCGTCGCCACCGCGACGACATCGCGCCGACCGACCTCTACGAGCCGATCGGCCCCGCCCTGCAGCGCATCTTCGAGGGCGCACGCCTGCTCGCCAAGGCCGTGCCCGGCCCGCTGCGCCGGGTCGCCCTCGACCGCGCCTGGGCCCACATCGAATTCGAATTCCATTCGACCAATTGGGTCTGCCTCAGCCCCGTCAATGGCATGTTGTTCTGCCTGGCGATGGCCTCGCGCGACCCCGATCACCCCGATCTCGAGCGGGCCCTGGCCGGCATCGAATATTGGTTCTGGGAGGACGACATCGAGGGTCTGCGGATCTGCGGGGCGCGATCCGACATTTGGGATACTTCGTTTGCGATTCAAGCGTTGTGCGAAGGGCCCGATTTGCCCGAGGCCGCCGCGATGGTCGATCGCGCGACCGCGTGGCTGCCGATCGCCCAATTGCAACGCGACATTCCCGAGGGCCAACGCCACTATCGCGAACCCGCCCGCGGCGGCTGGGGCTTCGCCGACGAGCGCCACCCCTGGCCGGTCAGCGACTGCACGGCCGAGGCGCTCGAGGCCCTGCTCCACGCCGAGCATCGCGGCTGGGATCACCTCGACGCGCGCCTCGACGTCGAGCGCAAGCTGTCCGCGATCGAGTTCGTGCTGCTGCGCCAGAACGACGACGGCGGGTTCGGCAGCTACGAGGCCCGCCGCGGCTCGATGCTGCTCAAGCGCTTCAACCCGGCCGAGATGTACGGCAACTGCATGCTCGAGTACTCGTACACCGAGTGCACGGCCAGCTGCGTGCGCGGCCTGGCGATCGCCCGCGCGGCCCTCGGCGCGCGCATGCCTGGCGAGCTGCATGCCCGGGTCGGCGAAGCGATCGAGCGAGGCGTCCGCTTCTTGCTTGCCAGCCAAGACGGCAGCGGCGGCTGGGCCGGCTTCTGGGGCGTCGACTACACCTACGGGACCTTCTTCGCCGTCTCCGCCTTGCTCGCCGCCGGGCTCGATCGTGAGCACGTCGCCCTGCGCCGTGCCCTGCGCTTCTTGCTCTCGCGCCAGCGCGAAGACGGCGGCTGGGGCGAGCGCTACGAGGCCGTCATGCAGGGCAAGGAGATCACCGGCCCCTCGCGGATCGTCCAGACCGCCTGGGCCCTGCTCGCGCTCGAGCTCGCCGGACCCGAGCGAGCCAAAGGCGCGATCGATCGTGGCGTCCGCTACTTGATCGACAACCAACTGCCCGACGGCAGCTGGCCGCACGATGAAGCCGTGGGTGTGTTCTTCAATACCGCCGTGCTCGATTACCGCCTCTACAAGTTGGTGTTTCCGAGCTGGGCGCTGGCGCGCTGGCTCGGAAGCAAGCCGCCGGCCTGACCGCGCGGCGGGCCGCCTCCCCTGCCCACAATCAAATCGATCCGCCCTCGCGAACACTGGTATCCTATTGGTGAGACCTCGACGATGGCTACTTTCAACCGACTGCTCCCCATCGCCCTCGCCACCCTCGGCCTGACCGCGCTCTTGCTCGCGCCCGGCCCCGTCGAAGCGGCCGACGCCGGCGACACCTTCAAGGCCAAGCACCAGGCCGTGATCGCGCTCGTCGACCAGGGCGCCGGCGATGCCAAGCTCGGCCAAGCGATCGACGGCATGCTCGACTACGCCTGGCTGGCCGAAGCCTCGCTCGGCGGCCCCGATCACTACGCCAAGATCTGCGCCAGCCGCTGCGCCGAGTTCGAAGCCCTGCTGACCACGCTGATCCGCGAGAACTACATCCGCATGGTCCGCAAGGCCAACCAACACCCCGTCGAATTCGTCGGCGAGATCGCGGGCAAGGGCGGCGTCCACAAGGTCACGACCAAGATGAAGGTCGACAAGAACGGCCGCGAGCGCAACATGACCGTCGAGTACGTCATGCACTACGCCGACGGCACCTGGCAGGTCCGCGACGTCATCACCGACGAGGTCAGCCTCGCCAAGACCTACCGGCACGAGTTCAACAAGCTGGCCAAGGCCGAGGGCATCGATGGGATCATCGCCCGGCTCGAAGACAAGCTGCGCGAGCTCGATGCCGACGGCGAGGGCTTCGGCAGCTGAGCGGCCCGAGGTGACGCTCGCGCCGGGCTCGGATACCATCGCCGCGTGACCAAGCCCGACGACGAGTACCTGCAAGGGTTCTACGCGGCGCTCGATCCTCAGCTCCCGCTCGACCCCGACGACAAGCGGCGGGTGGCCCTCTACCAGCACTCGAGCTTGCAGGCGACCCCGACCGACGACCTGCGGGCGTCGATCCAGTGGACCCCGCTCGAGAGCGTCCACCTCTTCAGCGGATTTCGCGGAACCGGCAAGACCACCGAGCTGCGCCGCCTCGCCGCCGACCTGCGCGAGGCCGGAGCCGTCGTGCTGCTCGCGGACATGAACGACTACCTCAACTTCGAGGATGTCATCGACTTCAGCCCCTTCCTGCTCTCGATCGCCGGAGCGATCAGCGACTCCCTGATCAGCCCCGACCTGCTCGGTAAAGACCTC
>JAMHUH010000659.1:0-1576 GCA_035904925.1 Nannocystaceae bacterium
GCTCGAGGTCGACCGGGGCGCCCTCGCGCAGCGCGAAGCCGCCTTCGAGGACGACCCACTCGCCGGGCGCGAGCCCGTCGAGCACTTCGACGCGGCGATCGTCGGCGCGACCGAGCGCGACCTCGCGAGCCTGGGCGTGGCCCTCGATCACGACCCACACCGCGAATTCACCCTCGCGTCGGAGCACGGCGGCGCGCGGGATCAAGATGGGTTCGAAGCTCGACGCGTTGGCGATCGCGTCGCTCGGGCGAAGGCTGACTCGACCGATCATGCCCTGGCGCAGCAAGCCCTCGGGGTTGTCGAGCCAGAGCTCGGCCGTGTAGGTGCCCGATCGCGGATCGCTGAGCGGCGAGACGCTGTGCAGCTCGCCGCTGAGCGTTCGTCCGCCGAGCTCGCTGAACTGGACGGCGAGGCGATCGCCGACGCGCAGGTCAGTGGCCTCGGCCGCAGTGACGCCGACATGGAGGCGCACACGAGTCAGATCGACCAGCGTGACCACGGGCGTGCCCGGGCCGACGAACTCGCCGATCTCGACATGGAAGTCGGCGATGGTGCCCGCGAAGGGGGCGCTGATCTTGGCGTCGCGCAGCAGATCGGCTGCGGCTCGCTTGCTCAAGCGCGCCAGATCCTCGGCCGCCGCGGCGCTGCTGGCTTGGTGAGCCGTGCGATCGTAGGCTGCGACCGAGACGCTCTCGCGCTGGCGCAGCTGCTCGGACCGGCTGCGCTCGAGCTCGGCTTGCTCGCGGTCGCTCTGGCGAGCGACGAGCGAGGCGTCGGCCTGTCGGACTTGGATCCGCGCTCGGCTGGCGTCGAGCTCGACCAGCAGCGTGCCGGCCTCGACCGCGTCACCACGATCGACCCGGCGCACGTTCACGCGGCCCGAGGTCTCGGCGGCGACGCGGGCGAGCGCGAAGGGTTCGACGATCCCGGTCGCCTCGCCGAGCTCGTCGAGGCGGCCGCGCTCGGCTTCGATCGCGCGAACGCGGACGCGGGCTTCGATCGCCGCGGCGTCGGGCTCGGCGCTCGGGATGGGCTTGGCCGACTCGGCGGAGTCGCACGCGTTCAGGGCCAGCGTGAGGGACAGGAGGACCAGCAGCGTCGGGACTCGCATGGGCGAGGTGACGCTGAGCAACCGCCGTGCCAGGCCGAATTCGCCGCTCGAGGGGCGGCTTTGGGGGTGTGACGCCGGGTTTCCGGCGGAGCGGCGAGCCCGAGGTCGGCGATCCGACGCGCGCAACCAGGTAGTGTGGCTCTGCCGTGACTCGCGAACGAGTTCGACTGGTGTGGGTGGTCGCGTTGTTGGTGGCATGTCCGAGCGCCGAGCCGGTCCACGCTACTGCATCGCCGATCTGCTTCGAGGTCAGCGACTGGCTCGGTCCCGAGATCTGCGACTGGGGCGCTATCGTGGCGGTCCACGGCTGCGTCGAGGCCGACGCGGTCGAGCTTCGCTACACGTACACGATCCTCCAACCCTGCGGCCCGAACGACGAGCCGCATCCGCTGCGCTACGGTCATCGCGATCTGGAATGGCAGGGGCAGCTCTCGCGCGCGTGCGTCGACGAGGTCCGCCAGCGGC
>JAMHUH010000660.1:0-3975 GCA_035904925.1 Nannocystaceae bacterium
GCTCGAGGTCGACCGGGGCGCCCTCGCGCAGCGCGAAGCCGCCTTCGAGGACGACCCACTCGCCGGGCGCGAGCCCGTCGAGCACTTCGACGCGGCGATCGTCGGCGCGACCGAGCGCGACCTCGCGAGCCTGGGCGTGGCCCTCGATCACGACCCACACCGCGAATTCACCCTCGCGTCGGAGCACGGCGGCGCGCGGGAACAAGATGGGCTCGAAGCTCGATGCGTTGGCGACCGCGTCGCTCGGGCGAAGGCTGACTCGACCGATCAGGCCCTGGCGCAGCAGGCCCTCGGGGTTGTCGAGCCAGAGCTCGGCCGTGTAGGTGCCCGATCGCGGATCGCTGAGCGGGGAGACGCTGTGCAGCTCGCCGCTCAAAGTTCGCCCGCCGAGCTCGCTGAACTGGACGGTGAGGCGATCGCCGACGCGCAGGTCGCTGGCCTCGGCCGCGGTCACGCCGACATGCAGGCGCACGCGGGTCAGATCGACCAGCGTGACCACGGGCGAGCCCGGGCCAACGAACTCGCCGATCTCGACATGGAAGTCGGCGATCGTGCCCGCGAAGGGGGCGCTGATCTTGGCGTCGCGCAGGAGATCGGTGGCGGCTCGCTTGCTCAAGAGCGCCAGATCCTCGGCCGCCGCGGCGCTGCTGGCTTGGTGGGCCGTGCGATCGTAGGCAGCGACCGAGACGCTCTCGCGCTGGCGCAGCTGCTCGGACCGGCTGCGCTCGAGCTCGGCTTGCTCGCGGTCGCTCTGGCGAGCGGTGAGCGTGGCGTCGGCCTGACGGACTTGGATCCGCGCTCGGCTGGCGTCGAGCTCGACCAGCAGCGTGCCGGCCTCGACCGCGTCCCCGCGATCGACCCGGCGCAAGTTCACGCGGCCCGAGGTCTCGGCGGCGACGCGAGCGAGCGCGAAGGGTTCGACGATCCCGGTCGCCTCGCCGAGCTCATCGAGGCGGCCGCGCTCGGCCTCGATCGCGCGAACGCGAACCCGGGCTTCGATCGCCGCGGCGTCGGGCTCGGCGCTCGGGATGGGCTTGGCCGACTCGGCGGAGTCGCACGCGTTCGCGGCCAGCGTGAGGGACAAGAGGACCAGCAGCGTCGGGACTCGCATGGGCGAGGCGACCCTGAGCAACCGCCGTGCCAGGCCGAATTCGCCGTTCGAGGGCCGCTCTTGGGGGGGTGACGCCGGGTTTCCGGCGAAGCGGCGAGCCCGAGGTCGGCGATCCGACGCGCGCAACCAGGTAGTGTGGCTCTGCCGTGATCCGCGATCGCACTCTATGGCAGTGCAGCCTGTCGCTGGTGTGCTTGGCATGCTTGGCGTGTTTGCCTGCGTGTCCGAGCGCCGAGCCGTGCAGGCTCCCGCGTCGCCGATCTGCTTCGAGGTCACCGACTGGCTCGGTCCCGAGATCTGCGACTGGGGGGCTTTCGTAGCCGTCCAAGGCTGCGTCGAGGCCGACGCGGTCGAGCTTCGCTACACGTACACGATCAACCAACCCTGCGGCCCGAACGATGAGCCCCAGCTGCTGCGCTACGGTCATCGCGATCTGGCTTGGCAGGGCCAGCTCTCGGGGGCGTGTGTCGATGAGGTCCGCCAGCGGCTGGTCCCGGGTCGCCTCGATCCCGAGCATGACTCCGATCAGTTCGTGAGCCTGGTGGCGGGCGAGAGCAAGCAGACGTGGAACCGGGGCGGCGGCGACTGGACCACGCTGCTGCGCGAGTTCGACCGCGCGGCCGTGCAGTCGGGCGGATCGAGCGAGGCGCCGCGTCGGGTCGAGGTTGGGGGCGAGACGCTCGAGCTGCGCTACGAGCCGATGATCTGCTCGGTCACGCTGACGCACGAGCACCACGCCGAGCGCTCGAGCTGCACGATGTCCCTCTCGCGCTTCGCGACGCTCGCGCCCCTCGACGCGTGGACGATCGCCGAGTACGAGCCCGCGATCTGGGCACGGCTGCGTGACGCCGCCCGATGCGAAGATCAGGCTGCGGCGGGACGCTGAGCGACGCCGGGTTTCCGGCACGAGGGTGAGCCCGAGGACGGCGATCCGACGTCTCCAGCCCGAAGCGAGCAAGGATCGGCCCCAAACCTGGATGGGCGCAGCAATGGGCCGCTGGCACCGGTCTTGCTCGGTCCTTCGCTCGGTGGAGGAAACCCCGACGATCTCGTGGGAGGCTCCGGGCTGGATCCGACGAACGATGAGCCGCGACGAAGAGCCAGGCCTGACCGAACTCTACCAACGAGCGCGCGCCCGCGCGTTCGTGGGCCTGGTCAAAGCTCGACGTTTCTTCTTGCCGGTGCTGGCCTCGCTCGCGGTGCTGATCGGGCTCGATGATTCGACGCCTTGGCGACGCGCGGTCTTGTTCGGCGTCGCGGCGGTGTTGTGCACGGTCGCGTTGGCCGACGTGGTCGTGCGTCGCCGTGTCAGGGACGAGCCGATCGATCGCCTGGCCAAGCGGACCACGGGTCCCTCGCTCGGGTTCCAGGTCGTGCTGATCGTCGTAGTCCAGACCTCGATGTTCCTCGCCACCGGCGGCGTCGCTAGCCCGCTGCTGCCCGTCGTGCTGCCGGTGGTGTTTCTCTCGGCGTTGGTGCTGAGCGCCCGCACGGCCTGGTTCACCGTGGCCGCCCTGATCCCCGCGTTCTGGGGAATGGCCTTCGCGCAGATTCGCGGCGTCAGCCTGGTCCCGGCCATCTTCGCGTTCGCAGATGGGCACGCCAACCAACCGCCGGTGCTCTCGCTGACGGTCGCGGGCGTGATGACGCTGGCGATGATCATGGTCGCGCACATGGGCGGCGTGACCCGCCGCGGCGTCGACGAGATGGTCGGGCAAGCGTTGGAAGCCCGCGATCTCGCCCTGGCCTCGCGGGCCGAGCAGACCCGCGAGCTGACCACGCTCTCGGCCGAGATCGCCCACGAGCTCAAGAACCCGCTGGCCAGCATCAAGGGCTTGGCGGCGCTGATCGATCGCGAGCTCGGCCGTCGGGGCGAGGCCGGCAAGTCGCTCGAGCGGCTCGGCGTGCTCCGACGCGAGGTCGATCGCATGCAGGCGATCCTCGACGAATTTCTCAACTTCTCGCGCCCCTTGGTCCCGCTCAGCCAGCGCGACACCGAGCTGCGTGGCCTGGTCGGGCACGTGGTCGAGCTGCACGAGGCGCTGGCCAGCGAGCGCGGCGTCGCGTTGGTCCTGCGCGGCGAGGTCGAGGCCCGCTGCGACCCGCGAAAGGTCGAGCAGATCGTGATCAACTTGGTTCAGAATGCCCTGCACGTGGCCCCGACCGGATCGCAGATCGAGCTCGAGCTGCGCGAGCGTGAGGGCTGGGCCGAGCTCGTGGTCCGCGACGCCGGTCCGGGTCTGAGCGCCGAGTTGCATGCGAGCGCCTTCGAACCAGGGGTCACGACCAAGCGCGAGGGCAGCGGCTTGGGCCTCACGGTCGCGCGCTCGCTGGCTCGTCAGCATGGCGGTGAGCTCGAGCTGAGTCCGCGAGCCGACGGCCGGACAGGCTGCGAGGCCAAGCTCGAGCTGCCGCTCGCCGGGCTCGACGAACCAGCGAGCACGGGGGAGGCGGCCCGATGAGCGCTCGACGCCCGCGCGCGCTGGTCGTCGACGACGATCCCGGCGTCCGCTACACCCTGGTCGGCGTGCTCGAGGACCTCGATGTCGAGGTCCTCGCGGCCGAGCAGGGCAAGCAGGCGCTGGCCTTGCTCGAGCGCGAGGTCGTCGATCTGATCATCACGGATCTGCGCATGCCGGAGATCGACGGCATGCAGCTGCTGGCCGAGCTGCGCCAACGCAGCTAGGCCGGCCTGCTCGCGGGGCCGCTCGGCAAGATCATCCTGATCACCGCGCACGGGTCCGAGCGGCTGGCGGTCGAGGCGATGAAGGCTGGCGCCCACGACTACTTTCGCAAGCCCTTCGAAGTCGACGAGCTCTCGCTGGTGCTCGAGCGGGCGCTGGCCAGCGCCAGGCTGGCCGCCG
>JAMHUH010000661.1:0-6193 GCA_035904925.1 Nannocystaceae bacterium
GTTCACCCGGGACTTCGCGGCGTGGGCAGCGGAACACGATCGGCAACACGATCGGCAAGCCGACGCGACTGCCGTGCTGGTCCGCCTGCAGGAGTTCGTGATGCAAGTGCTCGAGGGGCTCGCGCGGCGCGAGAAGACCGAGATCTCGAGCCAGCGCGATGAGATGCATGCGGCGCTCGAGCACCTGATCCAGGCGCGCGAGGACGAGCTGCGTCGGGTCATCCAGCTGCTCTCGACGCCGGTGATGCCGGTCCATCGGAAGATCATCGTGTTGCCGCTGATCGGCACCATCGATCACGAGCGAGCGCGGCGGATCACCGAGCGGCTCTTGGACGAGACCTCGCGTCGCAAGGCTCGGATCGTCATCATCGACGTCACCGGCCTCGACGCCTGCGACGCCGTGGTCCTGGCCGCGCTCACCGGAGCGGTCCGAGCGGTGCTGCTGCTCGGCGCTCGCTCGGTCCTGGCGGGGATCAATTCCAAGATGGCGCTGACCTTGGCCGGGCTCGGGCTCGATCTCGGTGTATTCGTGACCGTGGCCGATCTTCAGAGCGCCATCGAATGGGCGCTCCGCGAGCTCGGCTTGGCGATTTTGCCACGACCTGCGCCAACCCTGGCAAAGCTCCAGACTCACGAGGGAACCAAACATCATGGCGATTGACACCAGCAAGCCACACCTCGGGCGAATCTACGACTTCATGTTGGGCGGCCACCACAACTACGAGGTCGATCGCGAGGCCGCGGCGCAGATCCTCAAAGTGGCGCCGACCTATCCCAAGTGGGCACGGGCCAACCGCTGGTTCCTGCAATTCGTCGCTTCGGAGTGGGAGCAGGCCGGACGCAAGCAGGTGTTGGACCTGGCGACCGGGCTGCCCACCAAAGGCCACTTCAATGACGTGATGCCGAACGCCCGGATCTTGTTTAGCGACAATGATCCGCTCAGCGTCGCATATGGCGAAGAGCTGCTGGCCGGCGCGCCCAACATGCGATATCGGCTGGCCGACATCGGTCAGCCGCAGACGGTCATCACCGAGGCCGAGGACTTCTTCGGCGCCGACCGTGTGCTCGCAATCAGCTGCATCGGCATCGCCTACCTCGTGCCCGACGCGGTGCTGTCGGCGGTGTTGCGGGCGTTGCATGCCTGGAGCGCGCCCGGGTCGATCCTCGCCCTCACCTTCGGGACCTACGTGGAGCAGGGCGACCATGCCCAGGCGCAAGCGGCGATCGACGCATTCCGCAAGCACGCGAGCGTCTCGATGCACATTCGCAGCAACGAGGAGCTGATCGAGCTGGCCGGGCCCTGGCGGCCGACCACGATCCGCTCGCTGCCGGAGTGGCTGGGCGTGCCCGACATGTTCTCGCGCGAGGAGCTCGAGGGCCAGGGCGCCAGCATGGCCGGGGCCTTCTTCGAGCGCTGAGACGGCCTGACATCGACGCCACGATGATGGCAACCAAGGTGGCGGCAACCAAGGTGGCGATGGTGGGGGTTCACAAAGACTCTATCTGACCATGGGCGGCTCTGCTATTTGCCGAGCATGACTTCGATCGATCGAATCCCGACTTTTGGTCTGTGTTGCTTGACTTGGATTGCCGCCTGCGCGAGCGACCCTGCCAGCGAATCCGGCAACGACGAGATTGGCACCACTGGCGACACGCAGGACACCAGCAGCAGCGACGAGAGCTCGAGTGACTCGGGGACCAGCACCGAGAGCGAGTCGACGGACGCCGACACGAGCGCCGACACGAGCACGGACACGCAGAGCGGCACCACCGGCGACATGCCGGCCTGCGGCGACGCGGACGAGATCGCCTACACCGTCAATTTCTCGACTTACCTCGGCGGCGCGCTCGACTGGGAGCACGCCCGCGACGTGGCCGTCGACCCAGCCGGCAACATCGTGGTCGTCGGTGGGACGGCGGCGAGCGACTTCCCAACCACGCCGGGCGCCTACGACACCAGCTTCAACGCGGGCGGCAACGCGATCGGTGGCCACGGGGACAGTGACGTGTTCGTGGCCAAGTTCAGTCCCGATGGGGCTTTGCTCTGGTCGACCTTCCTCGGCGGTCCCAACTACGATCGCGCCTACGCGGTCGAGGTCAGCGACGCGGGCGACGTCTATGTCAGCGGTCGCTCGGGTCCGGGCTTTCCGGTCACCAACGGGGTCTTCCAGCCCGAGTATCTCGGCAACGACTCGGGCTTCTACGGGGTCCAAAATGGGTTCCTGGCCAAGCTCTCGGGCGACGGCGGCGAGCTGCTCTGGTCCAGTCATGTCGGCGTCGCTCACCTCGTCCGCGACTTCGACATCGACGCGGCCGGCAACGCCTATGTCGTGCTCGCCCATCAACCCGGCTCCGTCACCAACCCGCTGCCGAGTTGGTTCGCCACGGCGTTCAATGGCGCCTACCAGAGTGTGCGCAAGGACAGCGAGGAGTCGGGGGTGGCCAAGATCAGCGCCGATGGTACGCAGGTGGTGTGGGCGAGCTGGCTCGGAGGCAATGGCCTCGATTCGAGCATTGGCTCGGTCCGCGTCGATGATCAGAATCGGCCCTACCTGGCCTTCTACACCGACTCTGCCGATCTCCCGGCGACCTCCGGCACCACGTATTCGGGCGGCACCGACGTCTTTGTCGCGCGCTTCAGCAGCGATGGATCGAACCTGGAGATGGGCGCCTACTTCGGCGGCTCGGGCGAAGACGCGTTCGAGACCCACGCGCTCGGGCTCGGCGATGGCCACGTCTACCTGGCCGGATTCACCAAATCGACCGACCTCCCGGTCGACGCCAACGCCTTGCAAGCGAGCTACGGCGGCGGCTCGCTCGACGCGTTCGTGGCCAAGCTGGATCTCGAGGGCAACCTGGTCGCGGCGACCTACCTGGGCGGCAGCGGGGCCGAGTCGACCGATGGTTTGAGCGTGACCAGCACGGGCGAGGTGCTCTTCTCGGGCGAGACCAATTCCGACGATCTCCCGCTCAGTTCGAACGCGTTTCAGGCCATGCGCGGCGGCGACTGGGACGGCTTCGCGATCCGGCTGAGCCCCGACCTCGACGTCCTGCGCTACGGCTCGTACTTCGGCGGGCCCGCGCACGACAACGGCCGCGGCGCGCTCTTGACCGAGGATTGCACGATGATCCTGGTCGGCGCCTCGGCGGGCCAAGGGTTCCCGACCCAAGACGCGTGGCAGCCCGACTTCGCCGGTGGCGTCGATCAGTGGGGCAACGGCGACGCCTACATCGTCGCGCTCTCGCCGGGCGGCTGACTCCGCGCCCGAAGCCGCCCGAGCAACCCGCCGCCCGGCGTCAGCGTGACGCGAGGTCGCGCGGCCGGACGCGCTCGCCTGGGGCGAGTTCGAAGCGAAACCCCCGGACCAAGGTCGCGAGGATCAGCTGCACGTAGGCGGGCGGATAGAGGCGCTCGGCGATCGGGGGGTGTTGGGCGAGCAGCAGCCAAGCCCAGCGGGTCGCGTTGGCGGTCGTCTCGTGCCCGGCCATGTCGAGCGTGATCAGCTCGTCGCGCAGGGCCTTTCGACCGAGCCGCTTGTCGCTCTCGGGGTCGACGACGTCGAGCAGGCCATCGAGCAGGTCGTCCGTGGCAGCTCGACCTGGTTGGGGATGTTCGCGGGCCGCGACCCGCTCGTCGATCACCCGTTACACCGATGCTTGGCATCCGCGGAGTCTCGCTCGCCTCGCTCAAAAGCACATCGTCTGGCAGTTGGCGAAGGCCCGCAGGCAGATCTCGCCGCCCGTCGCGGGCGAGCGCTCGGTCCAGACATGGTCGGCCAGGTTCAGCGACCAGACGTCGTTGATCAGCCCGCAGTCGGTCTTGCCGCCGAAGATCAGCATCGTCTCGCCTTCGTCCATCAGCACGGCCACGCCGGCGCTGCGGCGCTCGGGCGAGTCGAGATCGGGGGTCACGAAGTCGGCTGGGAAGTCGCAAAAACCATTCGAAGCGCCGGTCAGGAGGTCGCCGGTGATCAGCGAGCTCCAGCTGCCGCCGCCGAGGTCGTAGGCCCACAGCGCGTTGGTGTTGCCGAGCAGGTTGTCCTCGTGGCCCGCCCACAAGACCAAGCGGTTGCGGGCTGGATCGAGCACGAGGTCGGCGGAGCTCGGGCCGGGCGGCGGTGAGGCGCCCTGACCGAGCATGGTCCAGGCCCCGCTCGTACCATCGGCCGCGAGCTGCAAGACCCACATGTCGTGCAAGAACATGGTGAAGGCGTTCTCGTCGCCGCCGCCATAGACGACCAGCGAGGCGTCGTCGGGCCCGACCGTCGCCGAGTGGAAGAGCCGGGCGGGCGGATCGTTGCTGGTCGTGACCTGCGACCAGGTCTCGGCGTCGAGGTCGAAGGCCCAGGTGTCGCCGAGCGGATCGAAGACGAGGCCATCGCTCGATGCGTTGCCGCCATGGACCACCAGCCGGTTGCCGACGATCGCCGCGACATGGTTCGAACGCGGCGAGGGACCCTTGGCCAGCTCGGTCCAGGTGTCGGTCGCGAGCTCGTAGGCCCACAGATCGTCGAAGACGGTGTAGGGGCCCGAGGTGCCCTCGCGCGTGCGACCGCCGTGGATCAGCGCGCGACCATGGGCGAGGTCGTGGGCCAGGGCGTAGCGACCGCGGGCGGGCATGCCCGCGCCAGGCTCGATCCGCTCGAAGTTGTCGCAGTCGGTGTGGAAGGCCCAGACCTCGGCCGTGTAGTCGGTCTGGCTCATGCACATGATCGGCGTGCCCTGATCGCCAGCGAAGAAGACCATGCGCTCGCGCTCGGCATCCCATACGCCCTCGAGGTCGGCGCGCGGCGTGGGGATGTCGATCGGCCGCGCGCTACAGTCGAGCGTCTCGGTGTCCGAGCCGCCGCTCTCGCCGACTTCGTCGCTGCTGCCCGAGCCGAGCTCGTCGTCGGACTTGCTGTCCGGGGTGCAGGCGAGCGTCGTACAGGCGAGGGTGGTGCAGGCGAAGAGCGTGAGCAGCGAGCGAGAGGGATCAATCGAGCAGGGCGTCATGAATGATTGCGTCTTTGCTGGCGCTGACCATGACGCCCTGGGCGTCGACGATCTCGGCCTCGATGTGCACGGTCTGCAGGTGGAGGTCTTCGGGCGCCGCGTCCCAGATCAAGTAGAGGTTCCAGACCTCCATGCCCTCGTCCTTCTTGCAGCGCATGTTCAAGAAGGGGTAGGAGGCGCCGAGCTGGACGCCATTGACGTAGCCGCGCAGCTCGCCCTCGAGCTCGACCGAAGCGTCGATGTCCTCGGCGTGCAGGGCCAGCAGCACGTGCACGCCGCCTTGCGGACCGTGGACCAGCTCGAGCGTCGCGCCGTCTTCGAAGGGCGTGTAGGCGCTGGCGCCCTCGCCGATCTCGAGCGCGGGCGCGGGCCCGGGCGTGCAGGGATCGGCGGGGTCGGGCTCCGATTCATCGGCTCCATCGGCCGCTTCGTCGCTCCCTCCGGCCTCGCTGTCGCAGGCGGCGAGGCTCAGCCCGAGCACGAGCGCGGCGCCAGAACGAAGGACCAAGGGGCGGAGCAGCTCGTGCATCGACAAAACCGAAGACCCTCCCTTGGTATCGGGCCTGGTCCGCGGCGTCAATCACAGAATCGATCGGGCGGCATCGACGTGTCGCGCACGGGCCGCGGGGCGCGGATCTTCGTGGGTGGGCTCGAACAAAATCGAACGGATTGTCTTGCGAGCGGGACTCCTCGTTCGATGGCGATCAAAGTCACCCTTCACCGTATCGATGGCGCAGGCCCCAAGCAAAAAGAATTTGCCGACGAGGCTGTTCGAC
This sequence comes from Nannocystaceae bacterium, assembly GCA_035904925.1. Classification (GTDB taxonomy): domain Bacteria; phylum Myxococcota_A; class Polyangia; order Nannocystales; family Nannocystaceae; genus Plesiocystis. The sequence goes on from JAMHUH010000661.1 coordinate 5,772, forward strand.
TGCTCGCGCTCGCCATCAACCATCCACGATTCGCGAGCCTGGTTCGGGCCGCAACCTTCGCGGCCTGGCACGACGATCACGAGCAAGAAGTCTCGGTCGCCGAGGTCCTGAACATCATCGAGACCGGCCGCGAGCTGAAGACCGGTGCCGACTACGAGCTGGATCTCTACGTCCGGCTGCTCCGGCTTCGGCGTAGGACCGTCGGGTGGACCGATGTCGGCGGGCCGGTGATCACGACCGCCTACTGGTACATCAACCAGTGCATTCGCGCGCAAGACCCGGCCGATCTGGCCGCGCATTGGATGCACGAATGGCTGCATGTCGCGGGCTTCTATCATCACGAGGGCAACCGCACCCGCGGCGACGTGCCCTATGTGATTGGGCAGCTCGTCTACGATCTGCTCGGGCAGATCCCCGAGACC
>JAMHUH010000662.1:0-5417 GCA_035904925.1 Nannocystaceae bacterium
CCGCGAGCTGAGCGGAGCCGAGGCCGACTCGGTCTGGGCGCGCGTCGAGGTCTGGCTCTACCTCGAAGCCTTCGAGCAGGCCGAGCAGGAGGGCGCATGACCATCTCGCGTTCAATCCTGGCGCTCGCGCTGGTGCTCCCTTCGATTACGCTGACCTCGCTGGTCGGCTGTGGCGAGCCCGAGCCCGCGGCCGAAGAGCCCGCCCCGCACGAGCACGCGACCTCGAGCCGCTCGGCCTGGGTCGAGGTCCGTGCTCCGGAAGACGCGACCTTGCTCGAGCTGCCGGCCCGCGTGGTCGCGGCCTCGACCAGCCGCGCCCGCCTCGACGTCCCCTATCGCGCGAGCGTGGTCGCGGTCTCGGTCCAGGCCGGCGACGAGGTCGCGATCGGCGACCCCTTGGTCGAGCTGCGCGTGCCCGAGCTGCTCCAAGCCGCGGCCGTGCTCGCGGGCACCTCGGCCCAGATCGGCTCGCACCAAGATCGCAAGACTCGACTCGAAGACCTGCGCGGCAAAGGCCTGGTCGGGGCCAGCGACGTGTTCGACGTCGACAGCCGGATCGGCTCGCTCTCGGCCGATCGCCGGCTCGCGCAGGCCAGCTTGAAGGCGGCCGGGGTCGAGGGCGAGGGTCGCAGCGAGCTGCTGCGGCGCGGCACCTTGATCCTGCGCTCGCCCGTCGCCGGGGTCGTCGCCGAGCTCGACGCGATCCCCGGCGACGTGGTCGAGCCGGGCGAGAGCCTCGCCCAAGTGCTCGGTCGCGGCTCGGCTCGGATCGAGCTGACCCACACGGGCGTGCTGCCGAGCGACGTCGGGCTCGAATTCGTCGGCACCGAGGGCAGCCGCTTCATGCTCGCCGACCTGCCGATCGCGACCGCGATCGAGCCCGGGCTCGGCCGCACGCTGGCCTGGTACGTGCCCGCCGACGGACGCGAGCTGGCCGACGGCGTGCGCGGGCGGGTGTTCATCCGCGGCCGCGCCGACGATCTGCTCGAGGTCCCACGTCGGGCCTTGCGGCTGCACGAGGGCAAGGCTTGGGTCGCGCGGCGAAAGGGCGACGCGGTCGTCGAGGTCGAGGTCGAGGTCCTGCGCAGCTCGGGCAGCTCGGCGCTGATCCGCAGCGCCGACCTGGCGATCGGCGATCAAGTCGCGGCCGACGTCAGCACCGTGCTGAGCATCGGCCGCGACCCCGAAGCGGAAGGCAGCGGCCATGTCCACTGACGATTTCACCGAACCCCCCGAGTCGAGCGAATCCAGCGAGCAGAGCGCGGCGAACGAGCCGAGCGAAGCAGGCGAAGCGAGCGAGCCGAGCGAGTCGGTCGCGGCCACCGAGTCGATGGAGCCCGAGCACGGGCATCCGCCGAGCGAGGGCCAAGGTCGGGTCGCCGCGCTCGTCGGTTGGGCGGGCGCGCATCGAGCCATGCTGCTCGCGATCGTGTTCGGCTTCGCGCTGCTCGGGCTGATCGCCGGCAGCCGGCTCGAGTTCGACGCGCTGCCCGACGTGACCGGCAACCAGGTCGTCGTGCTCACGCGCGCCCCGGGCCTCACGCCCAGCGAGGTCGAGCGCAGCGTCACCCGACCGATCGAGGTCGCGCTCGGCGGCTTGCCAGGCCTGCTCGAGCAGCGCAGCTTGTCGCGCTACGGCATCTCGTCGGTCACTGGCCTCTTCGCCGACGACGTCGATCCCTGGCTCGCGCGCCAACAGGTCGCCGAGCGGCTCGCGACCCTGGCCGAGCTGCCCGCGGGCGTCGAGCCGCCCGAGCTCGCGCCCTACACTGGCGGCCTCGGCGAGGTGTTTCAGCTGCGCGTCTCGGGCGAGCAATACACGCCCGCGCAGCTGTACGAGATCGTCCGACTCCAGATCGCACCGGCTCTGCGCGCGACCCCGGGCGTGGTCGAGGTCAACATCTGGGGCGGCGAGCGGCGGACCCTCGATGTCGTCGCCGATCCCCTCTTGCTCGCGCAGAACGGGATCAGCTTGGCCGAGCTCGCCAACGCGATGCGGGCCAGCACCGGGGCCGTCGCTGGTTCGACCTTGCCGGCTGGATCCGGACAAGCGTTGCTGCGCGGGGTCAACTGGCCGACCCGACCGGCCGAGCTCGGGGCCGTCAGCGTGATGCCCCAGCGCGCGCCGCTGGGCGCCAACGATCGCCACTCGAGCATGACCTGGTCGATGCACGAGCAGACGCCCATTCGAGTCGCCGAGCTCGGCGAGGTCGTCGAGGGCTCGCTCCCGCGGATCGGCGCAGCCACGGCCGACGGCCGCGGCGAGGTCGTCTACGTGATGGTCCAGATGCTCCGCGACGCCAACGCGCTCGAGCTCATGGACCAGCTCCACGAGCAGCTCCCGACCCTGCGTGGCGCCCTGCCCGAGGGCGTCGAGATCGAGATCGTCTACGACCGCTCGGTCTTGGTCCGCGCGACCTTGAAGACCGTCGCCAAGAACCTGGTCGAGGGCGCGGCGCTGGTCATCATCGTGCTCTTGCTGATGCTCGGCAGCGTCCGGGCCGGCTTGCTGGTCGCGACCGTGATCCCGCTCTCGATGCTCGGCGCGGTGATCGGGATGGTCTCCTTCGACGTGCCCGGCAACCTGATGAGCCTCGGCGCGATCGACTTCGGCTTGCTCGTCGACGGCGCGGTCGTGATGGTCGAGCGGGCCTTCCACGAGCTGCACCGGCGCTCGCCCGACGAAGACCGCGACACCACCCGCAAGGCCGTGGTCGGGGCGATGCGTCACGTCGCCCGACCCATGACCTTCTCGGTCCTGGTCATCACGCTGGTCTATGTCCCGATCCTGACCTTGCAGGGGGTCGACGGGAAGATGTTCCGACCGATGGCGCTGACCGTCGTGTTCGCGCTGCTGACCTCGCTGGCCTTGGCCCTGACCTTCATCCCGGCCGCAGCCGCGGCGTGGCTGGGCCATCGCGCGGTGCCCAAGCGCGACCCGATGCTGGTCCGCGCGCTGACCTGGGTGTATCGGCCAGTGCTCGATCTGGCCCTGCGCGTGCCCGCGTTGATCCTGCTGCTCGCGCTCGGCTTGCTCGGTCTGGGCGGCTTCGCCTTCGCCAGCAGCGGCAGCAGCTTCGTCCCGCAGCTCGACGAGGGCGACCTCGTCATCCAGAGCACCCGGGCGCCCGACGTCTCGCTCGACACCGCGATCGTCGAGGCGCTCGCGCTCGAGCGGGCCGTCCGCGAGGCCGCGCCCGAGGTCCTCGCCGTGACGAGTCGGATCGGCAGCCCCGAGGTCGCGACCGACATCATGGGCCTCGAGCAAGCCGACGTGTTCGTCGAGCTCGCGCCGCGCGAGCAGTGGCGCGAGGGCCTGAGCCGCGATCAGCTGATCGCCAGCATCGACGAGGCGATCGCCGAGCATGCGCCCGGCGGCGAGCCGGCCTACACCCAGCCGATCCAGATGCGCTTCAACGAGCTGCTCGCGGGCTCGGTCACCGACGTGGCGATCAGCGTCTACGGCGAGGACATCGAGCAAGCTCGCGCGGTCGCCGAGCAGATCGAGGCCGTGATCGCCGAGGTCCCCGGAGCCGCCGACGTGCGAATCTTGGCCCCGCCGGCCGTCTCGCTGATCGAGATCCACCCCGACCTGCTCGAGGCCACGCGCTTGGGCTTCACCGCGGTCGACGTGCTCGAGCTGGTCTCGGCCTTGCGCATGGGCATCGAGGTCGGCGCGACCTGGGACGGACCCACCCGGATCCCGATCCGGCTCCGCCTCGCCCACGGCGCCGACGCGTTCACGCTCGACCAGATCCCGATCGCGACCCCGCGCGGCGACATCGTCACGCTCGACCGGATCGCCACGATCGTCCGGTCCGAGACGCCCGCGCTGGTCAACCGCCACGACGCCCAGCGACGCACGGTCGTCGGCTTCAACGTGCGCGGGGCCGATCTCGGCGACGTGGTCGAGCGAGCCCAGGCTGCCGTCGACGATCAGGTCGCGCAGACCCGCGGCGTCCGCTTGGTCTGGGGTGGTCAATACGCCCAGCTCGAGGAGGCCCGACGGCGGCTGGCGATCGTGCTGCCGATCGTGCTGGTCGGCATCCTCGGCCTCCTGATCGCCGTGTTCGGATCGATCCGTCCGGCGCTGATCATCTTCTCGAACGTGCCCTTCGCCGGCGTCGGTGGGGCGCTGGCGCTCTGGGGCCGCGACATGCCGGTCTCGATCTCGGCGGCGATCGGCTTCATCGCGCTCTCGGGCATCGCGGTGCTCAACGGCGTGGTCTTGATGTCGAGCATCCTCGATCGCCAGCAATCGGGCTTGGCTGCCCGCGAAGCCGCCCTCGACGCGGCCCGCGAGCGCATGCGGCCCGTGATGATGACGGCCCTGGTCGCGGCGCTCGGGTTCGTGCCGATGGCCTTGGCGACGGGGGTGGGGGCCGAGGTTCAGCGGCCGCTCGCGACCGTGGTGGTCGGCGGGCTGCTGACTTCGACGATGCTGACTTTGTTGATCTTGCCTTCGCTCTATCCTTGGTTGGCGGGGCGGAAGGCGCGATTGGGGCGTTCGTGATTCGGACTCGGATTCAGATCGTTCGCGGACGATCGTGCTCCCGAAGTGGGGGGCTTCACGGGGAATATTTGGGGCCTGACGCTCGGCTCCCCCACTCCGATTCGAGCGCCAATGTCCGCCTCGGACAGGCCCCAAACATTCCCCGCCGCCCGGGGTTTCGGAGGTCTGCGCCGCCTCGACTTCAAAATCGCCGGATTCGGATTCCTGCTGAAATCATGAGTACGAACAACGCGGCTTCGGCCCAGCGCGCCTCGGCGTCGGAGCTCGAGCAAGCGCAGCTCGACTGCCCGGGCTCGGCCGCCGGCAACCCGGATTCACTCGATTCACTCGATTCGCTCGAAGTGTCGCTCTCGCTCGAACTCTCGCTCGACCCCTCGTCCATGCCGGTCTCGCCGGGCTCGGCCTTGGCGACCACGCCGATGTACTTGCGAGCGTGGGCGGTCCAGCGCCGGCCGAGGGGATCGACGACTTCCATTGCGACCAACAAATAATGACCGACCGCCAATTCGGGACCCGGCAATTCGAGTTCGAATCCGCCCGATTCGACGGGGAGATCCTGGGCGAATACGTGCCACTGCGGATCGAGGCCCGTGCCGCCCTGCGCCCACGAGAGCGTCATCGTCGAGCCGGGCATCGACTCCACGCAGCCTTCGATGTGCGCGGGCTCGTCGACGTGGACGAGTTGCTCGGCGTGGGTGAGGGTGGCGGCGGGTGGGTTGGCGGCGGGGTCGGGGTCGTCGACGATTCGAAATACGCCGGGGTGCTCGGTCCACAGGTTGAACCATGGATCCCAGGTGTAGCCCTCGACGACCCAGGCGCCGGCCGGGAGCGCGCTGGTGTCCCAGAGCACCGGCTCGGCCGCGGCGGCGAAGCTGATCGGCCGGCGCTCGTCGTCGGCGTTGAT
>JAMHUH010000663.1:0-11586 GCA_035904925.1 Nannocystaceae bacterium
GACGCAGCAAGCCCTGTCGCGCGATCCTTCGCTCGACTCGAGCGGGCGAGAGGCCTTCGTAAGGCAGACCGATCGCGTCACCGATCGCCGTCCCCAACAACACACCCAGTACGCGGTCGTGATCGATCACGCGCTCGGGAGAGCAAGGTCCGTGCCGACGTCCCCCGGGTTTCGCGTGTTCTCACGACCCCAGGCATCAGAGCGCCGACCGGTTTGAATTCGCGTGCTGAGGTGCGTCTGGGGCCGTCCGAGGGTAGGAGCGAGGCCGAAGGCGTATCCGGTCATACGTCGAGCGCCGAGCGACACCGCCTCGGGCGGCCCCAGGCGTGCCTCAGCGCGTGGATTCAAACCGGTCGCCTCTCTAGACTCCTGTCGATGGACTCGCTTCGTCGTCCAGATGCCGGTGCAGCGCGTCGACCAACTTCGCGCGCTCGGGGCCGGTCTTGCCAAACGAGATCTCGTTTGGCCTCGCGGCCAGATTGCGATTGTCTGGCAGCGCTTCGAAGGCCTCGAGCATCGCCGCAGCCGATGTTCGATCACCGGCCAGGATCGAGAGCCCCGCGGCGACCAGCTCGAGCGGGCCGATCCGCGATGCGGGACCGTTCGCGCGTGGAAAGCTCGGCCTGGCTGGCAGCTTCAATGGTGTCGGTGTCCTGATGAAGTGGGCCGCGGCGACGCTCGGATCGCCGTCGATCAGCGCTTTCCATGCGCGCGCCACCTCGGCGGTGAGCGCGACGACGCGCGACGAAGGCAGACTGAGCGACCAGTGATGGCGGACGTCGCTCGGCTGGCTGTGGCCGAAGAGCGCCTCGCCCACGGGCTTCGTACCACCGGCGCACGGGTCGGCCCCGACCGGCAGCGCGAGGCACTCCGCCAGCGTGAGCCCAGGTACGAAGAGCAGCTCGAGCGCGGCCCAGCGTGCGAACATCGGGATCACGATGCTCGCTCCGCTCTCCCGTCGGTCGACCGACGCCTTCTCGATCTGAAACGCGAAGGGACCAGTCGCCAGCCGAAAGACCAGCGTGTGCGCCGGGGTTGGGCCAAGCTTCGCTTTCGAGATCGAGCCCGGACCAAAGTCGGCTCGCAGCTCTTCTTCCAATTGCGGTAGCAGACCCTTCCTGGCCTCAGCAAGCGTGGCGTAGCCCCGTTCCGTCATCGCGTGTCATTTACTCCGGATCAACGCCGAATTCGAGATCGCTGCAAATCAGGATCGCGGCGGCCGACAAGCGAGGCATGGACACCGCCCCGCTCCTGCTCGCCAGCTTGTTCGCCACCGCCTGCTTCGAATCACCGACCCTCGACGACTTCGTCCCGCCGCCCGCCGACCTCGGCGTCGACACGGTCGGCGTCGACACCTGGGGACCGCTCGGCAACCTCGACCCGGCCGCGCCCGGGCTCGACGATGGCGCGAGCTGGGGCGAGGGCCCGACGACGATGGCCGGGTCGCCCTCCGAATCGGGCGGGATCGACCCCGGCCCCGACCCTGCGCTCGACCAGCTTCGCCTGACCGAAGTTCGGCCCGACCCAGCCGGCAAGGACGGCGGGCCCGAGAGCCCCGAGTACGTCGAGCTGATCAACCTCGGCCCCGCCCCGGTCGATCTCGGCGGCCTTCGGATCCAAGCGCTGAGCTGGCCGATCCTCGATGGGGTCGAGCTTGGGCTCGAGGGCGTCGAGCTGCCGGCCGAGGGGCTGCTGGTGATCCGCAGGTACGCCGACGACGTCGATCCGGCGCTGGGCGGTGTGTCCGTTCAGGGGTCGATCGTGTTCGTCGGGTTCTTGCACGACAGCGGCTTGCGCAACGGCGACGGCGCGATCGGCCTCGGCGAGGCTTCGGACTTCGCCGACGTCGTCGTCTACGGAGCGAGCGCGGCGGCGCCCTTCGACGCGGGCTGGCTCGGCGAGGCCGCGCCGACGCCCGACTCGGGCGAGTCGCTTTGTCGATCGGCCATGTCGATCGAGTCGGGTGCCTCGGGGGATCACGACAGCGCCGAGGACTGGGCGAGCTGTCCGCCCTCGCCTGGATCGCTCGAGGCCATCGATTCGGGCACCGACTCCGGGACCGACTCCGGGACCGACTCGAGCGACTCGGGCACGGACTCGGGCACCGACACCGGCAGCGAAGGCCCCGAGGCGATCGCGTTCGAGGCCCTGCAGATCGTCGAGGTGCTGAGCAATCCTCCGGGTCCTGCGGCGAGCGAAAAAGCCTGGGAGTACGTGGAGATACTCAACACTTCCCAGAACGAGGTCGAGCTCGCTTTCGTGCGCATCGGCGACGATCCCAGCCCCGACGCGGCCGGCGTCGACCCGCTCGCCTTCGTCTCGGGTTCGGGCGGCTGCGCGAGCCCGACCTGCCTCGCGCCCGATCGCCGGGCGCTGATCGTCGCGCAAGGCTACCTCGGCGAGACCGGCGACGCGCTCGTGCTCGCGACCGACGACTCGACGATCGCCGATGGTGGATTGACCAACACCGAGCCGGTCGTGATCTGGGACGGCTTGGACTCGATGATCAGCAGCTATCGACTCTGGCCCGACCCGAGCGCTGAACCCCTGCCCAGCGACGAGCAGCCGCTGCATCGGATCGACCCGCTCGCGCTCGACCAACCCGAGGGCTGGTTCTCGGCCGCGCCGACGCCCGGGCTCTGAGATTCGAACGCGAAAGGGCGACATGGTCACCATGCCGCCCCGCCCGCGATTCGACCCTCGGCTGATCAGCCGATCAGGTTCGTCAGTCCCAACCCGCCGCACGGCGGGGCTTGTAGAGGTGCTCGTCGACGGCCTCGAGCTCCTCGACCAGCTCGAGCTCGTCTTTGCCGAATTCTCGGTCTCCATAGTCGAAGGACTCGCGCTGGAACTCTTCGAAGCTGCTGAAACGGCGGCGGTAGTACATGGGGTTGGCTCCTGAATCGTCCTGAGAAGGGCGTGAAACGGTGTATCGGGGCGTCTCGGCTCGCTGAGCTTCGGCGCCCTCGGATAGTAGGGCCGCCTCCCACATGTAGGCAAAAAACATACGTCGACAGACACCCGCCCCCGTCTCCCCGTCGAGCCGGCCCAGTGGTAAGGATGGCCGCCCGTGCCTGCGGCCAAACCACGACCCGAATCCCGCCGGCCTGCCCGGGCAGACGCCCCGCAGATCCTCGCGATCAGCAACCAAAAAGGTGGCGAGGGCAAGACGACCACGGCGGTCAACTTGGCCGCGAGCCTCGCGGCCGCGGAGCACCGCGTGCTCTTGATCGATCTCGACCCGCAGGGCAACGCCAGCTCCTCGGTCGGCTACCCGCGCGGCGTGGCCAAGCGCGGCACCTACGATCTCTTGCTCGGCGAGGCCGAGCTGGTCGAGGTCGTGCAGAAGACCGAGCTCGAGAAGCTCGACGTCCTGCCCGCCTCGACCGATCTCGCTGGCGCCGAGATCGAGCTGGTCTCCGTCGAAGGTCGCGAGTCGGTGCTCGCCAACGCGCTCGCTCGCGCCCGCGAGCAGAAGCAATTTCCCTGGCAGTGGGTCGTGCTCGACTGCCCGCCCTCGCTCGGCATCCTCACCCTCAACGCGCTGGTCGCCGCGACCTCGGTGCTGATCCCGATGCAGGCCCGCTACTTCTCGCTCGAGGGGCTCAGCGCGCTGGTCGGGACGATCGAGCGGGTCAAGGCCGTCCTCAACCCGACGCTCTCGATCGAGGGCATCGTGTTCTGCATGTTCGATCGCCGGACCAACCTCGCGCAGCAGGTCGTCAGCGAGGTCGAGAGGCACTTCCCGGGGCGCGTGTACGACACGATGATCCCGCAGAACATCCGGCTCTCGGAGAGCCCGAGCTTCGGCAAGCCCGCCCTGCTCTACGACATCGAGAGCAAGGGCGCGCAGGCCTACCTCGACTTGACCAAAGAGGTGCTCGAGCGTCAGCGCGAGCGAGCCGAGGCGGCCACGTCGACGGCCGCGAAGCCGAGCACGGCCAAGCCCAGCGTGACCAAGCCCAGCGTGACCGAAGCCAGCGCGGCCGAACCCAGCGAGAGCGAGACCGAAGCCAACGCCGACAAGCCCAAGCGAGGCAAGCGATGAGCAAGCCCAAGCGGCCGGCGCTCGGTCGCGGGCTCGGGGCGCTGATCCCCGAGCCGCCGCGGCCCATGGCCCCTGCCCCCGTGCCGGTCAGCGCCGGCACGGATCGCAGCGGCAGCCCGCGCGAGCTGCCGATCGAGGCGATCGAGCCGAATCCGGAGCAGCCGCGCAAGCACTTCGATCCCACCCGTCTGCAGGAGCTGGCCGACAGCATCAAGACCCAGGGGATCATCCAGCCGATCGTGGTGACGACGATCCCCGATCGCGGCCCCGATCTTCCGCGGCATCGGATCCTCGCGGGCGAGCGGCGCTGGCGAGCGGCCCAGCTGGCCGGGCTCCACAGCGTCCCGGTCGTCGTCCGCGACACGCCCGAAGCCGAGCGGCTCGAGCTCGCGCTGGTCGAGAACCTCCAGCGCGCCGACCTCGACCCGATCGAGGAGGCCCGCGCCTACGATGCCCTGCTCGAGCTGCACGGCTACACCCAGGCCGAGCTGGCCAGCCGCGTCGGCAAGGAGCGAAGCACCGTCACCAACGCGATGCGGCTGCTCAAGCTGCCCGAGAAGGTCCAGGATCTCGTGGTCGAAGGTCAGCTCGGCATGGGCCACGCTCGCGCGCTGCTCGGGCTCGAGAAGCCGGCCGAGATGCGCGAGCTGGCCAACGAGGTCGTCCGCAAGGGCTGGAGCGTGCGCAAGACCGAGGCCGAGGTCCGCCGCCGGATCCGCGCGGACGCGGCCGCACACAAGCCCGAGGCCGAGATCGACGACGATCGCAAGCGGCACGAGATCATCGTTCAGGACCTCGAGACCCGGCTTCGGCGGGTGTTGGGGGTCCAGGCCAGGCTCAAGACCGGCAAGTCGGCCAAGGGTCCGGGCGTGATCGAGCTTCCCTACGCCAACCTCGACGAGCTGCAGCGGCTCCTCCAGCAGCTCATGGGCGCGAACTGATGTGCATTTTTCGTCGTCTGGCCCACGTCTTTGCTAGGCTCGCGCCGAAGTGATGGCGAGTCCGCAGATGGAGCGAGCACCTCGAGTCGGGATGGTGCTCGAGGTTCGCTACCGGAATGCCGGTCAGTTCCTCGTCTCCTACTGCACCAACTTGTCGCGCGGCGGGCTCTTCATCAGCACGCCCACGCCCGAGCCGACCGGGACCAGCATCCTGCTCTCGCTGCGGGTGCCGGGTCGAGCGATGCCGCTCAGCCTCTCGGCGATCGTCCGCTGGAACCGGCTCGAGGAGAGCGAAGAGGGCCCCGCGGGCATGGGCCTGAGCTTCGCCGACATCGACGCGATGCTCGGTGAGCACATCGATCGGCTCGTCTCCCACGCCGCGCCGCTCGAGATCGATCTCGTCGGTCGCAGCGATCACGCCGGCGCGCACCTCCACGCGCTGCTCCGCTCGCTGGTCACCTGCCAGACCCGCCAGCTGGCGCTCAAGCCCGGGATCGAAGCCTCGATCGACCGCGCCGACCTGGTCGTCGTCGACGTCGACGGCCACCCGCGCAACGGCTTGGCCCTGCTCGACGCGCTCTTTCACCGCGCAGAGAAGCAGCCCGTGCTGGCCCTGTGCGCCGAGCGAGACCACGATCTGCGCGCGCGCGCGAGCAAGTACGCGGTGGTCGTGGCGACGCCGGTCGACAAGCGCGACCTTCAGCGCAAGGTGCTCGAGACCCTCGGCGAGGTCCAGTTCGTCCGCACCCAGCTGCCCGAGTTCTGAGCTCGCTCAGCGGGAGGCTGCGTCGACGACGTTGGCGAGCAGACAGGCGATGGTCATCGGCCCGACCCCGCCGGGGACCGGCGTGATCGATCCCGCCCGTGCCTTCGCGGGTTCGAACTCGACGTCGCCGACCAGCTTGCCGCTGGCCAAGCGGTTGATGCCGACGTCGATGACGCAAGCGCCCGCGCGGATCCACTCGCCACGGATGAACTCGGGTCGACCGATCGCCGCGATCACGACCTCGGCACGGCGAACCAGGGCCTCGAGGTCGCGGGTCTTCGAATGCGCCGTGGTCACGGTCGCGTTGGCCTGCAAGAGCAGCTGGCCCATCGGCTTGCCGACGATGTTGGAGCGCCCGACGATGAGCGCGTCCTTGCCGGTCAGATCGACGCCCGCCGCGGCGATCAGCCGCATGCAGCCTTGCGGCGTGCAGGCGACGAAGCGCGGGCGACCGAGCATCAGCAAGCCGAGGTTGTCGGGGTGGAAGCCGTCGACGTCCTTGCGCGGATCGACGGCTTGCAAGATCCGCTGCTCGTCGATGCCGGCGGGCAGCGGGAGCTGAACCAAGATGCCGTGGACGGCCGGATCGCGGTTGAGCCGATCGACCAGCTCGAGCAAGTCGCGGGTCGAGGTCTCGGCCGGCAGCCGATGATCGCGGGTCGCGATGCCAGCCTCGGCCGCGCGCTTTTCTTTGCCGCGCACGTACACCTGCGAGGCCGGATCGTCGCCGACGAGCACGACCGCCAAGCAGGGCTCGACGCCCTTGGTCTGCAATTCGCCGACCCGCTCGCGCAGCTGACCGACGAGCTGGTTGGCGAGCGCCTTGCCGTCGAGGATCGTCGCGCTCATGCGGCCGATGAGGTCTTGCCCGACGAGGTCTTGCCCGAGGGCGTCGGGGTGCTCGGCGTCGGAGTGCTCGGCGTGGTCGGAGTGCTCGGCGTGCTCGGGGTCGAGGCCGGGCTGCTGGTCGAGCTCGAGTCGCTGCTGGTGCTGGTCGAGGTCGAGCTCGAGTCGCTGCTGCTCGATCCGCCCGCGCTCTCGCCCGACTTGCCGCTGCTCGCGTAGAGATCTTTGTACCAACCACCACCCTTGAGGTGGAACGAGGCGGCGGTCATCTGCTTGGCGAGGGCGCCACCGCAGGTCGCACAGCGCTCGAGCGGCGGATCGCTGACCTTCTGCAAGTGCTCTTCCTGCGCGCCACAATCGGCGCAGCGGTACCGGTAGATGGGCATGGCGGCACGACTCTAGGCTCCCCGAGGGACAGGTCAACCCCGAAGGCTCACCCGCCGCGTGCGCACGCGCGCGCACCCGAGCCGCAGCGCCGGAACCTTCGCGTTGGCCCGCGCGTCGACGCCTCACCTGCCCCCTCACCTGCCCGCTCACCTGCTAGGATCGACCCGTGCCGCGAGCTCGCGAACGCCAAGCCACCTTCACCCTCGCCGCCTTGACCCTCGGCGCTCTGCTCGGTGGCTTCGCGCCCCTCGACGGCTTCGCTGGCTTCGCGTCGGCCTTCGCCGCCCCGCCCGACGAAGACTGGACGCTCGAGACCCACGAGGACGACGACAAGCTGGTCGCGCAGCGCCTCGCCAAGCTGCGCGCCAACCCCTTCGACGCCAAGCAGTGGCGCGCGCTCGAGCAGTCGATCGGCCGGGGCACGCTGGTCGCCCGGATCACCACCGCGTCGGATCGCAACCCCGACGACGTGGTCCTGCAGATCCTCCGGGCCAAGGGCGACATCGTGAAGGGCGACCCGCGAGCGGGCGCCGACCGGCTGGCCAAGCTCGAGGGCAAGGCCGGGCGCTGGGAGAAGAAGGTCTTCGACATGCGCATCGACGCGCTCGAAGAGGCCAAGGCTTGGGCCGACGCCGTCTCGGCGCTCGAGAGCGAAGCCGGCAAGCGGAGCAAGAAGGACGCCGAGCCGCTGCTCGAGCGCGCCTTCGGTCTGGCCGACCGGGCCGCGATGCACGACAAGGCGCTCGAGCTGGCCGAGCAGCTGGCCGCGGCCAACCCCAAGGACGCCGACGCGACGGTTCGCGTGGCCCGAGCGGCCCGCGGAGCCGGCAAGTCGGCCAAGGCCGACGAGGCCTTCGTGCAGGCGATCGGGCAGGCCAAGGGCGACGCCAAGCACGAGCTGATGGCCGAGCGCGCGCGCGCCCGGCTCGACGGCGGCGAAGCGGCCGAGGCCGGCAAGCTGCTCTGGGAGCTGCTCGACGACGAAGGTCGCGGCCGCGCCGATCAGCGCGAAGGTTGGTGGGAAGACCTCGAGACCTGCTACCGCAAGGACGCGCGCAGCGAGGTGCTCGCCGACGAGATCGAGAAGTGGCTGAACGAGGCCAAGCACGCGCGCGAGGTCGCGGCCTGGCAAGCGCTCGCCCGCGCGCAGAAGGCCGCGGGTCGCAACCCGATCCCCGCCTTGCGCAAGGCGATCGATCTGGCGCCCAAAGATCCGATCGCCCGCGCGGCGCTGATCGAGGCGCTCGAGGAGCAGGGCCAGTCCGAGGCCGCGCTCGAGCAGTATCGCGCGCTCAAAGGCCGCAGCCCCGAAGAGATCCGGCTCGGCCTCGACATGGCCGAGCGCCTCCTGACCAACGGCGAGAAAGAGACCGGCCTCCAGATCGCCTCGGAGATCGGTGAGCTCGGAGCCCGCGACGGCGACACGCTGCTCTTGCTGATCGAGTTCTACAACAACGTCGACGAGCCCGATCTCGCGCTGGTCACCGCCAAGGCGCTGGTCAAGCTGCGAGGCCGCGACGCCGACGCTCGGGTCGCGCTCGGCGAGCAGCTATGGGAGATGGGCCAGCGCGACGAAGCGCTCGCGCAGTGGGAGCAGCTGACCAAGCTGGTCCGGCCGGCCCACAAGGGTTGGTTTCGCCACGCCGAGATCCTGGCCGACCACGCGACCTTCGATCGCAACCTGACCAACGTCGCGGTCGACTCGATCGAAAAGGCGATCAAGGCCAAGCCGAACGAGCCCAACTACCTGCGCTTGCTCGCGATGCTCGAAGAAGAGCGCTCGCGCCCCGATCACGCGCTGTTGATCTGGCAGAAGGTTCGGGCCGTCTCCGAAGATCCGAGCGCCGAGCTGCTGCGGGCCGAGGCGCGCACGCGGATCGTCGAGCTGATCGTCGGGCCGGGCCTGCCGAATCGGGCCGAAGCGCGCTCCAACGCGGTCCACGAGGCCGAGCGCGCGCTGGCCAAGGGCGCGTCTCCGGCCGCGCTCGAGGCCGGCTTGTTCATGGCCGAGCTGCACTCGCGCGAGGAGAACTACAGCGCCGCGGTCGAGATGTACACGCGGCTGCGGGACATGTTCCCCAACGATCCCGACCGCCTGATGGAGCTGGCGATCGCCCAGCGTCGAGCCGGCAACGCCGAAGAGGCGATGCGCACGCTCGAAAAATTGCTGCCGCTCTCGCCCAGCCGCGAGGTCGACGTGCTGGTCATGCTGACCGAGATCGCCCACGAGCTCGACAAGCCCGAGAAGGCCCGCGAGGCGGCCGTGCGCGCGCTCGAGCAAGGATCGAGCGGGACCCGAGCGCTGTTGCGCCTCGGCGAGCTGCACGAGCGTCGCGGCGAGATCGACGAGGCGATGTGGTGCTACCAAAAGGTGCTCGACGCCCAGCCCGACCATGCCCGCACGCGCATGCGCCTGGCCGAGCTGCAGCTGACCACCGGCGACATCCCGGGCGCGGCCAAGAGCTTCCGCGAGCTGCTCGACGCCGGTGGTCCCGGCGACCTGATGAAAGAGGCCGGGGCGCGTGCGCTCGATCTGGCCGAGGTCACCGAGTCGACCCGCGAGGTGCTCGAGCTCGCGGTCAAGCGGACCAAGCGGGAGCCCAACGCCGACGAGCCGCGCGACTTCTTGCTCTCGACCCTCGATCGCGTCGCGATCAGCGAGGTCGAGGGCTGGCTCTTGGGCGACCAGAAACTGCGCGACGCCGACCGAGTGGCGGCTCTGCGGCGGCCACTGATCGCCGCGCTCTCGCGCGGCTCGATCAACAACCGGCTCAGCGCCGCGCAGCACCTCGGCGAGCTCGGCCTGCCCGACACGGCGATCCACCTCGCGCGGACGGGGGCCAACCTCCAGCCGCCGCACGACGCCACGCACGCGGTCCAGAACCGCTTCATCGCGGCCCGCGTCGCCGCGATCACGGCCGCCGGCTCGCTCGACGACGCCGAGTCGATCCCGGTCCTGGCCGAGGTCGTCGAGTCGTCGAGCCAGAACGCGCGGGTCCGTCACGCTGCCTTCTGGGCGCTCGCGCGCAGCAGCCACCCCGCCGCCGCCGAGCCGCTGCGCGGGCGCGTGCGGGCGGGCGACGACGAGCTCTCGATCACGCTCGCGTGCATCGGCCTCGCCCGACTCTCGCGCGACGAGCGACGGGTCGAGGATCTGGTCGTCGTCGATCGCATCGCTCGCGGATCGAAGACCCCGGCGGTCCGGCGCGGCTGCTCGTTCGCCGCGGTCGCGCTGACGCCCGAGTTTCGGGTCGCTCGCTTGCATCCGCAGCTCCACGATCCCGATCCCTTCATCGCCGCGATCGCGGCCTGGCGGATCGGCGAGGTCGAGCCCAGCAAGATCCGCGCGGCCAGCATCGAGGCCTTGTTCGGACTTTGGTTCGGCCCCGCTGGGCTGCCGCGCGAGGCCGCGGCGGCGGCCCTGGCTCGGCTGCTCGCGAGCAAGCCGAACGCCAACACCGGCATCGCCACGCCGCCGATCTTGCCCGAGCAGCGCTGGGGCACGGTCGTCGAGCGCTGGCTCAACGACATGATCGCGCCCGAGTTCACCCCGCTCGACCCCGCGGACCTGGTCGCGCACCTCGACCCGATCCGCGCGGCTTGGTCAGCCAGCCACGCAGGCACACGGGCCGAGATGGCGGCCGCGGAGCGAGCCGCGGGCGCTTGCGGATCCGAGCCACGAACGCCCGAGGAGCCCGCCAAGCGGGCGAAGGACGAGCTCCCCGACTCGCTCTGCCTCGAGCCTCTCGCTCGCGGAAGCGTGCCGCTGGGTCGCTGATCCGCGCCCGCGCCACGGCCCCGCGCGCGGGCGTCGGTTGACAACCACCGCCCCCCCACGCAAGGATTCGAGGGACATGGAACTCGGCCTCGCGTGCCCGGTCTGCGGCCAACTGAACATGATCCGCGCGACGAGCTGCAGTCGATGCGGCACCGTGCTGGCCCCCGCCGCCGAGATCCAGGCCGCCACTCCGCCCGGACCGCCGCCTCCGCCTCCCGGCCAAGCGCCGGCAGGCTATCCGGCGCCGCCTCCGGCCGCCGCTCCGCCGCCGCCACCTCCCGCCTACGCACCACCGCCCGCGTACGCACCACCGCCCGCGTACGCACCACCGCCTCCGCCTCCCGCTGGCTACGCTCCACCTCCGCCGCCTCCGCCCAGCTATCAAGCGGGTCGGACGATGGTCTCGACCGACCAGCCGCCGCTGCCTCCGCCTCCACCTCCACGCTTCGATCCCGCGACCGGGCTACCGACGGGCGAGCAGAAGGCCGTCCCCAAGACGATGTTCTTCGGCGCGCTCCAGCAGCAGAGCGTCGCGCCGCGCTTGGTCGTCATCAAGGGCGAGGGCGGCGACGGAGTCACCTACCACCTCAGCGGGACCACGCACTTGGTCGGCCGCACCCGCGGTGACATCACCTTCGCCGAGGACGTGTTCCTCAGCCACGAGCACGCCAAGTTCTCCGCCCAAGATGGCCGGCTCTTCGTCCAGGACGTCAGCCAGACCAACGGCGTGTTCTTGCGGATCAAGCGGCCGGTCCCGCTCGACGACGGCGACTCGTTCTTGGTCGGCGAGCAGCTGCTCGAGCTCGACAGCAAGCCGCTG
>JAMHUH010000664.1:0-9027 GCA_035904925.1 Nannocystaceae bacterium
GCGCGAGCTCTCCCCTCCGCTCTGACGATCTCGACCCCGCGCGAGCTCTCCCCTCCGCTCTGACGATCTCGCTCCCGCGCGAGCTCTCCCCTCCGCTCTGACGATCTCGACCCCGCGCGAGCTCTCTCCTCCGCCCTGCATGCGGCGGCGAAGGCAGCCTAGAACCCGGGCGGCGGGGAATGTCGAGGGTCCGTCCGAGGCGGACATTGGCGTTCGAGTACAAGTGGGGGAGCCGAGCGTCGGGCCCTCGATATTCCCCGTGAAGCCCCCCGCATCGTCCACCCAAGCGTCCGCGAACCATCCGGCGCGCGAACCATCCGGCGCGCGAATCATCCGGCGCGCGAACCATCCGGTGCGCGAATCATCCGGCGCACGAATCATCCCACGCACGCACGCGACGAAGCCCGCGAAACGATCCGAAAAAGAATCAGCTCGCCGGCCCCCATCCACGCACGAACGCCGCGACATGCCGCTCGACCATCGCGGCAAAATCGAGCGGCCGACATCGAGCCCCCCCGAGCCCGCGCTGATGCAGCAGCCCCAACACCAAGGGCGACATCAGAGCCAATCCAGCCACGCGCGCGTCGTCGATCTCGAGCAGCCCACGCTCGTGAAAGCGCTCGAGCACGCGCTCGGCGACGACCAGCGTGGGCTCGAGCAGGTGCTCGACGTAAGCGGGTCCGAGCGCGGGTGAGCCCAGACCTTCCGAGATGCCGCTGAGGTGCAGACCGCCGAGCTGCTCGGGCGTCCACGCGGCTTCGATCGCACGCAGGAAGATCGTCAGGCCCTCGATCACCGGCAGCTCGGCGAAGCCGAGCGCCTGGCGGACATAGGGATCGCCCGCGCGGCCGAGGTGCTCGAACACGGCCTCGATCAGCTGCTCGCGGGTGCCGAAGTAGTGGCGCAGGTTGTTGACGCTGATGCCTGCGGCACGGGCCATCTCGCGCATGCTCGGGCGCTCGGGCGCCGCCTGCATGACGTGAGGCGCAATGAGCGTGATCATCTCGTCGCGCTTGAGGTCGTGATCCGCGTTTTTCGCTCCGTAGGTGCGCACGCCATCGATTGCATGGCACGTCTAAACCAGGAAATCCATGGCCTTGGTTGCATCAGGCGATTCCTGGGATAGAACCGCACGCATGAGCAAGGAAAAAGACGGCTTGTTCGGCGATGCGGCGGGCTTGTGGTTTCCAGCGGAGTACGCGCGAAAATTACGGAGCAAGCCACGTCGGGTCTGGGTCGCCGGCGAGGCGATCGCACTCTTCCGGGATCATCAGGGCCGCGCGCACGCGCTGATCGATCGCTGCCCTCACCGCGGCGTCGCGCTCTCGCTCGGACGCGTGCTCGAGGATGGCTGCCTCGAGTGTCCCTTTCATGGTTGGCGCTTCGATGGCGAGGGCGCGTGCACGAAGGTCCCGCTCAACCCCGAGGCCAAGCGCGAGCGACTCTCGGCCCAAGCGCTGCCGGTGGTCGAGCGCGGCGGGATGATCTGGCTCTACACCGGCCTCGCGCTGCCGAGCGGCGACCAAGGTCCCCATGTCGCGCCGACGCTCGAGCGCGGCGACCTGCGTCGCCGTCACCACGAGGTCGTCTTCGCCGCGCACTGGACTCGCGCGATGGAGAACATGCTCGACACGCCGCATCTGCCGTGGGTGCATCGGCGGACGATCGGCGCCGGGATGTTGCCGAACCAAGAGGCGACGATGGAGCTGCGCATCGACCCGCGCGAGCACGGGTTTCGGCTCAGCTGGCAGGTGTCCGGCACGCCCGAGCCAGCGCCCGAGCGCCAGCCCTGGCTCGAATGGTGGCAGCCCTGCGGCATGGTCTTGAACATCGACAACCCGCTCGGGACCTATCGTCAGCACGTGTTTTGTGTGCCCGGCAAGCCCGGCGAGACCCGGATGATGATCGTGTCGAGCCGCAAGCTGATGCTCGGCCTCGATCTGCTCGGCTGGCCGATGATGTCGTGGTTCGAAGACAAGATCCTCGGCGAGGACAGGGCGGTCGTCGAGTCCTCGCGGCCCGCCCGAGTCCCGCCGGCCAGCGAGGAGCGCTCGGTCGCGACCGACGAGCCGACCTTGAAATTTCGCAAGTGGTTCTGGCAGCACCAGCACGAGCTCGAGCAGGCCGCCAAGCACCACCTGCCGATCGCCGGCTAGCCCTGCGCTCAGTCGTCGGCCGTCATCGCCTTGACGAACTCGGCCAAGGTGACCGGCGAGACCAGCTCGAAGCGCTCGTCGTCGTGCGAGGCCTTGGCGATCCGGTCGACCCTGAAGTTGCGGTAGTCGCTTCGCAGCTCGCACCACGCGGCCAGGGTCCAGGTCGCGCCCCAAAAGTAGAGCGCGAGCGGGCGAACCCTTCGCGCGCTGACCTGCTCGTTGGCGTCGCGGTAGTCGAGCGTCAGCACCCGTCGCTCGTCGATCGCCCGGCGCAGCGGTCCGAGCAGCGCTCGCGCGTGCGCGGGCAGGCGCAGGCCGAGCGCGAAGAGGGCCGTGTCTTGGACCTTGCAGCGCGAGCTCGGCGGGAGCACGGCCTCGACCTTGTCGATCGCGCTGCGAGCCGCCTGGCGCAGCTCGTCGTCGGCCCAAGACTCGACCATGCGAGCGCCGAGCACGAGCGCGTGAATCTCCTCGACGTTGAACATCAGCGGAGGCAGCTCGAAGTCCTTGCCGAGTCGGTAGCCGACGCCGGCCTCGCCCTCGACCGGCACGCCCGAGCGGGCGAGGTCGGCGATGTCGCGATAGATGGTGCGCTCGCTGACCTCGAGCCGCTCACCCAGCCACGCGGCGGTCGTGAAGCGACGGCGACGCAGCAGCGAGACGATTTGGAACAAGCGGTCCGCGCGACGCATGCAGGCACGAGCGTATCGACGTTGGCGGGCGAGGACGAGTTCGGGCGCGTGGATGGACGCACCCGAGCCTCGCTCGTCGCCGGGCCTCAGGCCGCGAGCGCGTGGAAGAAGTCGAGCATGATGCCCGCCGGATCGCGGATCAGGTAGCTGCGCCACTTCCAGGGCTTGTCGCTGGGCTCGGCCGCGGGCTCGAGCCCACGCTCGCGCAGCTCGGCATGGTGGGCGTCGGCGTTCTCGACCGGCACGCTCACGATCACGCCCTCGCCCGGAAAGAGCGGCAGGTTGCCCGGCCCGGGCTTGGTCTCGCGGGTCATGAAGCACAGCTCCGGGCCGTCTTCGGGGCCGCTGCGAACTTGCAGGTAGGTCGGCATCTCGTGCGAGACCGTCCAGCGGAGGCCCTCGACGTAGAAGCGCTTGGTGGCCGCGAGATCCTCGACGACGAAGAGCGGGAGCAGCTTGTTGGGGTTGGTCATGGCGGCAACCTACGCGGGTCGTCCTGACAGCGTCCTGTCAGGAGCCGGCCGAGCGCAGGGGACTCCTGACAGCGTGGTGTCAGGGGGCAGGCGGACGTGCTCGCTTTTCTCGTCGCCGGATCAGCCCCTCTTGCGCCGTCGATGCGACCAGCCGACCGTCGCGGGCGAACACTCGCCCGCGGACCAGCCCGCGTCCGCCCTGCGCCCGCGGGCTCTCCATCACGTGCAGCAGCCACTCGTCGACCCGGAAGGGCTCGTGAAACCACATCACGTGATCGAGGCTGGCGACCTGCATGCCCGGCGTCAGCCAGCTGACTTGGTGCGGCAGCAAGGCGGTGGTCAAGAACGCGAAGTCGCTGGCGTAGGCGAGCAGGTAGCGGTGCAGCGCCGGATCGTCGGGCAGCGTGCCGTCGGCCTTGATCCAAACCTTGCGCTCCGGCGGCAGGACGCCGGGGTCGAGCGGGCTGCCCGTGCTCTCGACCGTGCGCAGCTCGAAGGGCCCGGCCGCGAGGGCCCGCTCGCGCAGCCGCGGCGGCAGCTTGTCGACGTAGGCGGCCGCGCGCTCGGCCTGGGTCGGCACGGTCTCGGGATCGGGCGCCTCGGGCATCGTGTCTTGGTGGTCGAAGCCCTGCTCGGGCACCTGGAACGAGGCCGCCATGTTGAAGATCGCCTGGCCGTTTTGGATCGCGACCACGCGCCGCGTCGTGAAGGTCCCGCCGTCGCGGATCCGATCGACGTCGTAGACGATCGGCGTGTCGACGGCCCCAGGTCGCAAGAAGTAGGCGTTGAGCGAGTGAACCTGTCGCTCGGGCGGGACGGTCTGGACGGCGGCCGAGAGCGCCTGACCGAGCACCTGCCCGCCATAGACCGTGCCCCAGCCGAGGTCCTGGCTCTGGCCGCGGAAGAGGTTGACTTCGATGCGCTCGAGCGCGAGCAGGCGGACCAGTTCGTCGAGGATGGCAGTCATGCGCCGCCAGGTTGTGGCGCAGGCGGGCGGGCGAGACAAGCGACGCGGCGGCGGCCGAGGTCCACGAGTCGTGCCGGGTTCGGATCGACTCGCTGCGGGTCCGGGTGAGTGATCACAACATCGCGTTGGTCGGGCTCGCGCGCGCGCAGCAGGGTCAACGACGAGCTTGAAGCCGGCGCCCATCGAGCTTCCAATCGCCGGGCCCGATGCTGCTCGTCCTGCACGCGACTTTCTTCTCGGACTCGTTCGTGATCTGGGCCGAGCGCAGCGTCGAGCTCGGCAAGGCGCGCCCGACCAAGAAGACCCTCCGGCACCCCTTCGCCGCCTCGATCGACGAGCTCGAGTTGGCGCTGCGGGGCTGCGACGAGCTGCCCGCGCCCGACACGACGCCGCGCGCGACGACGATCGCCTGGTTGCCCACCCGCGGCTCGATGCCCGCGCCCTCGAGCGCCTTGCTCGGCGATCCGCCGAGCTCGACCGCCGCGCTCGAGCTGCGCGCGTGGCAGGTCCCGGCGCTCGAGCTCTCGGCCACGGCCGCGCTCGCGTGGCTGGCTGGTTGCCGCGACCGGCTCATGCTCGGCCCGGGCGTGGTGCTCGGCGCCGACTTGCGCGCGTGGGTCGACGCGTTCGACTTGGCGGCGTCGATCGTCGTTCGTGGTCGGGTGCTCCCAGGCTTGGTCGAGCGCGATGGTTGGCAGGCGCGCTGGCAGCCGCTCTTGGGCGCCGAAGATCGCCTGGCCTTGCGCGCGCTCGCCAAGCGCCAGCCTGGCGTGGCGCGTGCGCTCTCGGACTCGAACGACTCGCCACCCAGCCGCTCGGCTCGGGTGCTCGTCGAGGCTGGCGTCGCGGCGCTCGTCGACGCCTTGGTCCGCGACGCCGAGGCCCTGGATCCGGTCGACGTCCCGCCCGCGCGGTCGCCAACGCGAGCTCGGACGGCGGCCAAACCCGGGACCTCGCTGCACGATCGCTGGCTCGCAGCGCTGCGCGGGTCCGAGAGTCGAGTCAAGGCGCTCGGCGACGATCTGCCGATGTTCGCCGCCCAGATTCGCAGCTGGCGCGAGCCGGTCGAGCGGGCCGAGGCGGCGCCCTATCGCTTGTGTCTACGACTCGAAGAGCCGGCCGAGGACGACTCGCTCGATGAGGCGCTCGTGCAGCTCCCAGTCGAGCCCAAGTCTCGGTCCAAGGAAGCCGCCAAGGCGAAGGGTCCCAACTGGCAGCTGCGCTACCTGATCCAGCCAGCCGAGGATCCCAGCTTGCTGATCCCCTTCGATCAGCTGTGGGCCAAGCGGAGCCGCTCGCTCGCGGCCGCGGCGATCAACCGCGATCGCCGAGCGACCCAGGAATTCGCCTTGGCCGCGCTCGGTCGGGCCGCGACGATCTCTCCGCCGGTCGCCGACAGCCTGGCCAGCGCGCGACCGATCGGCCACTTCATCGACGCGGGCCGAGCCCACGCGTTCTTGACCCGCGAGGCGCTGGCGCTCGAGCAGGCGGGGTTTCGGGTGTTCATGCCCAGCTGGTGGGTGCGCGGGCGCAAGAACAGCCTCAGCGTGCGCGCCCACGTCAAGTCGATCAAGTCGATCAAGGCGATGAAGGGCGAGAGCCAGTTCAGCCTCGAGCGACTCGTGCAGTTCGACTGGGAGGTCGCGATCGGCGACCAGAGGCTGAGCGCCGACGAGCTCGAGCGACTGGCCAAGGCCAAGGAGCCGCTGGTCCGGCTGCGCGGCAAGTGGATCGAGCTCGACGCGACCACGCTCGCCGCCGCACAAAAGCTGTTCGCCAAGCCCAAGCGCGAGCAGGTCAGCCTGCGCGAGCTCGTCTACATGGCGATCGGTGCGCGCCAGCCCGAGACCGAGTTCGCGTTCGCGGGCGTGGTCGCGGAGGGCCCGATCGGCGAGCTGCTCGGCCGGCTCGAGCAGCGGCTCGAGCTCACGCAGCTCGTGCCACCTGCGGGTCTGCGCGCGACCTTGCGGCCCTACCAGCTACGCGGCTACTCGTGGCTCGCGTTCATGCGCGAGCTCGGGCTCGGCGCCTGCTTGGCCGACGACATGGGCCTGGGCAAGACCATGCAGACGCTGGCGCTGATCCAGCGCCTGCGCGAGCAGGGCGAGACTCGACCCGTGCTCTTGATCTGTCCGACCTCCGTGGTCGCCAACTGGCAGCGCGAGGCCGAGCGCTTCACCCCGGACCTGCGCGTGCTCGTGCACCATGGCCTCGGCCGCAACAAAGGCTCGAGCTTCGCCGCCGAGGCCCGCCAGCACGCGCTCGTGCTCTCGAGCTACCCGGTCCTGCAGCGCGACCTCGACCACCTCCAGCCGATCGAGTGGGCGATCGTCGTGCTCGACGAGGCCCAGAACATCAAGAACCCCGAGACCAAGCAGGCCAAGGCCGCGCGCAGCTTGGAGGCGGCCCAGCGCATCTGTCTGACCGGCACCCCGGTCGAGAATCATGTCGGCGAGCTGTGGTCGCTGATGGAGTTTCTCAACCCCGACTTGCTGCCCAACCTGGCCGAGTTCCGGCGCAAATTCATGCTGCCGATCCAAGTCCGCCGCGATCCGGTCGCGACCGAGCGGCTGCGCAAGATCACCAGCCCTTTCGTGCTGCGTCGGCTCAAGACCGATCGCTCGATCATCGCCGACCTGCCCGAGAAGCTCGAGGCCAAGGTGTTCTGCAACCTCGGCAAGGAGCAGGCCACGCTCTACAAGGCGGTCGTCCGCGAACTCGAGGTCGCGCTGCGCGAGGTCGATGGCATTCGGCGCAAGGGCATGATCCTGGCGACGCTGACCAAGCTCAAGCAGATCTGCGATCACCCGGCGCTCTTCTTGGCCGACGGCTCGGCGCTCGCGGGTCGCTCGGGCAAGCTCGGCCGCTTGGTCGAGATGCTCGAAGAGCTGCTCTCGGTCGGCGATCGGGCGCTGATCTTCACCCAATACGCCGGCATGGGTCACATGCTGGTTCGCCACCTGCAAGAATCCTTCGGCCGCGAGGTGCCCTTCTTGCACGGGGCGGTCACGGGCCCCAAGCGGGCCGAGCTGGTCGAGCGCTTTCAAGCCGAGCAAGGGCCGGCGATCTTCGTGCTCTCGCTCAAGGCCGGCGGCACCGGGCTCAACTTGACCCGGGCCAACCACGTGTTTCATTTCGATCGCTGGTGGAACCCTGCGGTCGAGAATCAAGCGACCGATCGCGCGTTTCGAATTGGCCAGACCCGCAAGGTTCAGGTCCACAAATTCGTGTGCGCGGGCACCTTGGAAGACACGATCGACGCGATGATCGAGCGCAAGCGCGACGTCGCCGACAACGTGGTCGGCAGCGGCGAGGGCTGGCTGACCGAGCTCTCGAACGCGGACATTCGCAAGCTGCTCGCGTTGCGCGAGGACGCGATCGGAGATTGAGGCATCGAAGCATGGCCCGTCGTCGCAGCTACCCATCCTATTTCTCGACCTACTTCGAGCCTTCGGGGCCGCGCGCGGTCGAGGGTGGCATCAAGGCCAAGCAGCTGGGCAAGAGCTGGTGGGCCAAGCGCTGGCTGAGCGCGCTCGAGCAATTCAGCGACCGCGGCCGCCTGACCCGCGGGCGCAGCTACGCTCGCTCGGGCCAGGTCACCACGATCGATGTCCAGCGTGGCGAGTGCAAGGCGAAGGTGCAGGGCTCGCGGCCTTGGCCCTACGAGGTCAGCATTCGAGTGGCCGCGCTCGACCCCGAAGCTTGGAAGCGGGTCAGCAAGGTCGTCGCCAGCGAGGCCCGCCACCTCGCGCAATTGCTCGCGGGCGAGGTCCCGCAGGACATCGAGGACTTGTTTGCGAAGGCCGGCACCCCGCTTTTTCCCGAGCAGCGCCGCGACCTGGTCTATTCGTGCACTTGCCCGGATTGGGGCGATCCCTGCAAGCACGCCGCCGCGGTCGCCTATGTGCTCGGCGAGGCCTTCGATGCCGATCCCTTCTTGATGTTTCGAATGCGTGGGATGGACCGCGACGAGCTGCTCGCCGGGCTCGGGCCGGCGCCGGCCAAGCCCGCGGCCGCGGTTCTACCCGAGAAGGGTGAGCCGCTGTCCGTCGATCTCGCCGCGTTCTGGGGCCGCGAGGGCGAGGGCGAGGCTGCGCCGAGGATCGCAGCCAGCGAGGGCGACCTGGTCCACAAGCTGGGCGCGATGCCCTTTTGGCGGGCCGCCGAAGCGCTCGAGGTCGTGGTCGCGCGAGCGCAAAAGCGGGCCAGCAAGCGCGCGCTCGAGCTGCTTGGTGGCGGTGGCGCGGCCGAGGCCGAGGTCGTCGTGCCGGTCAGGAAAGGGCGCAAGAAGGGGAGCCGGCACCCGCCGCAATAGCGTCGCTCAACGCGGGCGTGGATAGTCCCAATCGTCGGGTCCGGGCTGGTAGGCGGAGTCGCGTGGATCGTCGCGGTCGAGCGCGTGCAGGATGTGGGCGGGGAGCAGCACCGGCCAGGGACCCTCGCCCTCGAGGCCGAATTCGGGTCCGCGCTGGACCACGGACTCGCCCCAGATCTGCGCCAGTGTCGAGCGATCCGTCGGCGGAAGCTGGTCGTCGTCGACGAGCGCGATGCCGATGGCTTCTCGGTAGCACTCATGTACGAACCCGACACAGCTGAACCGCCGATTGCGAACCCTGCCACTGACGCGATCGATCGATACCATGACGGCCGGATGGACCCAGTATTGGTCCTCTCGGGCCAAGTTCGCCAGGCTTTGGCACTCGCGCTCGATCCACGTGTCGAGATCTCGATGATCGAGG
>JAMHUH010000665.1:0-3984 GCA_035904925.1 Nannocystaceae bacterium
GAGCAGCTCGGCCCGCTCGGCAAGCCGCCGAGCTCGCCCAGCAACGCGGTCGCCGACGACGAGCGAGCGGTCGGCCTCGGCCAGGCGCTCTTCTTCGACCCCGACTTGAGCAAGGCCGGCACTGGGATCGCCTGCGTCGACTGCCATCAGCCGAAGATGGGCTGGTCCGACGATCTGCAGTTCTCGTCGGGCGCGGAGGGGCCGATGGCGCGCCACTCCCAGACCCTGACCAACGTCGCCTACAACCAATTTCTGTTCTGGGACGGAAGGGCCGACTCGCTCTGGTCGCAGGCCTACGCGGCGACGACCAAGGTCCACGAGGTCGACCAGGTCTATCTGCTCGGTCACCTCGGCGAGATGGCCGACTACGCCCAGACCTACACCGCGCTCTTCGGCCCGATGCCCGATCCGTTGACGGCCAGCGAGGACGAGCTGCAAGAGGTCGTGATCAACTGCGGCAAGGTCATCGAGGCCTACGAGCGCACGCTGATCTCGACCAACTCCGCGCTCGATCGCTGGATCGCTGGGGACGAGGCCGCGCTGACCGAGCAGGAGCTGCGCGGCGCCGCGCTCTTCGTCGGCAAGGGCGGCTGCGTCGAGTGTCACGGCGGGCCCAACTTGAGCGACGGCTGGTTCCACAACATCGGCCTGCCGGCGGCCAGCGACGGCCGCGACGCCTCGGTCGGGCTCGGCGACCTGCAAGCCAACGCCAACAACGCCGCGGGCGAGTGGAGCGACGACCCGGAGTGGGGCGCGGCGCAGCTGGCCGCGATCGCGAAGCGGGTCCAAAAGGCCGGCGGCGCGCTGGTCGGCGCGCACAAGACCCCGACCTTGCGCGACGTGGTCGCGCGCCCGCGCTTCGGCCATGACGGGCGGATCACCGACCTGCGCACGTGGATCGAGCGCTATCGCGACGCCAAGGTCGACCCCGGGGCGGTCGGCCAGGTCGATCCGAAGTACGTCGAGCGCGACCTCGACGACGCCGAGATCACCGACTTGATCGCGTTTTTGGGCGCGTTGACGGGCGATCCCGCGTCGACCGAGGTGGGCTACTGACCCGCTGAGGGGCGTGTGCTAAGAACGGCCGCCCCGATGCGCGCCGAGCCCGAACTCATGCAGAAAATCGTGTCCCTGTGCAAGCGCAGGGGCTTCGTGTTCCAGAGCTCCGAGATCTACGGAGGCCTGCGCAGCGCCTACGACTACGGTCCGATGGGCGTCGAGCTCAAGCGCAACCTGATGAGCGAGTGGTGGACCTCGATGGTCCACAGCCGCGAGGACATCTATGGGCTCGACTCGTCGATCGTGATGCATCCCGAGGTCTGGCGCAGCAGCGGCCACCTCGCGAATTTCACCGATCCGCTGGTCGACTGCCATGTCTGCGGCGAGCGCTTTCGGGCCGACAAGGCGCCCAAGCTGGCCGCGGGTGAAGACGCGCCGATCGAGCTCGGCGACAAGGCTCGGGCCAAGGCGGCGCTCGACAAGCTCGCGGGCATGCACCCCGAGCTCGCGCTCGAGCGACGCGACAAGCAGCTGCTCGGGGCCAAGGCGGGCGATCGCGGCTACGTCTGTCCCAACTGCGGCTCGCCCTTCTTGTCGGCCGAGCGCGAGTTCAACGGGATGTTTCGGACCTCGCTGGGCCCGATCGACTCGCTTGGCGCGATCATTCGGGCGACCGAAGAGGCCGTCAAGCGCGGCGACGATCCCAAGGCGATCCGAGCCGCGGTCGAGGCCGTGGTCGCCGATTCGGCCGTCTACCTGCGGCCCGAGACCGCCCAGGGCATGTTCGTCCAGTTCTTGAACATCCAGCAGTCGATGTCCGCGAAGATCCCCTTCGGCATCGCGCAGATGGGCAAGAGCTTCCGCAACGAGGTCACGGTCGAGCACTTCATCTTCCGCTCGTGCGAGTTCGAGCAGATGGAGATGGAGTACTTCGTCGAGCCCGGCAAGGGCCGCGAGGCGCTCGAGTACTGGAAGGACCAGCGCATGAAGTGGTGGCAGAGCGTCGGGCTCGACCCCGACAAGCTGCGTCTGCGCGGCCATGCGCCCGAAGAGTGCGCGTTCTATTCGGACGGCACCTTCGACGTCGAGTACCTGTTCCCCTGGGGCTGGGACGAGCTCGAGGGCATCGCCTCGCGGACCAACTACGACCTGACCCAGCACGCCAAGGGCTCGGGCAAGAAGCTGCTCTACACCGACCCCGAGGCGATCGACCCCGAGACCGGCAAGAAGGGCTGGCGCTACGTCCCGCACGTGGTCGAGCCGGCCGCCGGCGCGACCCGAGGCGTGCTCGCGGTCCTGTGCAACGCCTACGCCGAAGAGCCCGGCGACGCCGAGGGCAAGGGCGAGCGGACGGTCCTGCACCTCCACCCGCGCCTCGCTCCGATCAAGGTCGCCGTGCTGCCCTTGGTCCGCAAGGACGGCATGGACGAGGTCGCGCGCAAGATCGCCGACGAGTTCTTCCACCAGGGGATCGCGGCCAAGTACGACGAGCAGCACGCGATCGGCCGTCGCTACGCTCGCCACGACGAGATCGGTACGCCCTACTGCCTGACCATCGACGGCCAGACCAGCGAGGACGAGACCGTGACCATCCGCTACCGCGACGACCGTCGGCAGGAGCGAATCAAGGTCGGCCAAGCGGTCGACGTGGTCCGCCAAGCGCTGCGCGAAGGTCGCGAGTGAGCTCGAACGCCCACCGAGGAGCCCATCATGTCTGAAGCACCCAAGCCCGGTCCCCGCATCGTCCACTGCATCAAGCTCGACCAGGATCTTCCGGGCATCCCCTTCAAGCCCTTCCCCAACGAGCTGGGCCAGAAGATCTACGACACGGTCTCGATGCAGGCCTGGCAGATGTGGCTGCGCGAGTCCCCGCGCTTCATCAACACCTATCGGCTCGACCTCCAGACCAAGGACGGGCGCGATTTCCTCGAGAACCAGATGAAGGTGTTCTTCGGGTTCGAGCAGGGCGAGCTGGCCGACACGGCGTGGCGGCCGCCCACCGAAGAGGGTTAGCCGAGCGCTAGACTTCGACCGGCAAGAGCCGGAGCAGCTCGATGCGGCCGAAGCAGAAGGCCTGCGGGTCACGCAAACGTAGCGCGGCGAGCTGCTCGATCACCCGGTCGAGGTTGCGCTCGTCGAGCTGGTACTCGAGCGCGTCGCAGAGCGAGCGGACCTGCATCAACGCGGGCGAGTCGCGCAGCGAGTAGCCCTCGCCCGGCAGGCTGCCTTGGGGCCGGCCGAGCCGCTCGAGCACCCGCGCGCGCATTCGGGCGATCTTCTGGTTGGCCCCGAGTCGGCCCCGCGCTGGGGTGGCTCGGATCGCGCTGGGTGGGTCGGTCTCGGCGTCGTCCGTGAGCTCGACGAACACCGGCAGCGAGCCCAGCAGCATCGTGCGGCCGGCCTCGAACGCCGCAGGGTCACTCTCGCGGATGGCCTCGAGGTCGGCGGTGAAGGCCTCGACCGCTTCGAGGTCGACCTCGCCATCGGTCTCGTCACAGAAGTCCTCCCAGCGATCGTAGGCCCAGTCGCTGGAGGGGGCTCGAAGATGCTCGCCCGGGAGCGTGGGGACGGGGCTGCCGAGGCGGGCGAGGACGTGATCACGAAGGGCTTGGAAGTCGGTCATGACCCTGTGTCGGCCACGCATTGAAGGTCTTGCAGGATCGCTCGCAGATTGTTCGAGCGCGCGCGTTTGGCCTTGGCCCTGCGCGGCCTTGGACCCAATGGGTCACGGCGAAATCGATTGACGGAATTTCGCAGCGGAGTAGATTTTGCTCACTCGTGAAGCCCAACCCCATCCGCGCCGAGACACTTTGCCGGCAGCGCGCCATCTTGGCCGTGCTCTTGGCGATGATGTTGGCGTGGGTGGGCGGCTCGAGGACGGGCACCCAGCTCGGCAGCCTCGGTGAGGCGAACGATCACGGGCTCGTCGGCGCCTCGCTCGAGTGGGCGCAGGTCGACTCGATGCCGGCCGGCAAGACCGGCGGC
>JAMHUH010000666.1:0-3153 GCA_035904925.1 Nannocystaceae bacterium
CGCCCCGGCCAATGTGCCGAGCACCGGGACCAGCTTGAAGAGGCTGCCCGCGATCGCACCGGCCAGCGCCACGCTGCCGAGTCCCGTGGTCAGGGCGACCACCGCGGCCCGGGCCCGCTCCTCGGAGAACTTCACGCCATAGAGCGCCGAGAGCTCGGCGATCATTTTTACCTGGACGCCCGTCAGCGCGACGATGTCGATCAGCGGAAACGGCACGAGCCCGAGCCCGAGCGCCCAGTACACGTTGCGGCGGACCAGCTTTTGGGCCCGCTCCTGCCGCGGGGCGGCCTCTGTTGCCGAGCCGGCCGTCGATGCTGCGTTGTCTGGGTGTGTCTTCATTGCTGGACCTCGATGGTTGAGTCTCGTATCGCCGCCTGGCGACTCGCAAGCTCAGGGTGTTGAGATTCGCCGACGAGCTGCGCGAGCGGCCGATCGGGGTGGGCGATGGCACGGTCGAGCAAGCTCGCATACATGTGGGCGATCCGCTCGGCGGTCGCCGGCTCGAACAACTCGGTCGAATAGCGGATGAACCCGCGCAGCCCCGCGGGAGTGAATCGCAGCGAGAGCCCGAGGTCGAAGCGGCTGACGTGGTCGGGTGCTTCGAGCGCCTCGGCCGCCAGACCGGGCGCGAAGCTTTGATTGAGCTGCTGGGTGCCCGGCGCGTTCTGCAGCATGAACAACACCGACACGAGCGGGCGGCGGCTGGGCTCACGCGGGACCGCGAGCGCGTCGAGGATCGCCTCGAAGGGAGTCGCCTGATGCTCGAACGCGGCAAGGGTGGTCGCCTTGGTCCGCGAGAGCAAACGGGCGAACGTGAGGTCGCCGGACAGATCGGTGCGTAGGGGCACGAGGTTGATTAAGCAGCCGATCACGTGCTCGAGCTGCCAGCGCTCGCGGTTGGCGACAATGGTGCCGACGACGATGTCAGACTGACCGCTCAGCTGAGCCAGGAGCAGTTGCCAAGCTGCGAGCAACACGTTGAACGCGGTGGTGTCGTGGGCGCGTGCGAGGGCGTTTAGCGCGTCGGCGAGTGCGAGCGGGGGGAGCGGGACGACGCCGCCGCGGTCGCCGAGCTGCGTCGGGCGAGGGTGATCGGAGGGAAGCTCGAGCTTGGCGACGCCGCGCAGGCGCTCGCGCCAGTGGTCGAGCAGGCGCACGAGCGTGGGGCCCGTCAGATGCTCGCGTTCCCAGGCGGCATACTCGGCGAAGCGGATGGGCAGCGGGGGCAGGTCGGGGCGCTGACCGGCAGCGAGGCTGCTGTAGCTCCTGCGCAGCTCGTCGGCAAGCACTCCGACCGACCAGCCGTCTGCCAGCGCGACCTGGACGTTGATGATGAGCGCGGTGTGCTCGGGCTCCAGCGTGAGGAGGTGAATCCGAGTGAGTGGCTGGCCGAGCTGGCCGAGGCCTTCGCTCAGGCATGCGTGCAGGGCTGCCTCACGGGCGAGGGGAGCGAGCGGGGAGAGGTCTCGGATGTTCGGCTCGATCCAGGTGGGCGACATGATCCGCTGGCGGAGCTCGCCATCGACCTCGACGATCGCTGTGCGCAGGGCTTCGTGGCGCTCTACGAGCAATGCGAGCGCGGCGAGCAAGGCCGGGCGATCGAGCGGGCCGCGCAGGCGCAGGGCCATGCCGGAGACATGCTCGGCGTAGAACTGCTCGCGCTGGCCGGCCATCCAGATGCGGGCTTGCGCGAACGACAGCGGCGCGTGCTCGCCGATCACCCGCGTCAGTGTCTCGGGCGCGGCGGTGGCCGGCGCGAGCACCTCGGCGAGGCCGGCGATCGTCGGGTGTTCGAACAGCTGGCGCGAGGTCAGTGGGATGCCGGCCTTCGTGGCGCGGCTGACCACGCGAATGCTCGAGATCGAGTCGCCGCCGAGCTCGAAGAAGTTGCCGCGAATGCCGACGGATGCGAGCCCGAGCACCTCGGCCCAGATCCTCGCCAGCGTCGACTCGGTCGGTGTCCGCGGAGCGACGAACTCGACCGACAGCGCCGCGTGATCGATGTCAGGCGCGGGTAGAGCCTTGCGATCGAGCTTTCCACCCGGCGTCAGCGGAATCTCGTCGAGCCACACGAAGAGCGCCGGGACCATGGCATCCGGCAGCGTCGCTGCGAGGTGCATGCGAAGCTCGGCCACCGACCTCGTCTCGCCGACCAGGTATGCGACCAGGCGGGTCGCGCTCGGATCGTCGCTGCGCACCACTACAGCGCACTGTCGAACCGCAGGATGCCGACCGAGTGTGGCCTCGATCTCGCCGAGCTCGACGCGGATCCCACGGATCTTGACCTGGTGATCCACCCGACCGATGAACTCCAGGTTGCCGTCGGAGCGCCAGCGGCACAGATCCCCGCTGCGATACATCCGCTCGCCCGGTGGGCCGAAGGGATCGGGGACGAAGCGCTCGGCCGTCAAGCCGGGGCGCCCGAGGTAGCCGCGAGCGACGCCGAGGCCCGCGATGTAGAGCTCCCCGGGGACCCCGATCGGCGGCGGCTCGAGCTGGTCGTCGAGCACATAGACGCGGGTGTTCGCGCCCGGTCGGCCGAGCGGCAAAGAGGCAGGCAATAGAGACGGCGTCGTGGCTTCCCAGTACGTCGCCGCGACCGTCGTCTCGGTCGGGCCGTAGGCATTGATGAATCGCCGCTCGCGCATATGGGCCGCGGCCCGACTCGGTGCGCACACCTCACCACCGACCATCAGCACGCGAAGATCGGGCAGCGCATCGGTGTCCACGAGGCTCAGCGCGGATACCGGCAAGATCGCGATCTCGACGCGTTCGCGCGCGAGCAAGGTCGTGAGCGCGTCCTGCGAGCGACATTGGTCCGCGGAGGCGAGCACGAGCCGTCCTCCTCGCAGCAAGGTCGAGAACAGCTGCGAGACCGACGCATCGAAGGCGAACGACGAGAAGTGCAGCACCGGTCGTCCGACGCTCACGCCGAGGAGCGCGGACTCGTGAACGACGAGGTTGACCACGCCGCGGTGGAGCGCCCCCACGCCCTTGGGCCGACCCGTCGAGCCCGACGTGTAGATCACGTAGGCCAGGTTCTCGGGCTCGGTCCAACTCGACGGGGTCTGGTCGGGCATGGGAACGAGCGAGTCGCCGAGCGTGTCGAGCTCGAGCCTGCGTACCGCCTCCGGCCATGGGATATGCAACCTC
>JAMHUH010000667.1:0-15340 GCA_035904925.1 Nannocystaceae bacterium
GACTTGACCCGAAGATCCCCTTGGACCACCGCGATCTCGAGGTCGTGCTCGCTGCGCTGCTCGCCGGCCTTCATCACCACGGGCGCGCTGCGGCTGATCGGGTGCGCGAACACGTTGGGCTGCTTCAACTGCTCGATCGTCGCGTCGAGGTCGACCTGCATGTCGAGCTTGGCCAGCGTCGCCTCGAGCTCGCTCCGGTAGTACACGGCGTTCGAGGTGTACTTGGGCTGGCTGGTCAGCGCGGCCTCGCGGGCGCGCTCGGGCGGGACCTCGCGGGCGAGCAACGCCTGGGCTTGCTCGCCCTCCTCGTCGGTCAAGCCGCCGCTGCGCGAGCCACCGAGGACCAGGGCCACGAGCACCGCCGCGCCAGCGATCAGGCGAGTCATCATCGGCTCCATGCCTGGCGATGCTAACCCGATCCACGCGAGGAGGGCACTAGTCGTGGGCCCACTCGGGATCGGCCGGTCGACGATCCCAATGGCCCGCGCGAGCGAAGAGGAGCTGATTGAGCTGGGCGAGCGCGAGCCCAGTCCGGGCGCAGGACCACAGGTAGGCGCAGCGAAGCTCGAGCTTGTCGCCGAGTCGCTCGGGCAGCAGCTCCGCGGCCGGCCAGCGCTCGGCGAGCGAGGGGTCTGCGGCGATCCAGTCGGCCAGCCCCGCGACGCTCGGGCGAACGCGCGAGCCTCGACGAAATCGCAGCAGGTCGGCGAGCGCGGCGTGCAAGCTGGACCAGAGCAGCAGCGCCGCCGCCGACTCGTCCTGGGCCAGCCACTCGCGGGCCGGCGCTTCGGCTCGGGCGAGCCCTCGCTGCGCTCGCTCGAGCCGAGCCGCGACCTCGACGGGACCGATCAGCTCGGCCTCGCGCAGGCTGCCGGGCCAGCGACTCGCGAGCGCGCGCAGCAAGGGCTTGCGCTCGGCTTCGGTCGTGCGGGCGAGCTCGAGCTGGGCCGCGTACTTGTCACGCATGTCGAGCAGCCGCGCGTGCTCGAGCGGCGCGGCCCAGAAGCGCTCGGGATCGCAGCCCGGCACCCGCTCGCGGATCCGAATCAGGGGCACTCGCCGCGCAGGTAGGCCCACTCTTCGCAGCGCGTGCCGTCGGCGAGCACACAGATGCCTTGCTCGCCGTCGGGGTTGCTGACCATCTCGAGCTTGCCGCCCTTTTGTTCGCAGTTGACCGAGGCCGGGTTGGCGAGCTGGGTCGTGCCCGCCTCGGGCTGGGTCTCGGCGGCCGGGCTGGCGCTCGTGGACTCGGGCTCGGCCGGGACCGCCTCGGGCTGAGCCGCCGGCTTGGCACAGGCGCCGAGCGTCAACAGGGCGAGCGTCGTGAAGATGCGCGGGATCGAGGTCATCCCGGACAGGCTCGCCGACTGGCTGCTCGAGCGCAAAGAGAATCCACCTGAGGCGATTGCTGTGGCAGGCTTTTGCGCGCTCCATGACGACGACGACGACGACGACGACGATGACGATGACGATGATGACGACGACGATGAAATTGCTCCCCTCGACCCTCGCAGTGCTCTTCGTTCTGGCCGGCCTCACCGGCTGCGGTGGCGGTGGCGGAGACGACGAGGTCGCCGACAGCACGGGCACCGACAGCACGGGTGACACCGGCACCGGCGTGACCGTCGACGAGGCCGCGATCATGGCCGAGGCGGTCGCCTACTCGACCAACTTCACCAAGATGAACGTCAACCCGATCGCCAGTCAGCACGCGGGTGGCATCGACGTCAACATCTGGGTCAAGCCGCCCGTCGACAACTATCGCTCGGTCGACCCCGAGAACCCCTCCGCGCTGAACTTCGCTCCCGAGACGCTGATCGTGAAGGAGCACCTCGATGGCATGGGCGCGCCGACGGGGATGACGATCATGTACAAGGCGATCGGCGGCTTCGATCCGGACAACAACGACTGGTGGTGGGGCGCGGCCGATCTCGACGGCAACCTGATGGCCAGCGGCGCGGCGGTGGACAACTGCATCGGCTGCCACGCCGACGTCGCGCTGACCGACTACGTCTACGGGATCCCGCTGGCGAACCAGGTGCCCTGAAAGCTCTTCGTCGAGGGCGGCTTCACCAGCCGCTCTCGGCGATCTTCAAGTACGAGTCTTCGCCGGTCTCGCAGAGCAACGCGAGCCGG
The DNA here is from genome assembly GCA_035904925.1 of Nannocystaceae bacterium. GTDB lineage: Bacteria > Myxococcota_A > Polyangia > Nannocystales > Nannocystaceae > Plesiocystis. The sequence goes on from JAMHUH010000667.1 coordinate 2,137, forward strand.
CTGTTGTCGGCCAGCTCGGTGCGGATCCAATAGCGGGTCGCCTCGAGCTTGCCGTGATAGTAGTCGGCGGCGTCGGGCTCGAGGTGCTGGCCCAGCGCCCGACAGGCGGCGCTGGCCATCTTCAGCCACTGCCAGGCGATGATCAGGTTGCCGAAGGCGACCAGGTAGTCGTGGCTGTGCGCGAGCATGCCGACGAGGTCGCCTTGAAGGCCGCGGCCGGCGAGCAGCCGGGTCAGGCCGCCGAGCCGCGCGACCTCGATCTTGACCGTCTCGCACAGGTCTTCGTCGACCCCGCTGACCCGGGCTTGCTCGACGTCGACGCGGATCTCTTCGCTGAGGTGCTCGAGCGCCTTGCCGCCCTTGGCCACGACCTTGCGCGCGAGCAGGTCGAGGCTCTGGATGCCGGTGGTGCCCTCGTGGATGCTGTTGAGCTTCTGCTCGCGCATCCACAGCTCGGGCAAGTACTCGCTCGAGTAGCCGTAGCCGCCGTGGATCTGCAGGGCCATGGTGTTGACCTCGAAGCCGCGCTCGGCCGGGAAGGTCTTGGTGATCGGCGTGAGCGTGTCGAGGATCAGCTGGGCGCGCGCGCGCTCGGCCGGATCGTCGTGCTGGCTGGCGAGGTCTTGGTAGCGCGCGGCGGCGATCAACAAGCTCATGCTGCCCTCGACGATCGCCTTGCTGCGCAGCAGCATGCGGCGGACGTCGGGATGCTCGATGATCGCGACCGGGCCATGCTCGGGCGCGGGCGTCCGAACCAGGCGACGACCTTGGGTCCGCTCGCGCGCGTAGGCCAGCGCCTCGTGATAGGCGGCCGAGGCGGTCGCGGTCGCGTTGGCGCCGACCAGGATCCGGGCCTCGTTCATCATCTGGAACATGTAGGTCAGGCCCTGGCAGGGCTCGCCGATCAACCAGCCTTGGCAGTCGCCGCCCTCGCCGGTCTCACCGTAGGCGAGCCCGAGGCTGGGCAGGCCCTTCCAGCCGATCTTGTGGATCAGCTGGGTGGTGTGGACGTCGTTGAACTCGAGCGCCCCGTCGCCGCCGGGCATGAGCCGCGCGAGCTCGCCATCGACCGGGCGCATGCGTGGGACGGCGAAGAGCGAGATGCCTTTGGTCCCGGCTGGATCGCCGACGCGCCGAGCCAAGGTCAGGTGCACGACGTTGGGCCGAAAGTCGTGGTCGCCACCCGAGATGAAGATCTTCGAACCTTGGATCGCGTACACGCCCTCGCGGCCAGCGATCGGCGTCGCCTTGCAGGTCAGATCGCCCAGCCCGCTGCCAGCTTGCGGCTCGGTCAGCGACATGGTCCCGGTCCACTCGCCCGCGTACATGCGGGTCATGAACGCCTCTTGCAGCGCCGGGCTGGCGAAGCTCTCGAGCAGGTGGGCCGCGCCCGCGCTCAGCAGCGGAAACCCGACCGCGCCCGCGTTGCCGGCCATCAAGTAGAGGTAGGCGACGACCGAGATCGCGTGCGGTAGCTGGACCCCGCCGACCTCGGCCGGGCAGGTCGCCGTCAGCAAGCCGAGCTCGACCATCTGATCCCAGAGCCCAGCCATCTGCGGGTGGACCTCGACGCGGCCCTCGACCAGCCGCGCCGGCTGCTCGTCCATCGCGCGAAAGAGCGGGAAGAGCCGCTCGCGGGCCAGCTTGGCCGCGCTGGCCAAGAAGAGCGCGAAGGTCTCGCGCGAGTGATCGGCGTAGGCCGGCAGCGCGCAGAGGCTGGCCACGTCATGAACCTCGTCGAGCAGGAAGTCGACGTCGCGATCGCGGACCAGGGGGTTGGTGGCGGCCATGGGCGCGGCGAGTGTCTCACGAGCGCGGCTGGGGAGCGACCGCTCGGCCATGCTCGGGCGCGCTCGGGCTCGCTCGGCATGCTCGCCATGAGTCCGCGCGAGCGAGTTACGATGCCGCATGCTCAGCGCCTCGCGCTCGTTGCCCTTGGCGATCCTGCTCGCCTGCGCACCACCCAACCCGGCCACGCCCTACCCGACCACCGAGCCGCCCGAGGGCGCGGCCGAGCCGGGCGCGAGCGAGCCGAGCGATCCGCTGGCGATCGCCTTCCTCGGCCGGACCCTCGACCTCGAGCCCTTCTTGCGCGGCTTCCCCTACCGCAGCTTCATGCCTGCGCTCGAGCAGGATCGACTCTTCTTCGTCGCGACCGGCGAGCGCTACGAGCTGCGCATGGCCGCGATCCCGAGCGCGGGCACCAGCACGATCGATCTCGCCAGCGCCGAGCCGGTCAGCAAGGCCGACTGGTCGCAGCGCAGCTTGTGGTCGGTCCACCAGCAAAAGGCCAGCGACATGCTCTGGCTGCACGCCGACGCGCGCAACGACGAGCAGATGAACCTGTGGCGGATCGACCTCGGCAAGCCGCTCGACGAGCGGATGCCCGAGCAGCTGACCTTCGCCGACTATGTCTACGGCTTCGGCTTCTCCGAGGACGCGCAGACGGTCGCCTACCTGGCCCGCAGCGGCCAGCAGGCGCCCTATCGAACCTGCCTGCGGCTGCTCGACGCCAGCGATCCCAAGCGCGACAAGGCCGATCGCGAGGTCGTCTGCGACAGCCCCGAGCTGCGCTTCACGTGGAGCGAGCCGCACTTCTCGAGCGACGGTCGGCACCTCTACTTCAACGCCCAGGTCGACGACGATCGCAACCGCGTGCAGATCGTCGAGGTCGATCTGCGCTCCGAGGTGCCCAAGCTCGCGACGATCACCGATCCCAAGCGCCCGCGGACCTTCGCCAACCCGCTCGAGGGCTGGTACGGCGAGTGGCTGCTCTACACCGCCGACGACCAGGAGTTCGGCGATCTCTATGCCTGGTCGAGCAAGACCCGCAAGACTCGCAAGCTGACCGACCTCCACGAAGAATTGCTCGGCGCGGCCGCGACCGATCGCGGGATCTTGCTCGCGCACGGGACCCCGGCCGGCAGCACGCTCGAGCTGATCGATCCCAAGGCCGGCAAGCTGCTCGGCTCGGCCAGCGCGGCTGGCCATGTCGCGATCCTCGATGGCCACGGGGATCGAGCGATCTGGTCGCAGGAGAGCCCGACCCAGGTGTTCGAACTCTCACAGGCGCGCTTCTCCAGCGCCGCCGACGGCAGCCTCGACATGCAGACCGATCGCCTGGTCGCGCTCGCGCCCGAGCTCGAGCAGGCGCTGGTTCGCTGCCAAGCCGAGCGAGTCGAGATCCCGACCTTCGATGGCCTGAAGCTGCACGCGTTCTTGCTCGCGCCGCGTGAGCCGCTCGCGGGCCCGCCGATCGCGATGGTCCGCTCCTTCTACGGCGGCGAGAACGTCTGGACCGACTACGACCAGATCCTCTGCGCGGCCGGGATCACGGTCGTCTCGCCGGCGGTCCGCGGCTCGTCGGGCTTCGGCAAGCAATTCCAGGCGCTCAACGATCGCGATCTGGGCGGCAAGGAGATCCTCGATCTCTTCGCGGTCGCGCGCTGGACCGCGCAGCGGCTCGCGATCGGCCACGAGCGGATCGGCGTGTACGGGCGCAGCCACGGCGGCTACGCGACCATGCGCGCGCTGACCTACCCGCACGACGACGCCAACTTCTACGCGTTCGGCTTTGGCCTCGCCGAGGCCGGCTTCTCCGACATCGTCGCGTTCTTTCACGCGACCAACATCCCCGACTGGGTCGTGCTCGAAGCCGGCGATCCCAACGTCCCGGCCGACCTCGCCCAGCTCGTCGAGCGCAGCCCGGTCAACCATGTCGAGCGCCTCGACGCGCCGATCTTCCTGCTCCACGGCGGCAACGACTGGCGGGTCCCCGTCGAGGGCTCGCGGGCCTTCGCCGAGCAGGCGACCAAGCTCGGCAAGCCGGTCACCTACCTCGAGGTCGCTGGCCAAGGCCACCGGGTCGAGGGTGACGCGCGGATCGTCGAGACCTGGCAAGCTCGCTTCGACTTCATCGAGCGAGTGCTCGCCGATCGAGACGCCGACGCGAAGTGATCGGGTCGATCCTCGAGGTGGGCCCCGCGACCGACCCCGCGGCAGGCTCGTCAAGCGCGTCGGCTTGGCGGACATTCGTGGGGTGTCGAGCGACGTCGAGATCGAGTCGATCCGCGCCGGAGTGCGCGAGCGGGGCTGGGTGCTCTTGCGTGGTCAGCCCGACCTCGACGCGTTCGCCAAGCTGTGTCGGCGGCTCTTCAGCGGCGCGCTCGTGCATGGCGGTCGACGCGAGCAGACCGGCGCCGACGCGAGCGTGCAGTCGGTCGATCCGGGCGAGCACGCGATCGGCCCCCACTGCGAGTACGCCTATACGCCGCTGCGACCCGACCTGGTCGCGTTTCACTGTCGGCGCCCGGCCGACTCCGGCGGCGAGACGACCTTGGTCGACGGCGTGGCCTTGCACGCGGCGCTGCGAGCGAGCACGCGCGCGGCCTTCGAAGCGCGGCGGGTCGCCTACGACAACGAGATCCCCACGATCGGCTGGCAGCGGATGTTCGGCCCGATCGCGCCGACCGAGCTCGACGCTCGCTTGCACGCGCTCGCGGCCGCGATGCGAGCGCTGCCGGGTTGCCGCGAGAGCTTGATGCATCGGCTCCGCGGCGAAGGCCCGCTCTGGTATCGCTACACCGCGCCGGCCCTGATCGCGGGAGCGCGCGGCGTCGGCTTGGCCGACAGCGCCTGCGGCTTCCCGGATCGGCCCGATCGCAGCCGACCCGGCAAGCAGACTTGGGTCCGCTTCGACGACGGCGAGCCGATCGCCGCCGACATCCGCCACGAGGTCATGCGCGAGCAGGGTGAGGCGTTGGCCATCGCGCACCGCTGGCGAGCGGGCGACACGATCATCGCCGACAACTGGTCGATGCTGCACGGGCGGCGAGCGTTCACGGGCACGCGCGTGATCGATGCGGCGTTCGGCCGCGCGCCCTGGCTGCATCCGATCGATCGCGTGATCTTCTAGAGCGCCGACCGGTTTGAATTCGCGTGCATCAGCATGTGGATTCAAACCGGTCGGTGCTCTAGAGCACTCGCAGCGCGAGCGAGGCGTAGGCGCTGGTGATCCTGCCCGCGTCGACGCTCAGGTACAGCCGCCGCGCCCCGACTTCATCCTCGAACCAGTAGCTCAAGATCGGCTCGCCCGGCCACCGACCTTCGGGACCGCGACGGCGCAACCATGCGCCCGCGCGCTGACAGGCCGAGCTGTGCGGATCACCGAGCGCGCGCAGGCCCGCGGCGGTGTCGATGACCGAGTGATCCCAGCTGCCATCGGCGGCTTGGCGCTCGAGCAGCGCGAGCCGAGCTCGCCCGAGCGCAGCCCGATCGACGCCCGTCGCCGCGAGCACGCGCGTGACCAACCAGGTCGGGAGCACGCGCGAGGGGTACCAACGACTCGCCCAGGTCCCGTCCTGGTGCTGAGCGGCGCGCAGGTAGTCGAGCGCGGCCGCGAGGCAGGCGGGGTGGCGCTCGGGCGCGAGTCGAGCGAGCAGCCACGCGACCTGGGCGGTGGTGTCGACGCTCGGGCCCAGCCAATACGCCGCGCGGCCACGCACGACCGTCGTGAAGCCACCGCTCGCGCGATCGAAGTGGCGCTCGACCAGGCGGTCGAGGCAAGGCTCGAGCTGCTCGCGGGTCGCCCCGGCTGCGGCCAGGCCCTCGATCACCAGCGCGCTGTCGGCCGCGGTCGGCCCGTGCCCGCGCTGGTACTCCCACAAGCCCTCGCTCGCGCACGACCACAGGTAGTCCGCGATCGCGGGGTCGCCCTCGGCCGCCAAGATCAACCCCCAATAGGCCACGTCGCCGTCGGCGATCCGCTCGACGTAGCGGGGCCCGCTCGGCTCGATCTCGAGGATCGTGGTGATCGCCAGCGGACCAAACTCGCGCGTGCTCATGTCGACCTCGCGCTCTCGCTGCGCTCTGCTTCACGGATCATCGCGGCCGCGCGCCGACCCGAAGCGACCGCCGCGACCATGCCGTAGGGCATGTGCTTGCCGTCGTCGAGCCAGGTCCAATCGCCCGCGAGCACGATCCGCTCGCTCGGCCGCAGGCACTCGGCCGACCAGCGCCGATGGCCCTCGCCGATCACCGGCGCCAGCGTCGGCCAGTGTTGGTGGGCGAACCAGCGAGTTCGACCTGGCGCGAGCCCGACCCCGAGCTCGGCCAGCGCGAGCTCGCAGCGCTCGCGCAGGGCGTCGGCGTCGAGCTCGAGCGCGTCGAGCCAATAACAGCTCAGCTGGCGATCGCGACGAAGCACGAGCGCGAGCTCGGGCCGGGTGCTGACCAGGTACGAGAACTCGGGCAGCTCGTCGGCAGGATCGAGCTCGAGCACGCCGACGCTGCCGGCTTGCCACTCGATCGCGGCGAGCGTGGCTCGGCGAGCCTCGTCGAGCTCGGGCAAGAGCTGCAGCGCGGCCGGGGTCGGCACCGCCAAGACCACGCGCGCGCAGGCCAGGCGTCGCCGCTCGCCGGCTGGATCGCGCACGACCAGCTCGACTCGATCCTCGCGCTCGACCAGCTCGACGACCTCACAGCCGAGCATGAGCTCGAGCTCGACCCGCTCGCGCAGGGCCATGACCAGCTCGTCGTTGCCGGCCTCGCGCCAGCGGTTGGCGAAGCGGAGCAGCGCGTCGCGTTGGCGTCGTGGCTCGTAGGCGGCGATCGGCCCGGGGTGGAGCACGGCCATGAACGCACCCAGCCGAGCTCGCAAGTCGGCGTCGAGCTGGTCGAGCTCGCGCTCGCCTCGGCCGAATTGCTCGAGCTCGAGCGCGAGCCGCCGCGCGTCGTCGGGCGTGCGCTCGGCGAGCAGGCAGTCGCGGACCTCGTGGCCGCGCAGCAAGGTCCCACGCTCGGCGTCGTGCAGCACGAGCGGGCCCGACTCGAGCTCGACCGGCGAGCCGACGAAGCCCGAAGGCGCGAGCGCGGCGTTGTAGGCGAAGGCGGCCCCGAGCTCGGCGACGAAGCCCGCTTCACGCCGGGTCGAGACCCGACCACCGATCCGATCCTCGCGCTCGAGCACGAGCCCTCGCCGACCTGGGAGCGCGGCCGCGCAGGCGAGCCCAGCCAAGCCCGCGCCGATCACCACCACATCGAGCATGGGCATGGCTTGGTCGAGCATGTCGCTCATCGCAGCGGTCCCGGACGATCGCGCGGCCAGATCACCAGCTCCGCGTAGAGCTTGATCCGTCCGAGGTGGCGACCCGCGACCCCGAACTTGAAGTGGTCGACGACCAAGACCGCTCGGCGATCGAAGTCGGGCAGCTCGACCTCGACCAAACCGATCGCCGCGATCGCGCGCGCGGCCGCGTCGTCGAGCAGCCCCGCGTGGGCCAAGCTCGCGCAGAACTGCGAAGTTCGAGCCGCTCGGGTCGCGGCGTCGCGCAGGCCGAAGAAGTAGGGACCCTCGAGATCGATCGCCGCGAGCCGGCCCTCGAGCACGTCGATGGCCGCCGTGATCCGAGGCCGCGCGAGCTCGGGCGTGGCCGCGGCGATCCGCCCGGCGATGGTCGAGTCGTAGTCGCCGAGCAATCGTGGTGCCAGATCGTCGAGGCTGGTCGGACGCAGGCCCCCGATCAGCAGGCGCAGCCAGCCAGGCGCTCGATTCTCGCTGCGTCCGAGCCGATAGACCCGCAGCGGGTTGGCGAGCGCGAGCTCGGCCTGGGCGAGCTCGGCGACCACCTTGCGTAGCGAGCGATCGTTCGAGTCGTCCTGACCGAGTCGATCTTCTCGGGTCGAGAATTCGGGCAAGCGCAGCTCGAGCGCGTCGAGCAGCGCGCGCGCGTCCTCGGGCGTCTGAATCCGGCGCAGCTCGCTGGGCAGGGCAAAGAACACACCCGGGAGCTCGGCGACTCCGCGCGCGTCGAGGTCGTATTCGATCCACTCGGGCTCGCCATCTTGCGAGCTTCGACTCCGCTCGCCGCTGGGATCGAAGGGATCTTGGCGCAGCGCCAGCAGGATTTGCTCGCCCCTCGGGGTCTGGGCAAAGGCCGAATCCTGGGCCAGCAAGCGCGCGAGCGCGCGCGGGCGAAAGCCGTGCCCATAGCCGGCGGGCCGGAGCGATCCTTCGGCCCACTCCCATTCGAAAAAGAGCTTGTGCAGGTCCGCCGAGGGAAAGCTCGCGGCGTGCTCGATCAGAGCGGCCCGCGGCAAATCATGCACGAGCGTCCGATCGGCCAGGGCCGCGAATGCGGCCTCGAGCGTGGGCCCCATCGAATCGAGCATCGACCCTTCGACTATCACGAAGCGCGAACCAATCCAACCAGTCCAGCGATGGGTACATTGCCCAATCCTTCGGCGTGGATCGAAATGTTCACACTCCAATTCGATGGGTTTGTCGCTATCCCCCGATGGGGGTCGATATTCCACGTTTTGACATTCGTTCACGCTTGACATGTTTCACGGGCCGATGCTAGGCAAGCGGTGACTTCGGCATTCGCCGGAGTCTTCGAGTTAGGAGAAAACTGGTGAGCACTCTGATCGACACGTCCACTCTGTATGACTCTCTGCGCGCGCTCGGCCCCGTCATGGCCGACGAAGTTCCGGATTCGTTGGCCTCGCGGCTCGCGAGCGCGGATCTGGATGCCGGCAAGGTGAAGGAGGCGATCGCCGTCTACGCCAAGCTGGCCAACGAAGGCACCCTGCAGGACTTCACCTCGGCGATCGAGCAAGGCGGCATGGCCTACGCGCTCGGCCTCGGCGCCGGCAAGCTCGAGGCCGCGGCCCCGACCAAGGGCTGCTGCGGGCACACCTGGGAAGGCACCTGCACCAAGTGGGCCTGAGGCCCAACCGCTGATCGGATCGAGATCCTCGCCCGTGTCGGCTGGTCCGGCACGGGCCCCTGTGTCGCATCGTTCGATTCGAATTCGCCCTCCTCCCATTGTCGAGATTCATCGTGCGCCCACGCATTGCCCTGACCTACGCCGACTCGCTGCGCCGCGTGATCGAGATTGCGATCGATCGCGATCTGGTCGACGCCGTGGAGATCGTCCCGAGCGGCTACCTGGCCGCCGGCAACGCTCGATTGCTGCGCGAACGATTGGCACATTTTGGAGTGCCACATTCTTTTCACTTCATCGAAGGCTCGCTGGCCAGCGCCGATTTCGAAGCGGGCCCGCTCACCGAGGCGATGGCCGATTTGATCGCCGAGATCCCGCCCTTTCAGGTCTCGGATCACCTGACCTGCTGTCGGGTGGGCGACGTCGATCTCGAGATGAACCTGCCGATCCTCATGAACGCGGACAGCCTCGCGATCTGCGTCGAGAACGTCCAGACCCTGCGGCGGGCGCTCGGCGAGCGCTGCCCGCTCTTGCTCGAACATGTCCCGCGATACTTCGAATTTCGCGGATCGACGATCCCCGCCCACGAATTCCTGGCCGAGGTCGCCGAGCGCAGCGATTGCGGGATCCTCCTCGATCTTCACAACCTGCTCTGTGACGAGCGCAACGTCGGGCTCGACGCCGAAGCCTTCATTCGCGCGCTTCCGGCCGGCCGCATTCGCGAGATCCACCTGGCCGGGGGTCGGGCCCTGCCCGGCGACTCGACCTGGATCGACGGCCACGACGGCGAGGTCCCGGCCCGGGTATTCGAGTTGCTCGACGTCGCGCTCGCCCACGCCGAACCGGCCCTGATCGTGCTCGAGCGCGAGCATCGATTCCACGACTTCGATCGCATTCTCGCCGACCTCGAGCAGGTCCGCGACCGGGTGAGCGCATGACCTCGATCGATCCTCGCCGCGCCAACCTGGCCCTCGTCCAGCGCGAGTTCCTCGACATGCTCCGCGGTGTCCATCCCGAGGGCGAGCGTTGGGCGACCGAGCACCTGCACGCGGGCCCGAGCCCCGCGATGCTCGGCTTCTTGCGCAGCGCCGCCCGCTCGGATCGGCGCGCTCGCCTGCGCGGCTACTTTCCCCGCTTCGTCACCCACGCCGATCTGCCGCCGGCGTGGTTGGCCTCGCTGGCCTCGCCGATCGTGACTGCCCGCTTCGAGGCCGCGCTCGACCACCACTTCGCCGCCTGCCTCGAGCTGGTCGAGGCTTGGCCCGAGGCCGCGGCCTGGCGCGATTGCCTGCGGATCGAGCGGGCCGAGGCGCTGCAGCGGCGCTGGCCCGCCTCGACGATCCCCGAGTTGGTCGCCGAGCTGCGCACGCTCGCGCTGCCGGACAAGCCGCTGGAGTTCGACGAGCGCGGCGTGTGCGATCGGCCCGGGTTCTGCTTCGTCCAGCTCGACACCACGCTGATCGATCTGTGGCTCGTGCCCGAGCGCTCGCCTCGCGAGGCCTGCGAGTGGGGCGGTCCTCGCAGCGCCGCCGTCTACTGGTGTTCGCGTCGGCAGGCGCTTCGAGTCGTCGAATTCCACGATCTGCGCGAGCTCGCGCTGAGCCTCGCGCTCGGAGCCTGACCATGGAGCTCTTCGCCAGCGAACACGCGCTCGAGTCGAGCCGCGAGCGAGCCGACTCGGTCGACCCCGAGCGCTTCGCGGCGATCGTCGACGCCGGTCGGCCGGTCTTGATCGAAGGTCTCGCCCGCGACTGGCCGGCCACGCAGACCTGGACGCCCGCGCGCCTGCTCGAGCTCTCGCTGCGCTCGACCCGGGTCGAGGTGCCAGTCCGCGCGACCCCTCGGGATCGGCTCGAGCTCGACATCCAGGCCGTCCATCGCGGGCGCTGGCCGCTGGCCGAGTTCTTCGGTCGCGCGCTGCTGGCCAACGAGCTCGACGAGCTCTACATGGCCGGCACGACGATCGCGGGCTTGTCTGGCTTCGCCGATCAGTACCAGCGGCCCGCGCTGCTCGATCGGCTCGCGCCCGAGCTCTCGGGCCCCTCGCTCTTCGCCGGTCGCAACACTCGCTGCCTCGGCCACTTTCACGCGCGCACGCAGGCGCTGCTGGTTCAGGTCCAGGGTCGCAAGCAGGTGCTCTGCTTCGCCCCGCGCGAGCTCGCCTCGCTCGGGCTCGAGCCTGCGCACGCCGAGGGCTTTCATCGCAGCCGAATCAATTTTCACGCTTTGCCCGAGCTGCACGAGCAGCTGCGCGCTCGCTTTGCGGCCGCGGGATCGCTGCGCGCGTGGAGCTGTTGGCTCGAGCCCGGCGACGCGCTCTTCATCCCGCTCCACTGGCTGCACGTGCCCTGGGGACCGGGCTGGAGCGTCTCGTTGACCTGGTGGTGGCAGGCCGCGCTGCGCCATTGGACCTGCCCGAGCGCCAGCTTGCGCGCGCTGGTCGGCATGGCCTCGCATGTGGTTCGGCGGCGTCGAGCCGGCTCGCTCGGCGAGGAGGGGCGCGGGTGAGCGTCGATCCGCGGCCTTGTCTGATCCACGTCGGGCTGCCGCGCTGCGGCAGCACGGCCTTGCAGTTCAACACCTTCGTGCGCTTGCCCGACACCGTCTACTTCGGCAAGCCGCTGCCCGAGTTCAGCTTGCCGATGCGTCGGCTCTTCTTGGCGCTCTCGAACTTCGAGCGCTGGGAGTGGCAGCGCGAGCGACCCGCGATCGAGCGCGACCTGCTGCGACCCTTGCTCGCGCGCCCCGGCGCCCGGCTCGTGCTCTCCGAAGAGGAGCTCGGGCTCGGTCGCTTCGACGCCCGCGTCGATCGCTGGGAGCTGGCTCGGCGCCTCCACGCATGGTTTCCGCAGGCCGAGATCCTCATGGTCGTGCGCGAGCAGCAGAGCCTGCTCGCCTCGATCTACGCCCACTTGACCACGCTCGAGCGCGTCGGCGAGCTCGCCGGTCGAAGCTACGTCGAGTGGCTCGGCGACCAGCTCGCCCGACCCTGGCGACTCTTGCACGCGCTGCGCCTCGCCGACGCGATCGGGCCTTGGGTCGAGCACTTTGGAGCCGCGCGCGTGCACCTTCGCCTCCACGAGGATCACCGCACGCAGCCGGCCGCGTTCTTGGCCAGCCTCGCGCCGCTGCTCGGCTGCGAGCCCGAGCGGCTGCTCGCGCTCAGCCTCGCGCGCGCTCGCAACCAACGCCCGCCCGACATCGACACGACCTTGCCCGCCGACCTGCGCGTGGCCCTGACCGAGCTCTACGGTCCAGGCAACCTCGCGCTCGCCCGCGCGCTCCCGCTCGACTTTGCGCGACATGGCTATCTGCCGGACTCGCAACCAACGCTCCAACACGAGGTGACGACATGATCTTGGTGACCGCCGCTCTGGGCATCATCGGCCGCGAGGCCATCGACGAACTCAACCGGATGGGCGTGCCGACGCGCGCGCTGATCCCCAACGAACACAAGCGAGCCGAGCTCGACGCCTGGTTCGACGAGCGCCGCCTCGATCGCCGCTTGCTCGACATCGCCGTCGGCGACCTCGCCGATCCAGCCAGCCTCGGGCCCGCGCTCGAGGGCGTCGAGCGGGCCGTGATCATCTATCCGGCCCTGAACGCCGACGTCTCGATGGTCGAGGCCTTCGCCGCCGCAGCGGCCGGGCGCGAGCTCCAGCACGTCGTCCACCTCTCGGCGATCGGTGCCAGCCGCGAGGCGCCCACCCGACTCGGCCGACTCTTCGGCACCTGCGAGCAGATCGTCGCGGGCCTCGGCGTCCCCTACACGCATCTGCAGCCGCACATGTTCTTGCTCATGCAGAACATCCGCTCCTTCGCCGAGGAGATCCAAAACCAGCAGGTCCTGCGCCTGCCCCTCGGTCGCGGTCGCAGCACCTGGATCGACGCCCGCGACATCTCGGCCGCGATCGCCCGCGTCGTGGTCGGAGCCGGCACCGGCCAGACCCACGTCCTGACCGGCCCCGAGGCGCTCAGCGGCGTCGACATCGTCGAGATGCTCGGCCGCACCGCCGGCTATCGCCTCCGCTTCGAAGACCTCGAGCCCGAGGTCGCCCGCAAGCGCATGCTCGCCGCCAAGATGCAGCCCTGGCTGGTCGAAGACAGCTTGGTCATGTTCGAGGCCTTTCGCGCGGGCGTGGCCGCCGGCGTCAGCCCGACCCTGCGCCAGCTGATCGGCAACGAGGGCCGGCGCTTCAATCAATTCGCGTACGAGTACGCGTGGGCGTTTCGCAAGGGCGAGGCCGAGGGTCAGCTCAGCGGCTGGCTGAACTAGCGTTCGACGAGCGCGCAGCGCTCGTCGAACGCTAGTTCCTAGTCCTTTTGGAGGAACCCGGCTCTCGGCCGACGAGCGCTGTAGCGACGGCTGAAGAGAGAAGAGAGCGGGGACCTGCCCGGCTCTCGCTTCTCGCTCACTCCGCTCGCTCAAGCTCACCGCGGCCACGGTCGCGCCCAGCCACCGGCGCGTGGCCGCAGCCATC
>JAMHUH010000668.1:0-3152 GCA_035904925.1 Nannocystaceae bacterium
CGTCGAAGGCGCGCCTGCGTCCGAGTCGATCGCGGCCAACGACGACCCGAGCGCGAGCGAGGCGAGCCCGCTGCCGGCCTGGCTCGATCCGCCGTGGCTCCCCTGGGTCGCGATGGGCTCGGGCCTGCTCGGGCTCGGGCTGCTCGGCTTGTCGTTGACGAATCGAACCGCGCGGCGCGTGCAGCTCGACGAGAGCGGCGATCTCTCGACCCTCTTGCAAGGCGCGCTGGCCCAGCCGGGCGCGTTTCGGCACCTGCCCTCGCTCTTTCATCGCCGGTTGATCCCGGTCCGCGGTGGGTCGGTGATCTCGCTGACCCGCGCGCGCGCCTTGGCCTCGCGCGGGCAGCTCTACGTCGGCCGCGAGCAGACCGAGCTGAGCCGAACCGCGCGACGACGCGGGATCACGGTGCTCGACGGCGACACGCCCGAGGGCCGCACGGTCGCCGCCTCGCTGGCCGCGACCGACCTCGATCGCTGGGGTCATCGACTCGCGCGTGGCCAGGACACGCCGCTGCTGCAGGCGCTCGCCGAGCACCTGCGCGAGCACGGCGAGCACTGGCGGATCGCCGCGGTCCGTGGGCTCGGCGATCCGGTCGCGACCCTCGACCTTCGCCCGCTCGGCGCCAAGGCGCGGCTCGGCGAGCGACTGGTGTTGCTCGAGGCCAGCGATCCCTTCTTGCTCGAGACCGAGCGGCTCCGGGCCAGCCGGCCGCACACGGCCGCGTTCACGCTGCTCGATCATCTGCTCGATCACCTCGACCTCGGCCCGCAGCGACGCGCGGGCTTGCTGGCGCCGCTGGCCGAGCGGGCGCTGCAGGAGGCCGCCCGCGCATGAACGAGGGCCGTCGAGGCGAGTCGATCGACGTCGGCGCGCTGCTGACCATCGACGTCGAGTCCGAGCTGCGCAAGCTGACCCAGGCCCAGCTGCAGGGCTCGTGGCAGCTGCCGGCCGAGTTGGTTCGCCAGGCGCTCCGCCACGGCGCGCGCTCGATCGAGGTCGAGCTCGGTCGCTTTCAGCTGCAAGTCCGCTCGCTCGGCGGCGGCGTCCACTACGAGGTCCTGCGCGAGGTCGCGGCCCTGCTCGATCCCCAGCGCGAGCCCCAGCGTCGGCATCGAGCGCTGACCAAGCTCGAGCGCGAGGGTGCGCTGGCGCTGCTCGGGTTGATCGGGCTCGACCCGAGCGGGCTGCGGATCATCAGCGCGCCGGCCCGGCCCGGCGAGCCCGGCTGGGGGCTCGAGTGGCGGCGCGGCGGCAAGGTCGAGCTGCGTCGCTTCGAGCCCGCGCCGACCCACTCCGAGGTGGTCGTGCGCGGGTCCAAGCTCGATCGTGCCCGGGCTCGCATGTGGCTGGTCGAGGCCGCTCGCTTCGCCAGCGTCCAGGCCCCGGTCGAGATCACGATCGACGGCCGCGCGATCCCCCAGGGCTTCGACGACGTGATCGCCCAGGCGCGCATCAGCGATCCCTTGCCCGGCGTGCTCGCGCTGCCTCGGACCGGCGAGGTCGCCCGGGTGATCCTCTTGCAAGACGGGATCGTCACCGGCCACCTCAGCCTGACCGAGGCGCCCTGCTTCGAGGTCGCGCTCGAGACTCGCGGCGTGGCCGAGGCGGGCGCGAGCGCGGCCCGCCTGCGCGAGCTGATCACCCCGCAGCTCGATCGCCTGGTCGAGGTCGCGGTCGACCACATGATCGAGCTCGGTCGCGAGGGCGCGTCGCTGGCCACCCAAGACCGCACGCGGCTCTCGCAGCAGCTGCTTCAAGCCGCGCGACGGCGGCGCGAGCAAGCCAAGACCATCGCTCGACTCCCGCTCTTTCGCGGGCTCGAGCGCGACGGTCGCGAGCGCTGGTACGACCTGCTCGCGCTGCGCCAGTCGGTCCACGAAGAGGGCGGCGAGCGGCTCTTGACCGCGATCTTCCCCGATCAAGACCTGGCCGACTTCGCGCCCGAGAGCCGGGTCTACGTGATCGACGAGGCCGAGCGAGCCTTGCTCGGCGAGCTGCTCGAGCTCGGCTTTCGCCAGCCGCGGCGGCGGGTCGGTCGGCATCGCGGGCTCGCGCAGATGCTTCGGCAGGGCATCGGCGTGCGCGTCCGCGATCTCTTCGCGGGCTTGCGGCCCGGCGGTCGAGCGATCCCCGACGCCGAGCTCGAGGCCGACGAGCGCCACATGTTGGTCTTGCTCCGCGCCCAGCTCGAGCACTGCGAGGTCGCGATGTGCACCGGCGAAGGACCCGTTCGGCGGCGCGGGGCCGGGCCCGACAAGCTGCTCTTGCCCCGCGCCAGCCCGACCGTCCGCGCGGCCGTCCGCACGCTCGGGCTCGACGCGGGCTGGGTCTATCCGGCCTTGCTCGCGCTGCTCGACGGCCGCGACTTCCCCGATCGCGCGCGTCGACGCTGGCGAATCGACAGCTGGCGAGCGCCCGGATGAGCCGCGCGACGCCAAGCGAACAGACCCAAGACGTCCTACGAATACCGCAATGAGCGAGCGAACGCGAAGCGAACAGGCGCGAAGCGCTTGCGGAGAGGGGGCCCCAGTTGGACTTCGTCCAACTGGGGGAGGGCGGCGGAACGCCCTCCAAACTTTCGCGAGCTTCGAGCGTGGCATGCCGGGCATGCTTCGCCTCATCGCGCTGACTTCGATCCTGAGCTTCGTGTCCTGCTCGAGTCGCTCGCCCGAAGCCCCCGCGTCCGAGTCCGAGCCCGAACCCGATCGAGTCGTCGTCGTCGAGCCCGAGCTCGCGCAACCCGAGCTCGCGCAGCCCGAGCCCGAGCTCGCGCTCGTCGAGACGCCCGAGCCGATCGAAGCCCCGATCGATCCTTTCCCCGATCGCACGAAGGTCAGCGTGGCCGAGCTGCTCGAGGCGCTCACGGAGCAGGTCGCGTACCTGGCCGACTCGCCGACGCTGCACGCCGAGTATGAGGAATTCCTGACCTTCTGGAAGCTCGCCGACGACCCCGAGCTCTACCTCGACTACGTGCGGATCCGGCTGGCCTTCGAGGCCACGCGCGCAGGCGGGCTCTGGGGCGTGACTTGGGCGATCACCAACCAGCAACCACAGTCCGACCTGGTCTGGACGCAGTGGAAGCAGCTCGATAGCAGCGACGAAGCCCCGCTGCCCGAGGTCACGGCGATCGCCGAGTGCGACGAGCTCTCGG
>JAMHUH010000669.1:0-2199 GCA_035904925.1 Nannocystaceae bacterium
AGCGTTGGTCGGAGTACGTCGACTTGATCGCGACCGCGGACACCTACGTCGCGACCGAGCCTTTCGTCGAGTACATCCGGGATGTTCGCTGCTTGCAGATCGGCAACCAGCATTGGGCGATCGAGCGTCGGGGCCGGGGCTGGCGAGCCAACGTCGACACGATCGGCGTGCGTCCGATCGAACCGCCCGCGGAGCTGGTCGAGTGGACGCAGCGGGTCGCCGAAGCGCGTGGGCTCGACATGCTCGGGCTCGACGCGCTCGAGACCGAGTCGGGCTGGAAGGTGCTGGAGGTCAACGACGTGCCGGGCCTGCGCGGCTTTCCGGACGCGGCCCTCGACGCGGTGGCGCAGTGCGTGCTGGCGCGGCTCTGACCAAACTCGAGCTGATCGGGCTCGAACCCGCAACTCCACAGTCCCGGAGCGCGTGAATCATCGATTCACACACTCGGAGCTTGCCCACGTGTCGCCCCGCTTGCGAGACTGGTGCTGCGGGCGTCGTCGAGCATCCATGAGCAAGACTTCGGAGATCCACGGACGCGGGCGGTGGCCGAGACGTGCGAGCTCGTTGCTCGGTGCGATGCTCTTGTTTGCATGCAAGGCGCCGGAGCCCATGACCGGACTCGCGTCGAGTCCGACGGCTCCAGCCCCGACCCTCATCGGCCACGTCCAGGCTCACGGCGGCTCAGCGCTGAAGGCCGCGCGCATGTCCGTGTCTCGTGTCTCCTACCGCGAGCCCGAGCTCTCGCTCTCGCTCGATCCGGACGGGTACTTCGACGCTTCGCTGCCCGGCGCTGGCGTGTATGTCGTGGAGTTCGTCGACATTGACCACACACCGCTGCGTCGTGCCTTCGCCGTCGATTCGGGTGTCGTCGAGATCCGTGCTCGGCTCGGGACGAGCGAGAGCGAGGGGACGCTCGAGCTACGTGGCGAAGGGGTCGTCTCGTCGCGTGATGCCGAGGCTTGGGCCCTCGTCGACGAGCTCCGCAAGCGGGCCGAGCAAGCCTCCATCGAGGCCGACGAGGGGGATGGCTGCGAGGTCGTCTTGGCTGCCGCTGCCGACGTGCGCGCGGGCCTCGATGCCATCGATGACGATCGAGAGCTGAAGGCCTTCGCGGCGCTGGCCTGGGCGCAGATGCTGGGGAGGGAAGGATGCCTCGCGCCTGGCGACTTGGATTGGGTGCTCGACGCCGCGCCGGTCGAGCACATCGCGTGGGCGTTTCAGGGTATTCGCGTGCAGGACGTGTTCGCCGGCATGCTCCACGATCCTCTGGCTCGGCGTGTGCGACTCCAACTCGCCCAAGCTCAGACCGAGCCGGGGCTCCGCGCGCACCTCTTGTATCTGGATATCCTGGACTTCGACCGCAGTGGCGACGCCGCGCGGGTGGGCGAGACCTACGCCGCGCTCATCCGAGACTACGCTGGCTCAACCTCGGCCCAGCTCGCGCGAGAAGCATACGACCCTGCTCGCCCCCTTCAGGTCGGCCGGACCATGCCGGACTGGCAGTTCATCGGCCTCGACGGGGAGCCCCTACGAGCGACCGATTTTCGGGGTCAGCCCTATCTCCTCGAGATCTGGGCGACCTGGTGTGGGCCCTGCATCGACGAGATGGAGTCCGTTCACGCGACGTGGGACGCACTCGGTCGTGAACGTGGCCCTGTCCGCTTCGTGTGGGTGAGCATCGATACGGACCTCGAACAGATCCACTCGTTTCGCCGTGAGCAGTGGCCGATGCCATGGATCCTCGCGCACGAGCCCGATGCCCAGGCGTTGTTCGACGCCTGGTGGTTTGGCGGGGTACCGATGGCCGTGCTCGTCGACCCTGAGGGCCGGATCGCTGCGACCTCCGACGAGCTTCGTGGTGAAGCGCTGCGCTCGACGTTGCTCGAATTGACCAAATGAGGATCGAGCGCGAATCAACCGACCGCCAGCTGAAGCCGCCGCTCGGCCACGCGAATGCTCGCGCGCACGCCCCAACGAAACTCGAGCCGATCGGCCTCGATGCCGTCGCCAAAGACCACGCCATCATCGAGCTCCGAGGTCAGCTCGAGCGCCTGACCGGGCTCGATCCGGCCTTGGGTGAACGCGGTGCCGGTGGTCGGGCTCGGCCAGGCTTCGCGGACGAAGAAGGCCAGCTGCGGATCTTCGGGCTTGGGCAGGCCGCAGGCGCCGAGTCGATCGCGGACGATCGAGCGGGCCCAG
>JAMHUH010000670.1:0-1607 GCA_035904925.1 Nannocystaceae bacterium
GCGCACCTACCTCGAGCGCTTCGCCTTCGGCAGCCACGACCAGCACCGCCAGGTCGGCACGCTCTCGGGCGGCGAGCGAGCCCGGGTCGCGCTCGCCCGGATCCTGCGCGAAGAGGCCAACCTCGTCGTGCTCGACGAGCCGACCAACGACCTCGACGTCATGACCCTCGCCGCGATGGAAGACGCGCTCAGCGACTTCCCAGGCGTGCTCTTGGTCGTCACCCACGATCGCTGGTTCCTCGATCGGATCGCGACCTCGCTCTTGGTGTTCGAAGGCAAGCAGCTGGTCCGCCACGCGGGTGGCTGGGCCGACTACGTCGAGCGCAAGGCCCTGGCCAGCGCCGAGCTGCCGCGCGAGGACAAGGCCCCGCGCAAGGTCGACACCGCGCCCGCGGCCGCTTCGGGCCCGCTCGCCAAGAAGAAGGCCAAGCTGACCTACGCCGAGGAGATCGAGCTCGCCGGGCTGCTCGAGCGGGTCGACGGGGCCGAGCAGGCCGTCGCCGCGCTCGAAGCCGAGCTGGTCACGCCCGAGTTCTTCGGCCGCACGCTGGCCGAGCAGCGGGAGTTCCACGCGAAGTTGGACCAGGCCCGGGCCGACGCGACCAAGCTGGCCGAGCGCTGGACGGCGCTCGAAGATCGCCGCGGCTGAGCAGCGCGAGTCGGACTCAGCCCCGGCGGGCGAAGTAGAGCCCGGCGAAGATCTTGAGGTCGACGACGCAGCCGCGCGCCTGCTGCTCGGCCACCCAAGCCTCGACCGCGTCGAGCTTCACGACGTGCACGACGATCTGCTCGTGCTCGTCGCCGCCGCCCGGGCCGACGCGGGTCAGCCCGGTCGCCCGGAACACGATCATCCGCTCGTCGCTGAGCCCAGCGCTCGCGACCCCCTCGGCGACCCGGACCAGCCGCTTGGCGACGAAGCCGGTCTCCTCTTCGAGCTCGCGTGCGGCGGCCAGCTCGGGCGGCTCGTCTTCGTCGCCGACATGATCGCCGATCAGCCCCGCGGGCAGCTCGATCACCTGGGCGGCCAAGGCTGGCCGCGGCTGCTCGATCAGCACGAGCTCGTCGTCGTCGGTGGTCGCAACCAGGATCGCCGCGGTCCCGCCGATCACCCGCTGGGCAAACTCCCAGCGGCCGCGCTTGGCGAGTCGGAGCCAGCGGCCCTCGGCGATCGTCTCTTGGGGTTCGAATTCGTGGGTCATCGTACTTCCTCGCTCTCGACCACGCGGCCACCCGCGGCCGCGATCGCGGCGAAGGCTCGCTCGCCGTCGCCTTCGTTCAAGTCGACCGCTCGGCAGGCGTCGCGGACCACCGTGGTCGCGAAGCCGAGCTCGAGCGCGTCGAGGGCCGTGAACTTGACGCAGTAGTCGGTCGCGAGCCCGACCACCGTCAGCGCGTCGACGCCCTGCGCCCGCAGCCACTCGGCCATGCCGGTCGCGTTGCGCCGACCGTTGTCGAAGAAGCCCGAGTAGCTGTCGACGCTCGGATCGCTGCCCTTGCGAAACACCTTGGCGATCCGCTCGCGCTTGTCGGCGAGCCCCTCGCTCAGCGCCGCGCCGGGGCTGTCTTGCACGCAGTGAACCGGCCAGAGCACCTGGGTCAGCCCGTGC
>JAMHUH010000671.1:0-4593 GCA_035904925.1 Nannocystaceae bacterium
CGGCTGTGGGAGCGTGCGAGTCGGCCCGTCGCCGCCGCGGCGAACCCGGAGGCCATCCAAGCGATCCTCGACCCCGATTTCCTGACGCTCGGCCTCGACTTGGTGAAGGATGAATTCGAGAACGACTCAATCGGCGACCAGCGCCCGAGTTGGACGCTGAGCGAAGACGTAGCTCGTCTCGTGATCGGTGAGCATGCGAATCTTTGGGAGTCGATGACGCCGCTACTCGACCGGCTGACCATCCCGCTCCGGGTCCGTGTTGTCGAGCAACTCGGCCGCTACCTGACCTATCGACAGATCCCATTCATTCCAGACTTCCTCGAAGTAGCCCTGAGCGAGGGCCTCAGCGTCGAGCCGGTCCACTCGGCGCCCACCCTGGCGTTCCTCGACCAATACTGGCTGCTCCCCGAGGGCCGGCGATGGCTGGACCTCATTCGCAGCTTCTTGGCCTATTTCGTCGATCGTAACGAGGCACAACAACTGATGATTCTCGAGGGCCCGATCAAGTCCGGGAACTTCGTCCGCCACACCAAGAGCCCCGAAGGCCGCGACCGACTCCGCGAAGCGTTCAATACCCCACTCTTTCCCATGGTTCTGGTTGCGAACGAGGTCATGCAAGAAGGTCTCGACCTCCACAAGAATTGCCGGAGGGTCGTTCACCACGACTTGGTTTGGAATCCCGCGCAGATCGAACAACGCATTGGCCGGAGCGATCGGCTCGGCTCGAAGCTCGCCCACCTCCGGCATAAGACGCCGGAGGCCAAACTCGACGTCGTGTATCCGGTGATCCGTGGAACGATCGACGAGCGGATGTTCCGTGCCGTGAAACTGCGTGAGAAGTGGCTCGAGTTCCTGCTCGGCGCTCAGCCGCAGTTCAACGAGTTCGAGCTTTCGGACGTCGAGCCTCCAGAGCTACCCTCGCGCTTGGCCGCGTCGCTCGCAATCGACCTGGGTCCCGACCCCACGCAAGAATCATGAGCACCGAACCTTCACTCGACGACGTCGAGGCCACCCTCGCCGCAGCCTCCTCCGCCCACCGGCCCTTCTTCGTGCCGATCACTCGGGCCCTCGCGCAGCTCGGTGGTCGCGCCCGAAAGCGCGATGTCACCATCAAGATCCGCGAACTCCTGGTGGGCGAGCTCTCGGAGACGCAGCTCGACTATCTCGAGTCCAAGAACCGATTTGGCTGGGCTCGGGTGGATTTGAAGCATGCGGGGCTCGTCACGGGGGAGTACGGTTGGTGGGAGCTCACCGAATTGGGCCGTGCTCACGCCCGCGCGCACGAGGGCGACGCGCTGGACATCGACATCGCCATCCCGGTCGCGACGGAGCCCGTGGCGCGGAACATTCTGACCGAGACGGTGGAGGTCAGCCGCTTCAAAGCCTACGAGTTGCCTCTGCTCGAGGCGCTGGCGGCCAATCTCACCGATCGTGCCGAGATCATCGATCGCGTCCATCAACAACTCGTCGACATCCTTCGACCGGGCGATCTGCGGCTCATGCCGAGCGGAATCCCTGTATTCGAGTTTCGTGTCGCGTGGGCGCTCTCGAACCTGGGCAAGCTGGGCCTCGCCGAGAACCCTCAGATAGGCCAGTGGAAGATCACGCCGGCGGGGCGCCTCCACCTCGAGCAAGAGCGCGAGGGATGGGACGCGAGCGGGTTTGCGACGGGCAAAGCCAAGGTTCGGGTCGAGGGTGGGGGCGAGGTCGACGAGGGGCTTGCCGCGGGCGATCCGGTCCAGACCCACGCGGTCCTCGAAGCGTGGACGCAGCTCCGCTCGAAGGTCGGGAAAGCCATCCATGACGCGCTCACGCTCCGGCTCGCGCCGCAACTTGGCGCCTCGCCCGAGCAGGGCCCGCCCCGCAACCTGATCTTCTACGGCCCCCCAGGCACGGGCAAGACCCACGTCGCCAAGCAGGTCGCGCGTGCGCTGACCGGCGAAGACGCGGCCGACGAGGACAGCCGCTTTCGGCTGGTCCAGTTCCATCCCAGCTACGCGTACGAAGACTTCATCCAGGGCCTGCGCCCCGACATCAAGCAGACCAACCTTCGCTACGAGCAGACCAAGGGTCCATTCCTCCAGATCGCCGAGGCGGCTCGCGATGACCCCGATAGTTTCTATGTGCTGGTGATCGACGAGATCAACCGTGGTGATCCGGCGCGAATCTTCGGCGAGCTGCTCTACGCGCTCGAGTACCGAGGCGAGTCGGTCTCGCTCGCGCTCGGCGGCAAGCTCGTGGTCCCGCCCAACCTCGTCGTGATCGGGACCATGAACTCCGTCGACCGCAGCGTCGCACTGGTCGACTATGCGCTGCGTCGACGATTTGGCTTCGTCCGCATCGATCCCAATCCCGAGGTCGTCGCCTCTGGCCGCGCGCCCGGCCTGATCGCCGATGTTGGCCCAGGCATCCTCGACGCCTTCAACCAGTGGATCACCAAACGCCTCGATCGTGACCACCAGATCGGCCACAGCTATTTTCTGTCGCCCGCGTTGCTGGAGGACGCGGGACCCTTCGCGCAGGTATGGGCGATGGACATTCGGCCTTTGCTCGAGGAGTACTTCTTCGGCGACGAGCAGGCGCTCGCGGAAGCGGACGGAGTCTGGAAGGCCCTCGTTCAGCGCGAGCTCGCGGAGCGGCGGAACCTCGACGACGAGGACCTCGAGGCCGAGGCGCCCTGATGCTCCGGGTCGTCTACGAAAACGAGCGCTTCGTGGCGCCGCCCGAGCACGCGAGCCATCTCGCGCGCTTGTTGGGCGGCAACTTGGGGGTCGACGCCGAGGGGCTGCGTATCGTGCGAGTCGCCGGCTCGCTGCGGATGCCCGATGGCTCGACCTTGTGCATTCGCTCGCGCAAGGCCCCGCTCGCGTGCCTGCTCGCGTGGGCAGCCTACGCCTATCCCGAACTCTCGGCGCTGCGCCACGTGAGCTGCATCGACCAAGGCGGCGACCAAGGCGACGTCACGGCCGCGCTCGCGCGGGTGTTCTGCGACGAGCTCAATCGTGCGATCCAAGCGAGCGGGCTGCTTCGCCACTATCGCCGGCAAGAGCAGGTCTCCTCCGTCATTCGGGGTCGCATCGATTTTGCCCGGATGTCTCGAATGGGCGCCAACTTGGCCCAGGTCCCTTGTGTGGTGTTCTCGCGGCTTCCGAACACGCCTTTGAATGGGCTGTTTTCGGCCGCGCTCGCGTCGATCCGGCGCGTCCCGATCATGCGCGCGGCCGCGGGCCCAGGTCTGGGGCCGCTCACCGCCCTCTTTGCAGAGGTCCAGCCCCGGATCGATCCAGCGCTGATCAGCGGAAAGCTGCCACTGTCTCGACTCGAGCGACCTTTTGGCCCGAGCGCAGCTTTGGCTCTGCTGCTCGCGAGTGCCCATGGACTCACGGAGGGCGCCAAGGTCAGCGGTCTCGCATTCTTGATCAATCTCGCCAATTTGTTCGAGCGCGCGGTGACCCGGTCGCTCACGCGCTCCCTGCCGGACGCGCCTACCGGCGCGGGCCTGCCAACGCATCGTCCCACGCCGGCCGGATGGAGATCGACGTCTTGCTCGAGCGCTTCGATGGGCCTCGGCCCGTGGTCGTCGACGCCAAGTACAAGACCTCACCCGCGTCGGCCAATCTCCAACAGATGCTGACCTACTGCTGGATGACCGGCGCCCGCCAAGCCGTGCTCGTGTTTCCCTGCGGGATGCTAACCGACCGGCGACCCTTTCATTATGTCAACGCGGATGGTTCGCAGGTCACGATCCATTTGGTCGAGTTCGACACCGAAGCCAGCAGCATCGAAGGTTGGCAGGCTGCGGGGGACGATTTGGTCGAGCGGGTCCGCGCGACCGTGGATGCCGCTCGCCAAAGTTGAACCGGGGAGCGTCGCAGGCTCAGGGAAGCTCGGGCATTTGCGGCCCGAACTTCTCGAAATTCGCCTTCGACGTGTACCGAGCCCTCGGGTAGTAATCCTCCATGACCACGGCGTCGAGCGGCGCGGGCTTGTCTTTGGTCGGCTGGGGAATGTTCGCGGGCGACTGCGGCCAAGCCTCGCCGCTCAGCGAGTGCATGTAGCGGAGGTAGACGATGTTGACCCAAGCCCGCGCCCCGACGTAGTGGCCTTCGCCGCCGCCGAAGTCGATCCACTTCACGCCGCACGCCCGGATCGCGTTCTTGGGCCGATTCTCGGGCCAGCTCATCACGATCGTGAAGTAGCCCTTTTCGTCGACCGGAACCTGTTCGTCGAAGACGGACGTCCACCCGACCCCCGAAGGTGCCGCCGCGCCCGTGGTCAGCGACCAATAGCGGACCTGGGTGTCGTGGGCCAAGGTCGGCTCGCGGTGCCGGGTCTTGGGAAAGCTGGGCATCTTGGCCCGGATGACGACCACTTCCCCGAAGGCGAGCGAGAAGGGGGCCGAGAGGTAGACCGTGTCCGGGTTGTTGGCGAAGCCACCCGAATCATTCGGTGGATGCAGCAACACACGCTCGACCGGATCGGTGATGAAGCCCCCCGTGACGTTGTAGTCGACGTTCCAGAACCGCTGGAACGCGGGGGCCGACACCGCGGGCGCGTTGATCGGATCCCAGGAATTCTCGACCAAGCCCAACC
>JAMHUH010000672.1:0-6616 GCA_035904925.1 Nannocystaceae bacterium
GTCCGTTGGCGAAGGCTCGCCCCAGGTCGGCGGGGTCCTCAACGGCCTCGCCGTGCTGCTCGATGAGCAGCGCCGCTTCGACGAGGCCGCGCCGCTCTTCGAGCGCGCCGCCGCCAACTACCGCGCGAGCCTCGGCCCGCGCCACGCCGAGGTCGCCAAGGTCCTGCACAACCTCGGCCTCCTGCAGCTGGAGATCGGCGACACCGAGCAGGCGATCATCAACCTCGAGGAGGCCAAGGCAATTCGCTACGAGCTGTTCGGGACTCGCTCCGCACAGGTCGGCTGGATCGAGGACGCGGTCTGTCGTGGACTCCATGCGCTCGGTCGCGAGCAAGAGGCGATCACCCACTGCGTTGCGGGCCTCGAAGTGATCGCGGCGCTCGAGCTCGGCGACGCCAGCCCAGCGATCGCGCTCTCGACCAGCCTCGCCCTCGCCGAGCTCGGCTCGGGCGATCGGGAGGCGGCTCGGCGCACGCTCGAGGCCAACCAGGCCCGGGTGGACAGCGTCGGGGCCCAAACGCTCGGGTACCCCATCGCGGGCCGGCAAGAATTCGAATACGCCAAGCTGCTCGCGCTGCTCGGCGAGCACGACGAAGCCCGCCGCCTCGCCGAGCTCGCCGCCGAGCACTACGCGTTGGCCAGCGAGTACTACCAGCCCACGCGCGACGCGATCCGAGCGTGGCTGGCCGAACAGCCCTGAAGCTCAGCCCTTGGGCTGCTGAAAGTCGAAGGGCAGGTCGAAGATGATCGGGATCCCGGCCGAGGGCAGCGTCCAGCCGCGGATCTTCTTGCTCGCACAGCTCGCAACCCCGTAGCCGACCTCGTCCTTGCCGATGTCGACCCGCTTGACCACGCCGTCCTGATCTTGCGAGATGACGAAGACGACGCGGCCGACGAGGTCCGGCTTGCCGACCAGCGCGTCGTTGTAGCAGCGCTGGAGGTCGCCGACCTTCTTGGTGATCGCGTCGCGGATCGCCGGGGTCATCTTCGACTTGGTCAGCTCGGGCTCGGGCGCAGGCGCGGGCGTCGGCGCAGGTGTCGGCGCGGGTGCAGGCGTCGTCTCGGCGGGCGCGGGCGTCGGCGCGGGTGCAGGCGTCGGCGCGGGCGTGGTCTCGGCGGGAGCGGGAGTCGTCCCGCCCGCGGCGGGCTTCGGCTGCGGCTGGCCGCCAGCCGCCACGTTGGCGTCGTAGCCCGCGAAGGGCGTGCCGGCTCCGGCGGCGGGCTTGGTGGTCGCGGTGCTGGTCGCGGCGATCGGCGTCGAGCCGCGCGAGCTCGTGAGGCCCGAGCCGCGCGAGTGGGTCGGGGCTGGGGTCGGCGGTGCGGCGGCGACGAGGCCCGGATCGAAGGTGGGCTCGGGCTGCGGCGCCGGCATCGGCTGCGGCTCCGGCTGGACGGGCGCGGGCTGCTGGACGGGCGCCGGGTTGACCTGCGCGAGCTCGGGCTGGGCCTTCTTGTCGCCGAAGGCGATCCAGAGCAGGGCGATCACGGCGACCAGCGAGACGAGCGCGAGGATGATCGTGTTGGTCCGATCGCGGCTGGGCGCCGGACGGATCGCAACCAGGGAGTCGTCGTCGTCGTCGAGCTCGCGGGCCCGGGCGCGCTCGGGCTTGCGTGTGCGCGCGGGGGCTGGGCTCGCGCGACGCTGTCGGGCCGGCGCGACGAAGTCGTCGTCGTCCTCGTCCTGGTCGTCGGCGTCATCGTCGGGCTCGTCGACCAGCTCGGGCTCGACCGCGACGCCGCGCGCCGAGCTGGGTTCGAAGGGCTCGCGCTCGAGCTCGAGCTCCGGCTCGACGATCACGGCGGCCCGACCGGCGCGACCCGACTTCCCGCTTCGACCCCGCGCGTCTTGCCGCGGGTCTTGGGCCGCGACCCGAGGATCGCCCGCGAGCCGGGGATCCAACCCGAGGCGAGGATCCATCATCATGAGCAAGCGCGGGTCCATCCCGCCCGCGCCCCAAGGCATCAACCCTTGCGGCCCGAGCCCGACCAAGGCCGAGGCCTCGGCCCGACCGTTGCGGCGCAGCACGCTGGTCGACGAGCGAATCGCCTCGCGCACGGCCGGGGCGAACTCCAGCTCGCGGCGCAGCACGTCGAGCTCGCGCGGCAGCGGGATCCCGAGCGCCTCGTACTCGACGATCTCGGCCGCGCTGGTCTCGGGATCGATCTCGGCGGTGACCGGACCGGCCTCGCGCCAGCGCTCGAACTCGAACGCGTCTTCGGCAGCCAACAACAGGATTTCGCGTGCACCCATGGTTCAGTACCCCAGCTTGCTCAGCTCGAAGCCGAGCATGGTTCGGAACGCTCGCAGCGCGTTGGCGAACTCGCCCTCGCTGCGGCGCGACAACATCGGCGAGGCGGTCTTCAGCATCCGCGCGCACTCGACCCCGCTGCGGACGTCGAGGTCGACGCCCTCGTCGACCAGCGCCAACCAGGTGTGGGCGAGCTCGCGGACGTCGGGGTTGTGGCTGTGGGTCAAGGTCGTGAGCACCTCGCCGACCGCTCGGGCCAGACCGTTGGGCTCGGCCTCGGCCAAGCGGCGCAGCCCGATCGGTCGCTCGCCCGGCGCCTGCTCGAGCTCGTCACGACGCAGCGCCACCCAAGTGGTGACGAAGGCTCGCAGCGAACCACGCAGCTCGAAGTCGGGCGCGCCCAGGCGAACCAAGAGGCGAGCCCGCAGCGGCTCGACGATGTGATCGAGCCGGCCGCGGGCCTCGGAGACGCCGGCGATGTCGAGCTCGCGCAGGACCTCGCGGATCAACTCGCCGAGCATGTGGATGGCCGAACGGTCGCCCGCGCGGATGGCCGCGAGGAGCTGTTCGTCGCGAGTCGAGGGCATGTCGAGTGGCATTATAGGGTATGCGCGAGCCGCTCGGGCGGGACGCCGGGGTTCTCGGACCGATTCGTCAGTCGGCTAGAGCGAAGTTCGAACGCAAAGCTGGCTGGTGATCCGCAACACCAGCCAGCCTCGCGAGTGTCCCTCGACACTGTCCCTCCGAGCGAAGCGCTCAGAAGGTCATGAGTCGCTGGTCGATGCGGACGAGCGCGACGCGCCGCGTGCCAGGCTCGAGCCGCAGGTCGAAGCGCTTCTTGCCCTCGAGCGTGGTCAGCTCGAGCACGGCCGTGATCGTGTCCTCGCTGGTCGTGCGCGGCCGGGTGACCTCGACGAAGACGGTGCCTTGGACCTCGCGCAAGGTCATGGTCTCGACCCGCTCACCCGCGTCGAGCTGCTCGCGGACGCGGATCAGCTCGGGCCGCATGACCGAGAGCCGGCGCGCCTTGGTGTCGACGAAGGCGATGTCGAGGTTCTCGGCCGCGGACCAGCGCAAGGTCGCCTCGAGCGCGGCGTCGCTGCCGTGCAGCGGGGCCGGCTTGCGGCTGACGCCATCGACCAGCAGCTGCTCGGCCTTGGCGAAGGTCTTGCCGGCCTTGCTGCCGAGCCGCGCGCGGGCCTCGGCCAGCTGCTCGCGGGCCTCGGGGTTGCGCCCAGCCTCGATCAGGCACTCGAACAATTCGGAGGCCGCCGCAGCGTCCTGCGGATCGATGCTGACCAGCGCCCGCCGGTGCGAGCACGAGCGCTCGAAGTCCCCCGCGTTGCGCAGCGCCTCGGCCATCCGCTGATGCAGCTTGGTCGAGAAGGGCTCGACCTCGAGCGCGCTGTCGTAGGCGCGCAGGGCCAGAGGATCGCCCGCCGCCGCGAGCAGATCGGCGTGGGCCAGCAAGGCCGGCGCGTGATCGGGATCGGCCGCTGCCCAGGCGCTGGCGAAGCTCAGCGCGTTGCGATCCCCCGAGCGGATCGCTCGGCGAACCAGATCGCGGTGGGCCTTGCGATTGCTGGGATCGAGCGCGACCTGAGCCTGGAGCCCGGCGATCGCCTGGAGGTCGCTGCTGCTCGGCCCGCTCGCCTCGCGCACGGTGATCGACCGGACCCACTGCTTGTGCCGGGGCCGATCCCACTGCTGCTGCTCCCACGGGAACTCGTCGTCCGACTTGTTGGCCGGCTTGGGTTGCGAGGCGCTCTTCTTGCTCTTCTCGGGCGGCGGCGGGGCGAAGCCGCCGCTGCCTTTGCCCCCACCCGACTTGGTCTCGCTGGTGGTGCCACCGATCGAGTCGCCGCCGTCGAAGAAGTCGTCGCCATCCGAGAACCCGTCTTCGAACTCCTCGGGGCGCCCGCGAGCATCGGGCGAAGGCGAAGGCGAAGGCTCGAACTCGCGGGGGTCGAAGCCGCCCGCGGCTTCGTCCTTGGCGAGCTCGTTGAAGTCCTCCTCGGCCGCCCGCTCGGCCTTCTCGCCAGCAGGCGCGGGCGCGGCAGCGGGCACCGTCGTCGTCTCGGTCACCGCGTCGGTCGGCGGCGCCGGATCGGCCGTCGTGGTCGGCTGTCCGGGCTGCAGCTGGCTGTTCCACGCGTCCTTGTCGGTCGCCTTGCGCTCGACGTTGAACTCCCGATACATGCGGTCGTTCTCGAGCACCAAGAGCGCGGTGAAGCGCGAGAGCACGTTGTACTCGCGCGAGAGCTCGATGATCTGCTCCTTCGCGACCGAGCCTTGGGTCTGGGTCAGGTAGGCGATCTCCTGCTGCGCCCAGGTCCGCGGCAGGTGAGCGTGCACGCCCACGTCGTCGCTCGAGTACTCGGCGTCGAGCATGATCTGGAACGACTCGTCGACGCTGCCGCTGGGGCCCTGACCACGCAGACGGACGTCGCCGCGCAGCGCCTTGGGGTCGCCCTCGGCCAGCTTGCCGACCAGCGTGATCGTGTCGCCGGGGCGCAAGGCGGGCAGCTGCTTGGGGTGGACGTCGATCAACCCGGGCGGCAGCTCGGCGACCAGATCGTGGGCGACCGGGACCTGAGCGCGCAGCCGCAGCTCTCGCGCGAGCCGATCGAGGTCGTCGCGGGCGTCGGCGTGGAGCAGGTCGCCGCCGGTCGTGCGGGTCAGGTGATCGAGCAGCAAGGTGTCGGAGCGAGCCCCGAGCGCGACCGCCTGCACGCGCACGCGCGCGAGCTTGCTCGCGATCCCACCGAGCTCGTCGGGCGTCAGCGCGCCCGAGGTCGCGACCCCGTCGCCGAGGTAGACGACCACGCGCTCGACGTCGGCCCGGCCATCGCCTTCGTCGAGGGCCAGGTCGGCGCGCCGCAGCATGTTGCCGATGTCGCTCGCGCCCGCGAGCACCTGGCGATCGAAGAAGGTGTCGAGGTCGCCCGCGCCCAGGCTCTCGGCCCCACGCATGCCGCCCTCGAGCCGATCGCAGCCGGTGTCGCAGGCAAGGATGGTGAAGCGGTCCTGCGGCTCGAGGGTCGTGAGCACCGCCTTGGTCAGGCCCTCGGCCGCCGTCCACAGCTCGGGCGAGGTCCCGTGGCTGCGATCGAGCACGAAGGCGTAGTGGACCGGGCGCGGATCGGCGCGCAGCTGCAGGTTCGGGCGCAGGGTCAGCATGAAGTAGCCCTGCTTGTCGGCGTCGCGGTGGGTCGCGGCGATCACCCGACGCTCGTCCTTGGCCAGCGGGATGTCGACGCCCAGCTCGTGGGTCGGCTGGTAGTCGCGCTCTTGCATGGTCATGCGCAAGAGCGAGCCCTCGCGCGTGCGGGCGAGCTCGGCCATCGGCGTGGTCACGGCCGTGAACGCCTGCTCGTCGAGATCGCGGCCGTCGACGGCGACGGCGAATTGGAAGTCGCCGATCTCGGTCGCGGTCGCGCCCGAGCCCCCCATCGGGTAGCGGTAGTGCAGCGCATCACCGACGGCCGGCAGCACCTGCGTGTAGGCGATCTTGATTCGCCGCTCGCCCTTGCCCGGGATCGGGAAGATGTTGAGCTTGAACACGCTGCCCTCTTCCCACTGGAGCAGGGCGGGATCGCGGGGCACGGTCGCGTCGACGATCTGGCGGAAGATCGAGCGGGCGCGCTGCTTCTCGAGCATCTCGCCGCGCATCCACTCGTCGCCGACGAGCAGCTGGAGATCCGAGATCGACGCGTCGGCCGGCAAGGGGAATTGATAGATGCCCTCGAGCACCTGGCTCGAGTCGTTGTGGAAGGCCTGCTCGATCTCGGTCCGAGCGATCCGGCCCGAGATCGACACGTTGACCTTTTGTTCGGTCAGCCGGAGCGACTGCTTCTCGACCGAGGATCCCGCCCGCTTGGCGACCAGGCTGCCGACCCCCTGCGGAAGGTCGTCGGCGATCTTGGCCGTGTCCTCGAACGCGGCCGCCCACGCGGTGTCGTCGAGCGGCGCGAGGCTCAGCTGGGGCGAGAACGCGGCCGCGAGGATCTTCGGATCGGGGGGCGTCTGTGGCCGGGTGTCGGCAGCGACCGGCGTCGAGATGCTCGCGCCCGGGCCCAGCGGGATCGCCCGACTCGCGGTGTGGAGGACCGCGTGCCCGTTGACCACGCCATAGTGGCGGGTCTCGCCCGCGCGCAGCTCGACCTCGCCGCGCTCGACGATCAAGCGATCGTCGGCACTGACAATCTCGAGCGCGGGTCCGGGCGGCGAGCCAGCCGGGACGTCGGCGAGCACGATCAAGCGACCGCGCGTCAGCTCGAGCTTCGGCAGGGTCTCGCCAACCACCTCGAGCGTCTCGGGCAAGCGCAGGCGAGTGTCTTCGTCGAGCCGCAGCCGTTGACCGTTGG
>JAMHUH010000673.1:0-14612 GCA_035904925.1 Nannocystaceae bacterium
ATCCAACACTCGAGCGCACCTTCGTGGCTGCTGGGCGGACAGACGTTGGTCGGCACCCACCAGGGCCGCCAGCCCGTATACCCTGGGACGCTCGCAAGCCGATCGCGCAGGTCGTCCAGCGAAAGGCGCAGCTTGCCGGGATCGAGCACATAGGCGACCGTCATCGTGCCGAAATGATAGCGGTCTCGCGCGTCCCTTTGCTCGTCGAGGCGCGCGGCAAAGCGTCGCTCGCAAGCGTCCCACCACGCGTCGAGCCGCGGGCCGAGGTCCTGCGAGCGAGCGAGCGGCACCGTTGTCATCACCGACCAAAGATCAGGTGCGGCCGTTGCAAAGTCGGCCTCGAGCCAGGCTGGCAGCGCGAGCAAGAACGTGCCGACGATGCGGCGGCCAAAAGGATCGCGGCGGAGGTTGAGGCGGGCGGCGAACTGCGTCGCTGCGGCCGCCTCGTCGCGCCGCAGCGACGAGAGATCGATGACGAGAATCCGCCGCTCGCCGCTGGGCTCGTCCATCAACGACTCGATCGCACTCGTCGTCGCATCGAGGCCCGACCACGCGATCCATCGAACCCGCAGGTCGAGGCCTGGCTGGCAAGCTGCGGCCACGAACTCGCGCACGAAAGGACTGACGAGGCTCGAATCCTCGGCGAGGACCACGTTGAAGTCGAGCGTGCTCGTCAGCTCGAACGCCCGCACCAGCCGCTCGAGCCGAAACTCGCGGAGCGAGCGGTCAGGCGCCATGGGGCGCCTCGACCAGCGAGACGATCGCCGGATTGACGTCGGTCCACTCCTCATAGTTTTGATAGACCATGAGTAGATTGTTGGTCAGCAAGAGCTCCATCAATTTGGCCGACTCGGCCGAATGGTCGGGGATCTGCAGGGGTGGGTGATCGGTGTGAATCATGCGAAGCAGCGCGTGTGCGCTGCGCGGCACGAGTCGTCGATAGCGATCGGCCCGCTCGGCGAGCACGATGTCGAAGTCGTGATCAGGTAGCGGGAGATCGCTCGATTTGATCGCGTCTTGCAGCATTCGAATCAACTCGCGCGCATAACCACCCGATCGCTGAATGAGGCGATCGATGCGCGGCGACCAATGGGGACCAAACACCGCGAGCAGGTCGGCGTCGCTCAGACGGTGGGTGACCATCCTGCGCATGGCCTCGTGGCCTGGCCGATGGGTGGTGCCGTCTTTCTCGGAGATCTTGATGAGCGGCATGAAGCGGATTTCGAGCATGCGGCGGGTCGCCAGCGCCACAGGCACCGTGAAGATGGCGTGCACACCCAAGGTCTGGGGCCGCAGCTGCTTGCCGAATACATCTTCGGCGCTCGACAGGATTTCGTCGTCATCACGGACACCTCGCAGCTGTTCGAGCGAATCGAACACCACGATGAGGTCCTCGTGACTCGTGACGCGCTTGGCTCGCTCGCGTAACTCCTGCATGTGGGCGCGCGCTTTGGCCTCGAACTCGGTGCGGCGCTTGGCGATGGCCGTCTTGACCTCTTTCTTGAAGGAGGGGTTGCTACGCAGTTCGAACACCAGGTTGCTGCCGTCCTTGCCGACCTCGAACTTCGTGAGCTCCACCTCGGTCTTGGTCACCCAGGCCCACAGTCGCGCGAGCACTCCCTCGTGCGCGACCTCGGCTTTCGCGTCGCCTTCGAGCGTCTGCGCGATCGTGCGCTCGGTCTGGGCCAGCACGGCAAACACGAGCTCATGAAACTCGAGCCGCTCGTGGAGATTGATGACCTCCGCCGCGTCGATCCAGATGGGGAACAAGTGGGCGCCTCGTGGGTCGGCGAGCACCTCGACGACTCGTTTGAGCTCGGTCGACTTGCCCGTGCCGGGGAGTCCGGTCAAGAGCAGCAGCGTGGGCTCGGATTGGAGCCGGAATTCGCCAGCGATGTGCTCGACCCAGTCGTAGCGACGCGGCCGTGCGTCGGGACCATCGATCTCGACGTAGCGGGGGTCGCGGGGCTCGAGCGGCCGATCGGGCTGGCAGGCGTTGAAGAGCCGCTTCTTGTCCTCGATCTCCACGGCGGGAGTCTACCAGCGCGCAGCCTCTTCGACGAAGTGCCATCGGCGGCGCGTTGTGTGCATGGACATGGTCCGGACCTGACCGCGACACGCCTCGCCAGCCGACGAATCCGCGGATCAGCGAATCAGCAAGCCCGGCTGGGCCGGCTCGAGCGCGAAGCTCGGGGCATGCTCGACGCACTCGACCCGCTCGACCTGCGCCACTTCGCCGGGCCCGAAGCTGGCCGAGCAGGCTTCGCTTCCATCGCTGGCAAACACGCGAAAGCGGGCTTGCTCGGCCTCGGGCACCGAGTCGAGCCACCACACCTGCCAGCGCCAGCGCTCGCGCCCGATCGCGACCGGAAAGACCACGAAGGCCGCGCCGCGATCATCCGCGTAGGGCTGCCAGCCCGCGTCGGGATCGTGGATCTCGATCGTGATCGTCGGCCACGTCGGCCCCTCCCAAGTCGGTGGTGCAGACTCGAATTCGAAGGTTGAGACTGGGCCCTCGACGCCGAGCTGCGCGGCCAGACGCTGGTCGAGCTCGGCGATCGTTCGGCGCGAGGACGCGTCCAGGGCGAAGTCGCGGCGCTGGCCCGGATCGAAGCGGGTCGGCCCGGCCGGACCCGGATCTTCGGCGACCAGGCCCGCCACCGCCTGGGCCACGAAGGTCGCCGAGTACTGGCCCCACGAGGTCGACGCGCCCTCGTAGTGCTGAAGCGCGTACTCCTGCGGGGTCACGAAGTAGCCCGCGTATTCGTCGGCGAGGCCGACGAGAATCGGGAAGACCGGATCGTGCTCGAGCGCGGCGTTGCGGATCGCCTGGCGGATCCGCATGCCCATCACGGTGCTGAACTCGCCCGGCAACCCGGCGAAGGCGAGGGGACCGAGCCGATGCAGCGAGACCGGGGCGCGCTCGACCATGACCGAGCGGGGGAACGCGAACTCGAACAGACCCGCAGGGATCGCCGGTCGCTTGGGACCCTGGCCCGCGCGACGGGCTCGCGCGACGGTCTGACCCTCGGGCCAGCGGCCGTGGTAGCGGGTCCGGCCATCTTCGGCGCCGCCGAGGATCGCCTTGCCGGGCAGCGCTCGCTTGGCCGTGCGGGCCTGGCCCGAAGGGTCGTCGACGCTCTGATCTCGCAGCGAGAGCGTCCGACGGCGGTTGTCGATCGTACCCGTGATGGCTTGCCCCTTCGCGCAGCTCGAGCCGACGCCCGCGGTGGCGAGGATCGCCTGACCGAGCCGCTCGCCCAACGCGTTTGCGCTCGCGCGACCCTGGACGCGCCAATCGGGCGAGACGTCCGCCTCGGCGCCGTTGAAGAGCGCGACCACGCCCTCGCTGTGATCGTCGTCGACCAACGCGGCCTCGGCTCGCTGGCTGGCGATCGCGAACAAGTCGCCGTTGTAGACCTCCGCGTCGTGGCCCATCGTCGTCGGGTGCACGGCCACGAAGGCCGCGATCGCGATCGAGCGGCCCTCGAGATCGTCGATGCGCAGCGTGGTCAGGCTCGGATCGATCGCCTTGCAGACCTCGGGCTGGGTCGACGCCAGCGAGCAGGCGGGCAGATCGGCGTTGGCGGCCAGCAGCGCGGCGGCCTCGGGGTTGGTCGCGAAGGGCTCGAAGCTGCGGTTGCGGGCCAGCGCCCCGACTCGACCGCGCTCGAGCCACAAGCTCGCGGGCTCGCGGGCGTAGAGGGCCTCGACGATCGCGTCGGCGATCCGCCGGGCCAAGAACTCGTGGAGCTCGGGATCGAAGCCCATCACCGGTCCGGCCGCGCGGTTGTAAAAGCGGTTGCTGGCGAAGGCTGCGGGTCCGTGGTGGGTGTGGGTCGCGGCGATCAACAAGTGCCGACGATCCAACCAGTCGATGTGGTGGTGGTCGTGAATGCGCTCGACGATCGCGTCGCCGAGTCCCGCCGGGATCGACCACAGATCACACGAGACCAACACCAAAGGCTCGCCGCGCTCGTCCTCGACGTAGATCGCCCGCGCCCAGAGCCGGGTCCAACGGGCCAAGCCACGCCCGCCTTCGACCGAGTGAGCGCCGAGCGGCATCCCGGCCATCGGCGTGATGTCGACCTTGGCCGCACCGGCCAGCAGCGCGCCGCTGCCTTCGTGCGTCGGCGCCGGGCCTGCGCTCGGGGCCGCTGGCTTGGCGCAGCTCGACGCGACGCAAGCCAGCACGGCGAAGCAACGAGCGAAGCGAGGCATTCGCGGCGAGGCTACCTTGACAAGCCGCACCATGGACGCGCAAAAGAGCCCCGTGCTGGTCGTTCAAAAGTACGGCGGCTCCTCGGTGGCCACGCTCGAGCGGATCCGTGCGGTCGCCCAACGCGTGCTCGATCGCCAGCGCAGCGGCGACCAGGTCGTCGTCGTCGTCTCGGCGATGTCGGGCGAGACCAACCGCTTGATCGAGGTCGCCAACCAGCTGCATCGACTGGGTCGAGACGCCGGGCAGAACGCGGGGGGCATCGCGCGTGGGACCGGCTGGGTCGCGCCCCTTCGTCGCGACGACGAGTTCGAACGCGAGCTCAGCCAGCTGGTCAGCACCGGCGAGGTCGTGTCTGCGGCCCTGGTCGCAATGGCGATCCAAGATCTCGGCGGCCAGGCGGCCTCGATCGTCGGCCACCAGCTCGGGATGACCACCGCGGGCAGCTTCACCAACGCTCGGATCGTCCGCATCGACGCCGCCCGAATCCGCGAGGCCCTGGCCGCCGGCACCGTGGTCGTCTGTGCCGGCTTTCAGGGCCTCGATCAACAGGGCAACGTGACCACGCTCGGCCGCGGCGGCTCCGACACCTCCGCGGTCGCGCTCGCGGCAGCCCTGAGCGCCGACGAGTGCGAGATCCTCACCGACGTCGACGGGGTGTTCACCTCCGACCCGCGGATCGTCGCCGACGCCCACAAGCTCGATCGCATCAGCCACGAAGAGATGCTCGAGCTCGCCAGCCTCGGCTCCAAGGTCCTGCAGATCCGCTCGGTCGAATTCGCCAAGAAGTTCGCGGTGCCCGTACACGTGCGCTCGAGTCTCAACAACCAGCCAGGAACCCGAATCGTGCCCGAGACCCCCGACATGGAAGCCGTACTCGTCGCTGGCGTGGCGCTCGATCGCGACGAAGCCAAGATCACCCTGACCAACTGCCCGGACGTGCCCGGGACCATCGCGGCGGTGTTCAGCGCCCTGGGTGAGCGCGGGATCGTGGTCGACATGATCATTCAGAACGCCAGCCGCGAGGGCCACACCGACGTGACCTTCACCGTGCCCGAGGCCGAGCTGCAGCGCGCGCTCGAGACCCTCGGCACGCTCGCGCTGCTGACCGTGCCCGGCGTGACGATGCTGACCGACGCCCAGGTCGCGAAGATCTCGATCGTCGGGGTCGGCATGCGCACCCACGCGGGCGTGGCCGCCAAGGCGTTCACGATCCTCGCCAGCGAGGGCATCAACATCCAGATGGTCTCGACCTCGGAGATCAAGGTCTCGGTCGTCGTCGACGAGAAGTACGGCGAGCTGGCCCTGCGAGCCTTGCACGCGGGCTTTGGACTCGATCGTGGGCCCGCGCGCGCCAGCTAGTCAGCGTTCGTGGACAGGCAGCCAAAGCCCGATCTCGAGCCCAGCCGAGACCTCGACGCCGCCGACGTAGAGCAGGGGATCGCCGCCCGGATCGAGGCGCAGGGTGGGGACCAGGCCCCCGCGTGGTTCGCCGCTCACGTCGAAGCCGATCACCGCGCCGACCCGCATGCGCATGCGGCCGACGTCGACGAGGCCGCCGGGGGCGAGGCGCAAGCCCACGCCGATCAGAGGCGGAGCTCCGAGTCGACGCTGCTGACCCGCTTCGCGGACCACCCAGGGCTCGAGCTCGGCTTGGATCATCATCGGTAATTCGAAGCGACCCCGCCGCAGCGCGTAGCCGAGGCCCACGCCGATCCGCGTGCGGATCAGCGAGAGCGTCGCCGCGTTGCGCCCAGCGATCCGCAAGCCGAGCCCGACCAAAAAGCCGCTCGGCAAGCGAAGGTCGCCCGCCAGCTCGGTCCCGAACCCGCGATAGCCCGCGCCTGGGCTCGCGCCGAAGCTGCCTTGGAGGCTCAGCCGCGCGCCAGCCTCGAAGAGCAGCGGCGTTTCGGTCTCGGGCTCGGGGCTCGCTTCGGGCTCGGGCTCGGGCTCGGGCTCGAGCTCGGCTGGCTCGGGCCCGGGCTCGGTGGCTTCGACCGGCAGAGCGACATCCTGGGCATCGGGAGCGACCTCGTCCTCATCGATCGCCGCGAGCAAGTTGGCGAGCGCGCTGGCCAGGGTCCGCGCGGCTTCGTCGGGCTCGCTCTCGATCGTGCGAAACCATGCCCGACCGTCGGCGAAGATCAGCGTCAGCTCCCAATTGTCGGGGCCGCTCGGCCGGACTTCGACATAGGCGTGCGGGCGGTCCCGACACGCTGGATCGCGATCGGCGTGGGCCTCGGCGTCGCGCAGGTGGAGATCTGGCAGGCGCAGACGGGTGGCGTCGAGGAACTCGACTTGGTCGAGATCGATGGCTCGCACGGCCGCGTCGCACAGACCGTGGCCCTCGGGGGAGACCTCGGAGGTGGCTCCGGGCGGTGCGAGCCCGATCAGCGCGGCGATGCCGAGAGCGAGCACCGGTTGGGAACTCTAGCAGGTCGGGGTGCAACTCGTCACGCCACGACTCACGAGCCTGGCCTGTCAGCCCTCACTGCTCGAGGGTTCGCTGCCCGAGGACTCGTCGCTCGAAGACTCGTCGCTCGAGGACTCGTCGCTCGAAGACTCGTCCGTCGAGGAGCCGTCGGTGTCGTTGCCCTTGTCGTTGGCGTCCGAGTCGGACTCGGAGCCCTCGCTCTCCGAGGACTCGGACTCGTGCTCGCCCTCGCTGCCCTCGTGCACGATGTACTCGTGCTCGCCGCACGCGAAGAGCGAGCCGGACAAGCCGAGCAGGAGCGAGAGGCGGAGCGTTCGCAGGGACATCGGAGGGTCGGAGGTCAGGGCGATTCGGAGCCGTCGAGCGCCCGCGTGGCGCTGCGGCGATGGACACCGGAGGGGAAGTCGTCGAGATAAGTCTGCCAGCATGCGTCGCGCTCGTCTGCGTCGCTGCGTCGGCACACGCCCGCGCGCGCGTCATCGGCGAAGCGGCCCTTCGGGAAGCGGCGCAGATACTCGCGCCACAGCCCGAGCTCGCCCACCTCGTCCTTGCGCTGGTGCGTCAGCGTGAACAAGTCGCCATAGGCGAGGTCGGCGTGGCGGCCATGGCCGGCCAGCTCGATGATGGTCCGGAAGGTCGCTTGCGCGGCTTCGAGCTCACCCGCGGCCCATTGGCGTTGAGCCTCGTCGTCGAGCGCGGCGATCCGCTCGTCGAGCGATCGCTTGCTCGCTCCAGGCTTCGCGGCCGTGGCCGGCTCGGGCGCGGGTCCGGTCGCCGCTTCGAGCTTGTGAGCATCGGGCACCGCGATCGCCTCGCCCGTCGTGTTGCTCGGGCCAACCCGCTCCATCTTCGGGTGGGGATCGGTGGCGTCGTTGCCCCGCTCCTGGCTGCGGAACTCGGCCTGATTGTTGGTCGCGCCCTCGCTGCGAGCGGCGTCGACGAAGCGATCGAGCAAGCGCGGCAGAGCCAAGGCCAGGCCGACGATCGCCGCCGCAGCGGCGAGCAGGGGCACCCAACGCCGCTTGCGAAGTGCGACGCTCGGCGCCGTGAAGGCCGGGATCGCGGCCAGCCGACGATCCGCGACGTCGACCTCGGCGGCGCTCCGAGCCTCGGCGATCAGCCCGTCGAGCTGGTTCTCGGCGAGCATCCCCGCCGCGGACTCGCGCGCGCGCAGATCGAGCACGGGCGCCAGCGCCTCGGCCTCGTGGACCCACTCGAGCGGCACCTGCTCGGGGTCGAACTCGTGCGCGGCGGCGATCATCGACGCGAAGTCGGGCAGCGCCGACGCTCGCTCGTCGTCGATGTCGGCGGCGAGCTGCTCGCGCGCGTCGACCAGCAGCAGATCGAATTCGTCCTCGGTCATGGTTCTCGCTCCTCGTTCGAAAGCTCGCTGCCGAGGCCCTGCCGGGCCAGCTGTTTGCGGATGCGCGCGCGTGCTCGACTCGCTCGGACCGCCAGGTTGTTGGCGGTGATGCCCAGCTGCTCGGCGGCCTCGGCGGGCGCGAGGCCCTCGAGCTCGCGCAAGATGAAGGCCTCGCGCAGGTGCTCGGGCAACTGGTCGAGCGCGTCGTAGAGAGCTCGCACGCGCTGCCGAGCTGCGAGCGTGCGGTCGGGCGTCCCCTTGGCGCCCGCGTCGGTGATCTCGTGCACGATCGTCAGCTTCGCGTGGGCCTTCGCGGTGTTGCGTTGCGCTCGCCAATGGTGGCGCGCGACGTTGAGGCCGATGCCGTGCAGCCAGGTCGAGAAGCGCGCCCGGCCATCGAATCGAGCGATGCACGAGAGCGCTTGCACGAAGGTATCTTGGACCAGCTCCTCGGTCGTCTGCGGGTCGCCGGTCAGATAGCGAAGGTGGCGAAAGAGCCCGTCGAAGTGATCTTGGTAGAGCCGAGCCCAGGCCTGCATGTCGCCCGAGCGGGCTCGCTCGACCAGGACCGCTGCGATGTCCACCGCCGACTTTGCGTCGGATTGGGCGTCGCTGGCGCCCGCTTCGTCGGGGCGGCCGCGTTCGCCAACCGGGCGCAGAGGCGTGGGTTCGAGAGTCACCGGGGTTGCGTGCCTCGGCCGCCCTCGAAATTACAGTTTTGACCGATTTTAGCCTCGGACCAGCGCCGATGTCCGCTAGTCGATGGGGATCCGCGTGGGCTGGAGATGGACGCGGCTCGGGATTCGCCCCAGCTGACCGTAGACGTCGTCGCCCCAGCAGGTGACTCGGCCATCACGTTGACGACCACAGGTGTGATCGAAGCCCGCAGAGATCTCGACCATCGGCTCGAGCTGCGGAAGGTCGAGCCAGCGCGTGGTCTCTTGCCCGTAGGGGTTGTCGTCCCAGCACTTGACCGTGCCCGCCTTGTCGAGCGCGCAGAGCGAGGCGTTGCCAGCGGTGATCTGGATGACGGTGTCGCCCAGCTCGGTCATCTCCTTGGGCGTCTCGGCCTTGTAGCTGACGGCGATCGGCTGGCCGTCGGGACCCCACTGCGTGTCGGTTCGACCGACCCAGCAGGTCACTCGACCAACCTTGCTGAGCGCGCAGTCGTGGTACGAGCTCGAGGCCAGCATCGTCACCTTGCCGAGGCCCGCGACCTTGGTCAGGTTGAGCGGCGGCGGCGGGCTCGAGCCCCAGTAGTACAAGAACCCGAAGCAGCTGACGTTGCCGCCGTCGTCGGCGACGCAGGCCCGCATGTTGCGAGCCGCGACCTCGACCGGGTTGGCCTTGTACTCGCTGACGTGCTTGCGCTCGGCCATCGAGCCGCCACAGAGCAGCTTGGCCTTGCTGGCCGGACCCTCGATCGTGCAGCTCGGCGGCTGCCCGGCCGCGATGTCGCGGACGTCGGGCGTGCTGGTCGTGATCATGAAATTCGGCTGCGCGCTGCCGTACCAGTTCCAGGTCCCACACGAGAGCTGACCGTCGGTCGAGAGGTAGCAAGACTCCCAGCCGGCGGTCATCGACGCGAGCTCCTTGATCGGCGCCGCGACCTCGGCGGGCGTCGAGCTGGCCGCGATCCCGAAGCTCTCCAACATGTCGCTACCCCAGCAGCGCAGCTTGTCGTTCTGATCGACCGCGCAGGTGGTTCGCTGGCTGGCCGAGAGCGAGCTCGCCTGCAAGTTCGGCAGCGTGTGGACGTGGACCTCTTCGTGGCTGATCGCCTCGCCGCGATCGAAGCCCCAACACTCGATGTCGGTCTTGGTCAGGGCACAGGTGAAGTCCTCGGCGATCGCGAGCCCACGCGAGTCTTGCAGGTTCTGGACGGCGACCGGGGTCTGCCGGGCCTCGGAGGTGCCATCGCCGAGCTGGCCGTAGACGTTGCGACCCCAGCACTTGACGCCGCCGTCCGAAGTCCGCGCGCAGGTGTGCGAGTTGCTGGCGTTGAGCTCGACCGCACCGACGAGATCGGGGATCTCGCGCATCGCCATCTCTTCGCCGCGCAGGATCGAGAAGATGTCGCGATCGCTGCACACGACCTTGCCATCGGTCCGCAGCACGCACAGGTTGCTCCACGAGACCGCGATGTTGGCCGCTCCGCGAAAGCGTCCGACCTCGAGCAGGTCGGAGGGCACTTCCTCGGGCGCAGGCGCAGGTGGAGGCGTGGGCCCCGGGCTGGGCACGTTCCACTGCGAGGCGTACTTGCGCGTGTCCGAGATCTGCTGACCCCAGCAGGCGATGTCGCCCACGCTCGACAAGCCGCACGCGAACGCGTCGTTGACCGCCAGCGCGATCGCACCGTCCATTCGCTTGCGCGGCACGCCGAAGTCCGCGGCCGAGAAGCACCAGACCGAGCTGTCTTCGAGCAGCGCACACGACTCGCCGTCGCTGACCACGATGTCGACCGCGTTGCGCAGCGCGGGCACGTCGAAGACATGGTTGCTGCCCCACATCACCGAGCCCCAGCAGCGAATCCGGCCGTCTTCGACGATCGCACAGACTCGTGATCGCGCCGCCGCGACCTTGCGTGCGTCCTTGACGATCTCGACCCGCGACGCCGGGCCCCACTTGCGCACCCCGTACATCATGGACGGGTCGACCACTGGTTGCGCGGGCAGCTCGCGCATCTTCATGTCGGCGTCGGGACCTCGGCCCCAGCAGTAGACCGCGCCGGTTCGCTCGACCGCGCAGCCGAACTCGGACTGGATCGCGACGTCGAGCCAGCGATCATCCGAGAGCGGCGCTTCGTCGGGCTTCTTGTTGGCCCCATCACGCTTTTTGCGGGTCTTGGGGTTCGCATCCGGCGTGTCCAGGTTGGCCGTTGGCCGAGGGTGACAGGCCGTCATGGCGACGATCAGCGCGAGCAGAGGCAGGCGTCGGAGCACGGCGCGATGTTAGCAGCCCGGGGTGCAACTCGTCACGCCGCCCGGCTCTGCGCCGCGCTCGAAATCACCGTGATTTCGGTGCCTGGCCCAAGCCGACTATGCTTCGTGGGTGCTCGATCGGGCCGCCTTGCTCCACGATCTCGCGCTCGCGTTTGGCGCGAATGCCGGCCCGCGTGGGTTGGCGAAGGGGCTGGGCGAGGCGCTGCATCGTCACCTCGCGATCGTGGAGGTCGAGCTCGCCCAGCCCTTTGCAAGCGACCGCGCGCGGCTCTTGGTCGTGGCCCCAGGCACGGGTCGGCAGTGGACGGGCGAACGATCACGCCGGGTGTTGGAGCCGATGCGGGCCGAGCTCGGACGAATGATCCGCTGCGACGACGAGGTCGCGCGCGTCGGGGTCGAGCCGATCGCGGGTCGTCTGCGGCTCGAGTTGGCCGAGCAAATCTTGGGCGTCGCGTTCTCGCAGCGCGCCCTCGATCAACTCGAGGAGTCCGACGCCAGCGCCATGTTGATCGCCGTGCTCGACGCTCACGCCCGCTGCTCGACCTGGCTCTTGCGGACCGCCGCGCTCGCGCAGCGGGCCCACGAGCGACTCGCGTCGGCGCCCTTGGTCGGCCCGAGCTCGGTCGTGGAGCGGCCCGCGAGCGCGCGAGTCGACGAGCCCCGCTCCGTGAGCGGCGAGCCGAGCAGCGACGAGCCGGTGGCCGACTTCGCCGCGGCCCAGCGTGATGCGATCGCCCGCGCGCTGACGATCACCCAGGGCAAGATCTACGGCCAAGGTGGCGCGGCCGAGCTGCTCGGGCTCAAGCCGAGCACGCTGCAGAGCAAGATGCGCAAGCTCGGCCTCGATCGTGCTCAGTTCGCTCGAGCGTGATCAGCCGAGCACTTCGGCCAGCTGCGCGACCAAGAATTCGTTCTCGGCCGGGACGCCCACGGTGATCCGAAAGTAGGGGTCGAAGGTCTCGCCGAGGATCGGCTCGAAGATCTTGATCAGCACGCCACGCTTGGCCAGCTTGGCCTTGAGCTCGGCCCCGCGGCGCCCATCGGTGAAGCGGCACAAGATGAAGTTGGCGTGCGAAGGGAAGGCCTGGATGCCCGGCCAGCGGGCGAGGCCGGCGTAGATCAGCTCGCGCGCGATCCGAGTCTGCTCGCGCACCCACGGGAGGTGGTCGGCGTCCTCGAGCGCCGCGATGCCGAGCTGCTCTTGCAGGGTCCCGAGCCGGTAGTCGGTCAGCTGCCGCTCGAGCTCGTTGACGAAGGTCGGCTTGGCCAACAAGTAGCCGATCCGCACGCCAGCCATGCCGTAGGCGAACGAGAAGGTCCGACTGACCATCACGTTGGGGTAGCGAGCGACCAGCGGCGCGATGTAGTCGTGCTCGCGCGGGTCGATGTACTGGACGTAGGCCTCGTCGATCCAAAAGCGCGACTGGGGAAAGCGCTCGAGCAAGGGGATCAGCTCGTCGCGGGTGATGAGCACGTTGCCCGTCGGGTTGTTGGGGCTCGACAGGTAGACCATGCCGTCGCCCCGCTCGAGCCGACGCTCGAGCCGGCCGACGTCGAAGCGAAAGTCGTTGCCGGGATCGAGGGGCAGCAGGTCGACATGCATGCCGCCTTCGCCAGCCTTGCGCGGCACCTTCGAGTAGGTGAAGCGCGGCGTGATGATCGGGAACCCGGCGCGGCTGACCGCGTGGCGAAGCAGCCGCCGCGGCGAGGTCATGACCATCCGCTTGAGCAAGTAGGGGATCGCGAGCTTGAGGATCGGCCCGGTCCCGCAGTGGAGAAACACGTTCTCGGGCGCGACCTGATCGACGCGAGCGATGGCCTCGCGCAGCGGCGCGTTGTCGGGCGTCGAGTAGTTGCGCAGGTCGGTGCGCTCGGTGAAGCGACGAAGCACGTCGAGGCACTTCTGCGCCGCGTAGGTGCCATCGTTGAGCCCGAGGTTGAGCGGGAGCTGAACTCCGGGCGGCAGGTTGGAGCGGTCTTGCATGCGCGGTGGTCCTCGGCCTTGTCGGCCGGGGCATGAAACCACTTTGCCAGCCTGCAAAACACCTGCGCCGCGTCGACAGCCAGGGATGTCGGTCAAACCCACGCTCGTGGGCGAGCGCGGATGGCTCGCGGACGCTCGAGATCGCGGTGAAGCGCGTTCACGAGGCCACGCTGACGCAGCCGCCATGCTGGAGCTTTGCGCAGCGACGGGCTGCTAGAGGCTGCATCGCGAGTCGCATCACCGAGTCGTCGACGAACTCGCTCGCGAGCACGACGAAGCTCGCGAGCAGGAATGCGAGGATCGAATCGCGACGCTCGTGTCGAACGCCTCGGCTCGACAAACCACCGAGCCAAGGTAGATCGAACTACGTCTCCTACCGTTGTGGATTGAAGCCATGCGTTCGCTTGCACCAAAAGCTCGAAAAGAAGAGTCCGAGTTCGATGATCTCCTCGGCCAGCTCGTCGACGAGTTGGCGATGACGCCGGCGAGCGAGTCGGCCGTCTCGCTCGCGCCCGAGGTCGAACCCACCCCCGTCAGCGTCGACTCCACCCAGGCGCTGGCCGCCGAAGCTGCCGCGGCAGCTCGAGCTCGCGCCGCAGCGCCGCCGCCCGCGAACAACAACACGGTCAAGATCGCCGGGATCGTCGCCGCAGCAGTCAGTGCGGTCGCGATCGCGGCGATGT
Source organism: Nannocystaceae bacterium (assembly GCA_035904925.1). GTDB lineage: Bacteria > Myxococcota_A > Polyangia > Nannocystales > Nannocystaceae > Plesiocystis. Next base: position 13,626 of record JAMHUH010000673.1, read on the forward strand.
TCGTGTTCGGTGGTTCGGGCGAGCCGAGCAAGAGCGAGGCGCCCGTCGCCGAGCCGGCCCTCACCGCGCCCGCGCCCGCCGAGCCCAAGGTCGAGGCGCCCTTGCCTCCGCCGATCGATCCGGCGCCGGTCGTGGTCGCTCCTGCGCCGCCCGAGCCCGTCGTGGTCGCGCCGGTCGAGCCGCCGGTCGAGCAGGCCAAGCCCAAGCCGCGCAACCGGACCAAGCCCAAGCCCAAGCCCGCAGACAAGCCGGCCAAGCCGAACACCGACGACGAGTTCGACATCCTCTGAGTCGGCTCGGCTTGGCGAGGGACGGTCGGCGGGGTAGACCCGCCGACCATGGCGAAGACCCAACGTCGGCGAGGCCGGGCCTGGACGCCCGAGCCGGGCTTCAGCGAAGCGCTCGACCGCGAGGGACGAGCCATCGTCCCGAGCCCGGAGCCGCCTCCACGCGAGGCTCGGGTCGAGGGCGCGCTCGCGGGCGAGCGCTTCGTGTTTCTTCGGATCGAGCGCAAAGGCGACGTCGATCGAGCGCGCGTGGTCGAGGTCGTGGAGCCGGCGGCCGATCGCGTGGAGCCGCGCTGCATCCACTACGGCGTGTGCGGCGGCTGCTCGTTGATGCACATGCATCCCGACGCCCAGGTCGCGCACAAGCAGTCGGTGCTGCTCGCCGACCTCGCGCGCGTCGGCCTGGTGCCCGAGCGCGTGCTCGAGCCGGTCCGCGCCGATCCCTACGGCTATCGGCGCCGTGCCCGGCTCGGGGCCAAGTGGATCGCGGCCAAGCAAGAGGCGGTGGTCGGATTTCGCGAGAAGGACCATCGCTTCATCGCCCGGCTCGGCGGCTGCGAGGTGCTCGCGGGTGATGCCGGCGCCCTGATCACGCCGCTGACCGAGCTGATCGCCTCGTTGAGCCTGGTCGCTCGGATCCCGCAGATCGACGTGTCGATCGGTGATGGACCCGACGATCGTGCGCTGGTCTTCCGGGTGC
>JAMHUH010000674.1:0-3117 GCA_035904925.1 Nannocystaceae bacterium
GCCCAGCTCCTGACCGGCCCACGCCTGCTCTTCGCCCTCGCTCGCGACAAGCGCTTCTTCCCGATCCTCGGCCGCGTCCACGCCACCCGCGGCACGCCGGTGCCTGCGATCGGCCTGCTGAGCGCCACCGCGGTCCTCTTGCTGCTCGCCGCGGGCGCCGACGGGATCGATCGTCTGCTGACTGGCGTGGTCCTGGTCGACGCGATCTTCTTTGCGCTGACCGGCATGGCCTCGCTCGTGCTGGTTCGCCGCTACCCCCACCGCGAGCGACCCGTGCGAATGCCCGGCTTCCCCTGGGTGCCCGCGGCCTTCGGCCTCGCCGAGCTCGGCGTGGTCGTCGGCGCCTGGTTGGATCCCGAGGTCCGCGGCGCGGCCTTCATCGGCATCGCCTGGATGAGCGCCGCGCTGGTGATCTACTTGGTTCGCTTTCGTCACCCGCGAGGTTGAGCGTTCGTTTCGTCATTTCGTTCAATACGTAGCCGCGTCGCAGCCGGCAGATCAGCCCCGTCGATTCGCCTTGCCCAAGCGCGCCGCCTCTGCGCTCAAGCGAGCGCCCAGCCGCGCCGCCGCGAAGTCCAAGAACGATCGCACCTTGGCCGAGATCACCCGCGACGCCGGGATCACCAACTGTACGGGGATCGCCCGCGGCGCGAACTCGTCGAGCACCAGCACCAAGGTGCCGGCCGCGAGCGCGTCGACGATCATGTAAGAGAGCGCGATCGTGATCCCCTGTCCGCGCTCGGCCGCGCGCAGGGCCACCCAGGCGTCGTTGACCTCGAGCCGGGGACTCAGCGCGAGCTCGTGGGTCTTGCCGCCCTCGCCGTAGCGCCACTTTCGACCCTGCATCAGGCCCGTGAACGCGATGACGTCGTGCTTGGCCAGGTCTTCGGGTCGCCGCGGCGTACCGCGCTCGGCCAGGTATTCGGGGCTCGCGACCAACACTCGCCTGACCGTCCCGACCTTGCGCGCGAGCAAGGACGAGTCGGGCAATTCACCGATCCGCAGGGCAACGTCGATGCCCTCGTCGACCAGGTTGGTCACGCGGTCGAGCAGCAGCAGCGAGCCGCTGACCTTCGGGTGCTCGTGCAGATAGTCGAGCAGGACCTCGGCCACGTGGGTGCGGCCGAAGGTGACCGAGGCCGTGACGCTGAGCTGACCCATCGGGGTCTCGCGCTCGCCCGCCGCGTCGCCGAGCGCCGAGTCGAGCGCGCTGAGGATCGCCCGAACCTCGACCAAGAAGCGCTCGCCGGGCGGCGTCAGCTTGACCCGTCGGGTCGTGCGGGTGAAGAGCGTGACGCCGACATGGGCCTCGAGGCTTGCGATCGCTCGCGTGACCGAGGGCGGCGAGACGTCGAGGCGCCGAGCCGCGCCGACCAAGCTGCCTTGATCCGCGACCATCACGAAGGTCTCCAGCCAGCGCAGGTCCATGCCCAGACGAGCGAACCACGCCGCTTCGGGGCCCGTCAAGCGACTCTTTCATGATCTGAAATTATCCATTGTCGGGCCTGGCGATTCTCTCGATCGGTCCCGGGCGGCATGGTGTCGACATGTCCCGCATCCCGACCCCCTCCACCATCGAAGCCGCCCCCGAACTCACCCACGCGTCGCTGCGCGCGGTCGAGAAGCAGCTCGGCTCGGTCCCCAACATGTTCCGCCTGATCGCCAACAGCCCGGCGGCGCTCGACGGCTACCTCGGGCTCAATGGCGCGCTCGGCCACGGCACGCTCGACGCCAAGACCCGCGAGCGGATCGCCATCGCCGTCGCCCAGTACAACCAGTGCAGCTACTGCCTCTCGGCCCACTCCTACCTGGGCAAGAACATGGCCAAGCTCGACGACGCCGAGCTGGCGGCCAACCGCGAAGGTGGCTCGCGTGACCCCAAGGCCGACGCCGCGCTGCGCTTCGCGACCAAGCTCGTGCACCAGCGCGGTCGGGTCGGCGAGGGCGAGGTCCAAGCGCTGATTCAGGCCGGCTACGACCACGGGCAGATCGTCGAGATCATCGCCCACGTCGCGCTCAACACCCTGACCAACTACGTCAACGAGGCGCTCGCGACCGAGATCGACTTCCCCTTGGTCGACGCCAACGCTCGCTGAGGCTCGAACCATGACTCGGCCTCCTCTTCCCCCCTTCTCCCTCGCGAGCGCCGAACACAAGGTTCGGCTCGCAGAAGACGCCTGGAACAGCCGCGAGCCCGAGCGGATCGCCCAGGCCTACTCGCCCGAGAGCCAATGGCGCAATCGCTCCGAATTCTTGGTCGGCCGCCCGGCGATCATCGAATTCCTGACCCGCAAGTGGGCGCGCGAGCTCGACTATCGGCTGATCAAGCAACTCTGGGCGTTCACCGACGATCGGATCGCCGTGCGCTTCGCCTATGAATGGCACGATTCGAGCGGGCAATGGTTCCGCGCCTACGGCAACGAAAACTGGGAGTTCGATCCGGAAGGGCTCATGCGCCGGCGAATCGCCAGCATCAACGACCTGGCGATCGCCGAACGCGAGCGTCGCTTTCATTGGCCCCTCGGTCGGCGCCCCGACGATCACCCCAGCCTCTCCGACCTCGACCTCTGATCCCGCACCAACCAGCCATGACCATCAAGCTCTACGTCCACCCGCTCTCCGGCCACTCCCACCGCGCCCGGCTCTTCGCCAGCTTGCTCGGGCTCGAGCCCGAGCTCGTCGAGGTCGATCTGGCTCGTGGCGCCCACAAGCAGCCCGAGTTCCTTCAGCTCAACCCCTTTGGCCAAGTCCCCGTGCTCAGCCACGCCGGCCGCGTGATCGTCGACTCCAACGCGATCCTGGTCTACCTGGCCAAGACCTTCGGACCCAGCGATTGGCTGCCCGAGGATCCGGTCGGCGCCGCCGCGGTCCAGCGCTGGCTCTCGGTCGCCGCGGGTCCCATCGCCTATGGACCCGCGATGGCGCGCCTGATCACTGTCTTTGGCGCCCAGTACGATCCCACACAGATCATCCCGCGAGCGCACGCGATCCTGCGCCTGCTCGACCGCGAGCTGCATGACCACGACTTCTTGGTCGGCGATCGCCCGACCCTCGCCGACGTCGCCTGCTACAGCTACGTCGCGCACGCGCCCGAAGGCAACGTCTCGCTCGCCGAGT
>JAMHUH010000675.1:0-34262 GCA_035904925.1 Nannocystaceae bacterium
CCCATCGGCCCGCCGATGACGAAGCGACCGGTCGGGTTGATGTGGTAGGTCGGGTTGGCGAGCAGCTCGGCGGGGATCACCGGCTTGATGACCTCTTCGATCACGAACTCGCGCAGGCGATCTTGATCGACCGACTCGCTGTGCTGGGTCGAGATCACGACCGTGTCGACGGCGACCGGCTTGTCGCCCTCGTAGACGATCGAGACCTGGCTCTTGCCGTCGGGTCGCAGGAAGCTGCTCGGATCCTGGCGACGGACCTTGGTCAGCCGCTCGGTCAGCTTGTGCGCCAGGTAGATCGGCATCGGCATCAGCGCGTCGGTCTCGCGACACGCGTAGCCGAACATCATGCCCTGGTCGCCGGCGCCTTGCTCACCGTCGGTCCGGTCGACGCCCTGGTTGATGTCGGGGCTCTGGGCCTCGATCGCGACCAGCACGCCACACGAGTGGCCGTCGAAGCCCAGGTCCGAGCTGACGTAGCCGATCTCGATGACCGTATCGCGGACGATCTTCGGCATGTTGACGTAGGTCGAGGTCGTGACCTCGCCAGCCAGGATGACGAAGCCCGTCTTCACCAGCGTCTCGCAGGCAACGCGGCAGCGGGGATCCTCGGCGATGATCGCATCGAGGATCGCGTCGCTGATCTTGTCGCACATCTTGTCGGGGTGACCTTCGGTCACGGATTCGCTAGTAAACAGGCTGCGTGGCATCGGAATTTGGTCTCCTGAGCGGCCGCGAGGATAGGAGTCGAGGTCGGGGGCGTCAACGCGGACGGGTCGAGAGCCACGCCTGCGCCAACGAGGTGGCTCACGCGATCAGGGCTCGACGATCGTGAGGCTGACGCCGAAGCTCGCCGCATCGTCGCTCGGCAATTCGATGAAGAGCAGCGGAGCCACGCCCTGCATGGCCCACGCGGCCAATTGACCCGCTTGCCCAGCACCGACGATCAGCGTGTGGGGTCCGCCCACGAGGTCCGCAGGCACGCAGCCCTGCGCGTGTTCCGGCAAGCAATCGGGCGCACGCAGAGCCAAGCCCACGTCAGGATCATCGGCGACGATCTCCAGCCGCGCCGTTGGAGAGATCTCCGCGGGCAGCAGCAAGCGATGGACCCGCTCGGGTCGACGCCAGCCGGTGCACGCGTGAGCGTGAGCGTCGCCATGCGCCTCGCTCGGATCGATGCTCAACATCAGCGACTCGCCGCTGGGCAAGAGCTCGATCGTGCTCGGGTTGGCGCAGCTGTCCGCCTCGGGTCGACGACAGCGCGCGACCTCGCTGGCGGCCTCGCCCTCGCCTTCGAGCGCGACCTGGCACAGCGTCCCGGTCTCGCAGCGGCCGAGCGCCGCGTCGCAGATCCGACCCTCCTCGAACACCGCGCGCAGACCGAGCTCGACCTCGACCTCGAGCGGATCGAGCAGGCCCGGCTCGGGCGCGGGGCTCGTGAGCGCCGGATCGTCGGCGAAGGCTCCGAGCGCGAGCAGCAGCTCCGTGCCGGGTCGGAGATCCTCGACGACCACCGGAAGCACATCGACGCAGGCGAGCAGGCGATCGCGATCGAGCGCCTCGCTGGCGCAGCCGGCCTGCAAGATCGCCACGCGCGGGATCACCTGGCCGCCGCGGGCGTGAACGATCAGATCGGCCCGGGTCGGCAGCTCGACGCGCACGAACGCGAGCGGTCCCTCGCCGAGCCCACAGTCGAGGCCGATCGGCGGGACATCGAAGGTGAGGGTGTCGACCAGCGGGCGCAGCGAGCCGTGCAAGGTCGCGGGCAAGCGGTGGCGCTCGGCGTCGCTGCAAGTCGCAACGTAGTCGCTGGGTGGTTCTTCGCCGGTGTCGGTGTCGGTCTCGCTCTCGCCCGCGCGCAAGCTCGCCGCCTCGCGAGCCTCGCTCGTGCAATCCGCGAGCAGCAGCGCGAGCGTGGCGAGCATGAACGCGCGAGGCACCGCGGCGAGAGTATCAGGCCCGGCTCAGCCGAAGCTGCGGACCCACATCGGCTTGCCCGCGGTCGCCAGCCACAGCCCGAAGCGACCGAGGAAGAGCATCTCGCCGCGCGGCCGCCAGCGCTCGAGCGCCTTGCGATAGAGCAGCAGCTGCGGCCCGTACTCCCACTGGAGATCCTGCATCTGCGCGACGGTGCGGACCTTGTGGCTGGCCTTGTAGTCGAGCACGTTCCAGAGCCCGGCGTCGTCGCGCCAGAGCAGGTCGAGGCGCCCGCTGATCCGATCGAAGCGCTGCGGGTCGCGGACCAGGGCGTCGAGGTCGACCTCGTGGAAGAGCTCGCCGCGAGCCCGAGCCGCCCGCAGCTCGGCCAGCAGCTCGCTCTCGGCAAAGCGCTCGACGCAGCGGCCCAGCCACTGGGTCAGCCGGCGTTGATCGCCAGGATCGCGCTGGCCGTAGTGAATGGTCACGCGCTCGGCCAGGCGCGAGCCCGTCGGGGGATCGCCGACGAAGTCCCAGGCTTGCATCGCGGCGTGAAAGAGCTCGCCGAGCCGACGCGGGTCCTCGTCGTCGAGCAAGATCGGCTGGCGCGCGGGCAAGGGCATGTCCCACTCGAGCTCGCTGACCGGCCAAGGCGATCGGCCCGCGCTCGGCTGCCAGGTCGTCGCGCTCGCGCCCGCGCGCCAACGCAAGATTGGATCGAGCGGGATCGGATCGAGCGGGGGCTCGCTCGGTGTCGGCGTGGCTGGCTCGATCAGGACCTGCGTCGGGCGCCGCAAGAACGATTCGAAGTCGAGCTGAACCGGGCCCGTCAAGAGCGGCGGCAGCACGCGCGGCGGCTCTGGCTCGACGAGCGCCTCGGTCTCGACCAGCGCCTTGGTCTCGACGAGCGTCTCGGTCTCGACCAGCGCTTCCTCGCGCGGCCGAGCGAGCGCGGCGAGCAGCATTCGATCGTCGACCACCTGGACATGCGCGAGGCTCCACGCGCCCGCGCGCGGACGCATGACACCCGCGTCGGGCAGATCGAGCGCGCTGATCAAGAGCTCGAGCGGCCGCTTGCACAAATAGAAGGGCTTGGGCTCGCCGAGCAGGTGATCGATCGGGGCCCGATACTCGAGGCCCAACCACGCGCGATCGTCCCAGTGCACGAAGCTGCGGTTGTCGGCCTCGCCCGAGAGCACGAGGCGATCGCGGGCGCGGGTCAGCGCGACGTAGAGCAGGCGCTTGGCCTCGGCGGCCTCGAGCGGAGCGAGCATGTTGGCGCAGGGCTCGTGCAGGGGATCGGGCTCGGCCCAGAAGCCTTGGTGAAGCCCGCGGATCCGCGGCACCGGCAGGACCTGACCGCTCACCGGATCGAGCGCGGGCAAGGTCGGCACGGTCGCGCGGCTCCAGCTCGTGCGCGAGCCGACCTCGCGGTACTCGCCGAGCCCCGCGACGATCACCACCGGCCACTCCTTGCCCTTCGAGCCGTGCCAGGTCGTGATCGTGACCGCGTCGGCGTCGGGCGAGATCAGGCCCTCGGGCGCTGGCTCGGCGCCGGCGTCGAGCCAGGTCGTCAGCCTTTGTAGATCGGGGCCCTCGCTCTCGAGCAGGCGCACGTGCTCGACGAAGCGCCAGGCGTTGGCGACCGCTCGACGCTCGCGCTGACTCGCCAACCAATGCGCCTCGAGCCGGAACTCGGCGATCACGTCGGCGAGCAGGTCGGCGCTCGAGCGCGCGCCCGCGTGGCGCTCGAGCGCGCGCAGGCGATCGCGGCCGAACTCGAGCGCGCGCGCGTCGGCCTGCAAGAGCGCGCGAGCGTGCTCGCGCTGACCATCCTGATCATCGGCCAGCACGCCAGCCTCGACCAAGGCCGCGAGCGCGAGCTCGGGATCGAGTCGCGCGTGACGGACGAGCACGTGCATGGGTCGCGCGCGCTGGCCCTCTTCGAGCGTCCAAGGCTCCCAGACCTCGTCGAGATCGGCGAACTCCGGCAGATCGGGATCGGCCTCGCTGACCCGACGATCGACGCCCGGCCAGCGCGCGAGCACGTAGAGCCCGAGATCCGAGATCGCCAAGCAGGGCCCGCGCAGCAGCCCGAGCGCGGCCATGTCGTCGTGCTCGTCGGACCAGGCCCGCAGCACGTTGATCAGATCGCGGACCTCGGCCAACAGCAAGAGCCCGCGACCACCGGCGAGGTCGGCCGCGATCCCCCGAGCCTCGAGCGCGACTCGATAGTCCTCGGCCAAGCTCCAGCGCGGGATCAAGATCGCCACGTCGCGAGCGCGCAGCGGGAACTCGCTGGGGGACTCGAGCAGGATCCCGAGCACCCGCGCGGCGACGCGATCGGCTTCGTTCGAAAGCTCGGGCGGCGGCTCCTCGGACTTTCGGACGTCGCGCAGCAAGAGATCGACCGCCAAGCCTGGCTGCTCGTCGCGCTCGCGCAGCGCGAGGATCGGCCCATCCCAGCGGACCTGCGCGTGATCGGGGATCTCGACCAAGCGCGAGAGCTCGGCCGGCCGCGACGCCGCGCTCGGGTAGCGACCGGCGAAGAGGACCGGGAACAAGGCGTCGAAGAAGCGGGCCAGCGTCGGTGAGCTGCGCCGGTTCTCGCTCAGCTCGAGGATCGCGTCGCGATGCAGCGCCTCGGCCCGCGCGAACACCTGCGGGTCGGCGCCGCGGAAGCGATAGATCGACTGCTTGGGATCGCCGACATAAAACAACTTGGTCTCGCGCTCGCCACAGGCCTCGACCAGGCGATCGAGGATCTCGGCCTGGATCGGGCTGATGTCTTGGTACTCGTCGACCAGCACGTGGCGATGCCGACCTCGCAGGTGGGCGCGCGCGCGTGGGTGCGCGAGCAGCTCGAGGGCCAGCTGCTCGAGATCGTCGTAGCGCAGCAGCGCGCGCCCACGCAGGCTCTCGGCCCAGTCGCTGCGAACCCAGGTCGCGAGCTCGATCCAGCGGGCGAGCTGCTCGGCGTGGTCGAGCATGCACGAGGGCCCGGGATCGGGCATGACCGAGCGCTCGCGCCGAGTCCCGGCCTGGCGGATCATGTCGCGCAGGTGATGATGAAGGTTGCGGATCTCGCCCATCTCGCGGTGCGGACGGATCTGCCGCAGCGCCTCGATGTCGGCCTTGATGCACGAGAGATCCGGCTCGGGCAGGTGGCGCTGGAAGATCCGGGTGATCGCCTCCATCAGCTCGGCGACCCGCTTGGCGTTGGGCTTGCGCTGCAGCTCGAGCACGCAGAACTGCCAGATGCCCGCCATCGCCGGGTTGAGCTCGGCCAAGAATTCTCGCCACTGCGTGCGCACGAACAACTCGCGCGCGCGCAGCAGATCCTCGGCGCGGACTCGACCGGGTTGGTCACTCCAGCCTGCGCCAGGTGGCTCACGATCGTCGACCATCGCCCGTAGCTCGCTGCGCACGAACCCGAGCGGGTGCGCGCGCAAGAGCTCGAGCACCCGGCGATGCCCGACGTGGCCGCCCTCTTCGATCGCCCGATCGATCCAGCTGGCCACGAAGGCGTCGAGCTCGAGCGACTGCTCGGCCGGCTCGAGCGCGCGCGCGTCGGGAGGCACGCCGCCGAGCTCGGGGAACTCCGCGAGCAGCCGAGCGCAGTACGAGTGGAGCGTGCCGATCGGCGCGGCCGCGAGTCGCTCGGCCAGCCCGAGTCGCTCGTCGCGGCTGCGCAGGGCCGCGATCTCGGCCAACACCGGATCGTCGTCGCGGTCGAGATCGTGGCCCTCGTGGGTCAGCGCCGCGAAGAGCCGCGTCCGCATCTGGGCCGCGGCGGCGCGGGTGAAGGTGACCGCGACGACCTGCTCGGGCGTGGCCCAAGGCTCGCGAGTGCCCGGCCGCGCGCCCGCGACGATCCACAAGTAGCGACGGACGAGCCGCCAGGTCTTGCCCGTGCCGGCGCTCGCGACCAGCACGACCGAGCGGCTCGGATCGAAGATCGCACCAAACTCGTCGCCTCCAGTCACCCCGCCGCCCCCAACACGCCGAGCACCCCCGGCAGCCCGGTCGCGCGGCGATCGAGGCTGGGCACGACCCGCGCGACCTCCATGATCCGCCTCGCGCTCGGTGGGATCCGCTGGCCCGCCGGCGTCCGACCGACGACCGGGAAGTAGCCGCCTTCGATCGCGCTGACGAAGGCGAGCGTGAACCCGGCCGCCGCCTGCACGACCGACCAGACGTTGCCGCGCGCGTCGAGGCCGAGCGGCATGGTCGGGACGAAGCCACGCACGACATGGGGCGCGGGCCGACTGCCCGAGCGCGGCGGCGGTCGCTTGAGGTACTCGAGCCGCAGCGCGCCGACCGAGATCGGCGCGGGCAGGCGCAGCGCCGCGGGGTCCTTGCGCATGACCTGCTCGACCGCGAGCGCGTAGAGGCCGAGCTGCAAATTGGTGCCCGCGCGCAGCTCGGCCAGCAGCGCCGCGGGCCACTGCGGCATGCCGGTCTTGTAGTCGCAGACGTTGACCCGCTGGCGCATGGGATCGATCTCGATCCGGTCGATCGCGGCCGCGAAGGGGATGGTTCGCGGGCCGAGCTCGAGTTCGAAGCCCTCGCTCGGCGACCACTCGCTGGCCAGCACGAAGGGCGCCGGGACCAGCTCGTCGGCCTCGCGGCGACCGCCGTCTTCGTTGGGCCCCCACGCGCGCCGCAACCTCGTCGCCCACGAGTCCCACCACGCGCTCAGCTCGACCACCCAGCGATCGCGCTCGCTCGCCCAGATCGCCTCGGCCTGGCCATGCTCGGCCCGCTTGCGGTAGCCAGCGTCGAGCGCCGCGAGCACCTCGTCGAGCAGCGGCCCGGTGATCGACGCGAGCTCGAGCGGCTCCTCGCGACCCGCGAGTCGATCGGCCAGCGCGCGATCGATCGCCTGATGGACGACTTGACCCTGCTCGTTGCTCAGGAGCCCAGCCGCGCCGGCCTCTCGCGTCTCGCGTTGACCGAGCCCGAGCACGCGCTCGACGAAGTAGCGAAAGGGCAGCTGGGCGTAGCTCTGCAGCGAGCTGGCCGAGTAGATCGCCGGAGCGATCGTGACCCCGAGCGCGCCGGTGTGCGGACCGACGAAGGCCGACTCGTGGCTATGGATCGCCTCGACCCGACGGCTCAACTCGGCGCTGCGATCGAAGCCGATCAGCTCGCGCTCGATCGGCGCGCTCGCTCGCGCCTCGCCGACCGCCAGCGCGATCGCGTCGACCCCGACCGCCACGCTCTGGCCTTGCTCGTGCTCGTCTTGGCGACCGGCGATCCAGGGCCCGGGCGCGAGCTCGTTGCCCGCTCCGTCGCCGCGACGATGACTCGCGATCACCCGGCCCGGACAGGTCGCGACGATCGCGTCGAGCCGGCGCAGCTCGACCCCGAAGCGGCGCGCCTCACCGACGAGGCCAATCCGCTCGCGTAGTTCGTCCGAGAGCGGCGCGTGCAAGCGCGGGGTCGGATGCCGATCGAGCCCGGTCATGAACACCCGCTCGGGCAGGCGATCGAGCACCGCATCATAAGGAAGCAACCACACCGCCGCGGGCCCGCGCTCGGGCGTCTGCTCGATCCACTCGCCAGCCTGGGCCAGGCTCAGCGCGTGATCGATCGCGACGCCCAGCTCGGCGAGCGTCGGCGCGAGCTCGTCCTCGGCCAGGCGCGCGAGCGTGTCGACGATCGTCCGCGCCGCCTTGCGCTCGACCCCGGCGCCGTGCAGCGAGGCCCGCTCGACCAGCTGCCAGTCGTCGAGCAAGGCCTCGAGCTCGCTCGCGCTGGGCGTCGTTCGCCAGCGATCCAGCCGCTCGATCACGCTGGCGATCGCCAGCTCGGCCGGACGCTCGGACGCCTGCAAGCGCGCGACCAAGGCCGCGAGGCTGATCGCCGACCAGCGCTGCTGATCCCAGGCCTTGCGCAGCGCCGCGAGCTCGAGCCCTTCCGGTAGCTCGGTCCAAGCGCGCAGCGTCGGGCCGAAGAGCAGCGCGTCGAGATCCCCGCGGCGGGCGAGCGGCTGCTCGGCGATCCGCAGCAGCGCACGCGTGATCCGGGCCGCCGCGCTCAGCCGCGCCGGACGAGTCACCCATGCGCGGACCGGGACGTCGCGATGCCGCAGTCGCGCCGCCCAGCGAGCGATCATCTCGGCCGGCGCCAGCACGGCCGCGCTCTCGCTGCTCGCCCGCAGCATCCGCGCGACCGCGGCGATCTCGGCCTCGGGCCCCGCACACTCCAGCCGCATCGCCAGCGCACCGCGACCGCGACCCGGCAGCTCGAGCGGCCACGATTCGAACCCGAGCTTGGTGATCAGCGCGCGCTCCCAGGCTGGCGTCGCCTCGGCTTCGAAGCCGATCGCGATCGCGGCTGCGCGTCGGCGCAGGCATGCCGCCCGCTCGTGACCCGCCAACACGCGCGCGAGCGCTTGCCCACGCCACCAGCCGTGACCGCGCTCGAGCAAGCGCGCGTCGATGTCGGCACGAAAGCGCACGAACGCGTCGAGCAGCGCCCGGTCACGACTCTCGGGCTCGCTCGCATCGACCAGACCGGCGAGGTCGAGCTCGCCGAGCGCCAACACCCGCTCGAGCTCCACGAAGGCGCTCAGCAGCTCGCGCTGGTAGCCGGGATGATCGGCGAGCGCGGCGAACTCCAGCGCGAGCGAGCGACGGACTCCAGCGAGCACCTCGAGCAACGGCAGACCCGGTCCAGCCAGCTCGATCGTCGCCTCGCTCAGCAGCGCGTCGGGATCGAGCACGCGCACGCCGACCAAGGTCGCGCGCTCGACCAGCAGGCTCTGCAACCAACGCGCCGCCGCGACGCCGCGGACCAGCACCAGCACCCGGCCAGGGCTGTGCCTGTCGATCCGCGCGAGCAGCCGGGCGAGCAGATCCTCCATCGTCCGCGTACAGATACCCGATCTGCTCGGGCTTCGAGCCGAGCATCGACGCCATGATCTGGCTCGGCGAAGCTGCCCGAGTCGTCCACAGTCGATCCACAGCGACTCCCGGGTCGTCCACAGCCCTCGTCCACAGCTGTGGACGACTCGAATTCGGCCGCTCGCGCGCTCCCCCGAGCCCGAGAGCGACCACGACCGTCCGAGTCCACCAGCGTCGGCGTGCTCACCGCAAACCCGCGCCCTTCCGATCGATCGCGCTGCGAAGCCGCGGCGCCGATCGGCTCGACGCCGCGCAGCTCGTCGCTTCGCAGCCTCCGCCCGGCCTGATCGATGGCGGCAAAATCCACGAGGGCTATCCTCCCGACGATGTCGCGGATCGGCGAGGAACTCGATGCCCTGCTGACGTGGCTCGCGGCGTCCCCCTTCGCGTCGTACTGCGACGCGATCGGCCACGCCGAGGTCGACCTCGCCGACTACGAGGCCGTGTTCGCGCTGGCCGGCTTCCCGATCCCGCCCGCGCTGCGCGAGCTCGTGCGCGAGCGAGGACTGCTCGGGCTGCCGCGCGTGGCCGGCCCCTTCGACCTGCCCGGTGGTTCGTTTGGCCTGACGCTCGAGCCGCCCGAGGCCGTGTTCGCCAACTACGTCCATCACTGCGCCGAGCAAGCCGCCGGCATCGCGCTCGGTCGCCACTGGCTGGTCTTCGCGACCATCGGCGGCGACCTCGATGGCGCGTGGGCACTCGACGATCGCTTCGCGGGCGGAGCCCCGGCGCGCGACTACGGCGTCGGCTGGTATCACCAAGACGAAGTCGGCGAGATCGAGCCACCCGACGAAGCGCTGCCGGGTGGCTGCGTCGGGTTCGAGCCCTTCGTCCTCGATCTCATCGCGCGTGCCCGCGCAGGCTTCGAACGCGCGCTCGGAGATCGCAAGGCGATCGCGCAGTCGCTCGACGAGCTGAGCACGCCCCGCTTCGAACGACCCTGGCACGAAGATCCCGACTCCTGGCACGCGCTGCTCGACGACGACCTCGACTGGAACCGCGGCCGTCGCCGCGACTTTCGGACCGCGCTGGCCCACGCCGACGACCTCGATCTCGTCGCCTGGATCCTGTCCGAGATCGATCGTGATCTCGCCGATGGCTCGACCCGGCCCGTGGTCGCCGGCATGCGCGGGCTGCTCGAGGGCGAGGTCGGCTGGCCTTGGGACTATCCGGGTCCGCGCGAGCTGGTCCATCGGCTGCCGAGCGAGGGTTGGACCGGCCGCATGATCGTCCGCTGGGCGATCGAGCACGCCGGGCCGTTGCCTGGCCATCCTCGGCTCGTGCAAGCGCTCGCGCTGCTCGACGAGCTCACGGGTCCGACCACGACCACGACCCAAGCCGACGCGCTCGGCGTCGCGATCGAGCTCGGCGAGCTCGCCCGCCACGACGCTCGCTTGAGCCCCAGCGAGCGCGAGCTCGCGTGGGCCTTGGTCTGGTCGATCGGCCGACCCACGCCGAGCGCGATCTGGGAGGCGCTGCTGCGCGTGCTCCAGTTTGCGAAGCTGGTTCATGCTCCGGCTCGGCCGCCGCTCGACGCGGTGATCATCCACCGCAAGCTGGCCGCGATCGTGCGAGGCAAGCCCGACTGGCAGCCCAAGACGCTCGTGGACCGGCCGACTCGGCCGCTCGGCCTCGATGAATGAGCGTCGGGGAATACCCCCCGACATCTTTGCGTGGATCGCCGGAGCGAAGCTCGTTACCATCGAGCGTCGCCTTCGGATTGGAAGCTCGCTCATGTTCAATCGACGCCAATGGCTCACCCTGGTCCCTCTCGCGGGTCTCGCAGGGCTGACGCTCCCGCGCCGAGCGAGCGCGACCGCCCTGGTCGACCTCCCGCGCGTGGCCGTGCCCAACAACGCCATCGGGGCCATTGTCTCCGCCACCGCCGGCGACTTGCTCGAGATCACGATCGACAGCCAGCTCGCCGACGACGAGATCGCGATCGCCGGCGCGCTCGCGGTGAAGATCAGCGAGCGAATCCTTCGCAAGGGCGAAGGCCTCGCGCGCAGCCGCTTCCTCGACGACGCCCGCAACGCGACCAAGATCGGCGCCAACGTCAAGGCCGCGCTCGGCCGCGAGCTGCCCGACCTCGCGGTCCACTTCGACGCCAACCACCACGCCTGGGCCAAGCCCTTCGCCAACAAGGCGCTCGCGTGGACCAAGCAGCTGGCCAAGCTCGGGCTCGGGCGAGTCCGCGACGAGCACGAGCGCATCTATCTGCTCGAGTGGGCCGGCGCGACGATCGACGCCAACGCGGGCCCGAGCCCAGCCGGCCTCGCCCGCGCGCCCAACGAGCCCGATCAGCCCACGCTCGCCGCCTATCAGAGCTACATCGGCGATCTCGTCGCCGCGCTGTCTTAGCTGGGCGGAACATGAAAGAGTCGCGCGGTGCGTGAGCACGACGCGACTCCTTCGTCCTCTCCCTCACCTTCGCCGGCGGCGCCCGAACGCGAGCGCCGGCGCATGCCGCTCTACACCAAGATCCTGATCGGCCTCCTGCTCGGCGCCGTCTCGGCCGTGCTCGCCAAGGCGACGCTGATCGGCCCGGTGTTCGCCGACCAAGCCGCGCTGATCGAATTCGGCACCCGCTGGATCCAGCCGATCGGCGACCTCTTCATCCGCTCGATCGTGCTCACGGTCGTGCCGCTGGTGTTCGCCTCGATCGCCGCGGGCGTGTACTCGCTCGGCGACATTCGAGCGCTCGGGCGCCTCGGCGGACGCACGATCGTCGTCTTCATGACGACCTCGCTGGCCGCCGCGTTGCTGGCCACCGGCTTCTACATGCTCTTCGAACCCGGCAGCGGGATCTCGACCGAGACCCGCGACCTGCTCGCCAAGCAATTCGCCGACTCGGCGACCAAGGCCGGTGGCCAAGCGACGGTCGCGGCCGAGCGCTTCTCCGGCTCGGCCCTGCAGATCCTCGTCGACCTGGTCCCGACCAACCTCGTGCTCGCGGCGAGCAGCAACCGCGATCTGCTGCAGGTGATCCTGTTCGCGGTCTTGCTCGGCGTCGCGCTCACGCTGATCCCCGCCGAGCGCAGCCGGCCGGTCGCCGCGCTGCTCGAGGGCATCAACGACGCGATGACCAAGATCATCGAGATCCTGATGCTGCTGGCGCCCTATGGCGTGTTCGCGCTGGTGTTCATGGTCGTGACCCGGTTCGGGACCGACGTCTTGCTCGCGCTCGCCATCTACACCGCGGTCGTGCTCGCGGCGCTCGCCACCCAGGTGCTCGTCGTCTACCTGCCCTTGCTGCGCATCGTCGCGCGCCGCAATCCGATCGAGTATCTCAGGCAGAGCCGAGAGATCTGGATCACTGCGTTCTCGACTTCGTCCTCGTCCGCGACCTTGCCGACCACCTTGCGGGTCAGCGAGGAGCTGCTCGGAGTGCCGCGCTCGATCGCCTCGTTCGTGCTGCCGCTCGGCGCCACCATCAACATGGCCGGCACGACCATCTACCAGGTCATCGGCGTCCACTTCGTCGCGCAGGTCTGGGGCGTGGATCTCAGCTTCACCGCCTCGCTCACGCTGATCGTGATCTCGATCCTGATGGCGATCGGGGCGGCAGGCGTGCCGGGCGGGGTGATCCCGCTGCTCTACGTCACGATGGCCGCGGTCGGGCTGCCCGAGGCCATGATCCCGCTGGGCATCGCGTTGCTGCTCGGCATGGATCGACCGCTCGACATGGCCCGCAGCGCGATCAACGTCATCGGTGACTCGGTCACCGCCGTCGTGGTCGCCAGCCTCGAGCCTCCGCATCCCGCCGAGCCCGGTCCAGAGCGGCGTTCCTCGTGAGTCAACATACCTCTCTCGTGGTGACAACCACGAGACGCCTCGCCATACTCGCGACGCTTTCTCGCCCTCGAAGGCACATCAGAACATGGACAGTTTCCCCAAGGTCCAACGCGAGTCGCTCGAGTCCGTCGTCATCCGCTTCGCGGGCGATTCGGGCGACGGCATGCAGCTCACTGGCAGCCAGTTCACCAGCACCACCGCCATGATGGGCAACGATCTGGCGACCTTCCCGGACTTTCCGGCGGAGATCCGAGCGCCAGCCGGCACCACCTATGGCGTGTCGGGCTTCCAGATCCACTTCGCCTCGCACGACATCATGACCCCTGGCGACGCGCCGGACGTGCTGGTCGCGATGAACCCCGCGGCGCTCAAGACCAACCTCGCCGACCTCAAGCAAGGCGGGCTCTTGATCATCAACGAGGGCGCGTTCGTGAAGGGCAACCTGGCCAAGGCCGGCTACGTCAAGAACCCGCTCGAGGACGAGTCGCTGGTCGGCTTTCGGCTCGTCACGATCGACATCTCCAAGCTGACGCTGCAGGCCGTCGACGCGTTCGGGCTCGGCTCCAAGGACGCGCTGCGCTGCAAGAACATGTGGACGCTCGGCATGGTCCTGTGGCTCTTCGGCCGCGACCTCGAGCCGACCGTGGTCTGGCTGCGCGAGAAATTCGCCAAGGACGCGACCGTCGCCGACGCCAACATCGCCGCGCTCAAGGCTGGTCACGCGTACGGCGAGACCGCCGAGCTGCCCAGCGGCATCGGCCCCTACGAGGTCCCCAAGGCCAAGCTGCCGCCCGGCCTCTACCGCAACGTGACCGGCAACGAGGCGCTCGCGTGGGGCTTGGCCGCGGCCAGCCAATTGTCGGGCCTCGAGGTCGTGCTCGGCTCGTACCCGATCACGCCCGCCTCGACGATCCTGCACACGCTGTCCAAGCTGAAGAACTACGGCGTCGTCACCTTCCAGGCCGAGGACGAGATCGCGGCCGTGTGCGCGGCGATCGGCGCGAGCTGGGGCGGAGCGATCGGCGTGACGACCACCTCGGGCCCCGGCCTCGCGCTGAAGGGCGAAGGCATCGGGCTCGCGATCATGCTCGAGCTGCCCCTGGTCATCGTCGACATCCAGCGCGGCGGACCCTCGACCGGCCTGCCGACCAAGACCGAGCAGTCGGATCTCTTGCAAGCCGTGCTCGGCCGCAACGGCGACTCGCCGCTGGCGGTCATCGCCGCCGCGACCGCGGGCGAGTGCTTCGGCATGGCGATCGAGGCCGTGCGCCTCGCGATCAAGTTCATGACCCCGGTCATCCTGCTGACCGACGGCTACCTGGCCAACGGCTCCGAGCCCTGGCTGATCCCCAAGGTCGCCGACATGCCCAAGATCGAGGTGAAGTTCCAGACCGACCGGCCCGAGGGCTATCACCCTTACTTGCGCAACCCCGACACGCTCGCGCGGCCCTGGGCGTTGCCCGGCACGCCCGGCCTCGAGCATCGGATCGGCGGGCTCGAGAAGAACTTCGACTCGGGCAACATCTCCTACGACCCCGACAACCACCACAAGATGACCAAGACCCGCGCGGCCAAGATCGCCGGGATCGCCGACCACATCCCCGAGCAGCAGGTCGAGGTCGGTGACGAGAGCGGTGACCTCCTGGTCGTCGGCTGGGGCTCGACCTACGGCGCGATCACGGCCGCGGTCCGCAAGGCTCGCGAAGAGGGCAAGAAGGTCTCGCAGGTGCACGTCCGCAGCCTCAGCCCCTTCCCGCGCCGGCTCGGCGAGCTGCTGCGCAGCTTCAAGAAGGTCATCGTGCCCGAGATGAACAACGGCATGCTGGTCAAGCTGCTGCGCGCCGAGTACCTGGTCGACGCCATCGGCGTGAACAAGATCTCCGGTCAGCCCTTCAAGGTCGCCGAGATCGAGCAAGCCATCGCCGAGCATCTGGCCTGATCGATTTTCCGGACTTCAGGACTTCATCCGACTTCATCATGAGCCCCTCCGAACCAATCAAGAAGCTGACCCGCAAGGACTTCACCTCGGACCAAGACGTCCGTTGGTGCCCGGGCTGTGGCGACTACGCGATCCTCGCGACCATGCAGCGGACGCTGCCGGAGCTCGGCGCCGATCCAGCCAAGACCGTGTTCGTGTCGGGCATCGGCTGCTCCAGCCGCTTCCCCTACTACATGAACACCTACGGGTTCCACAGCATCCACGGTCGCGCGCCCGCGTTCGCGACCGGGCTCAAGCTGACCAACCCGGAGCTCGATGTCTGGGTCGTGACCGGCGACGGCGACGGCCTGAGCATCGGTGGCAACCACCTCATGCACCTGCTTCGGCGCAACGTCGATCTGCAGCTGCTGCTCTTCAACAACCGGATCTACGGGCTGACCAAGGGCCAGTACTCGCCGACCTCGCTGGTCGGCCTGCGCTCGCCCTCGACCCCCTACGGCTCGATCGATCTGCCGGTCGTCCCCGCCTCGCTCGCGCTCGGTGCCGGCGCACGCTTCGTCGCGCGCTCGGTCGACACCCTGGCCAGCCACCTGAGCGAGACCTTCGTCGCCGCCCGTGGCCACCGCGGGACCAGCTTCGTCGAGATCCTGCAGAACTGTCCGGTGTTCGCCGACGGCACGTGGGAGCACGTCAAGACCAAGGCCAAGGTCAGCGACTCGGTCCTGATGCTCGAGCACGGCAAGCCGATGCTCTTCGGCGAGAACAAAGGCCTGCGCCTGGTCCCCGGCAAGCTCGAACTCGAGGTCGTGACGATCGGCGAGAATGGCGTCGGCGAGGCCGACATCCTCGTCCACGACGAGGGCAACCGCCCGATGGCGTTCCTGCTCTCCGGGCTCGAGCCGCCCAGCTTCCCGATGTGCCTGGGTGTGATCTACCGCGAGGTGGGGCCCACCTACGACGCCTCGGTCCGCGCGCAGATCGACGGCGCGATCGCCAAGCGGGGCGTTGGTGACATCGACGCCTTGCTGGCCGAAGGCCACACCTGGACCGTCGAGTAGGCGCGATCTCGGACATCGATCGCGGACGTCTCGTCGCGCAGCGCCAAACCGAGTCCGCCACCCGTGGCGGAGAACCGAGTCCGCCACCCGTGGCGGAGAACCTGGTGCGAATTCGACGCCAATGGCGTCCTGAGACAGAATGATCCCCGAACCATGCCGTCGTAGCGACGGACGCACGAGGAGCCATCGAATCATGAGCCTGACCCAGACCCTTCATCTTCGGACTTCCCTCCTGCTCGGCTCGTTGCTCGGGCTCAGCTACGGTTGCTTGATCAACGTCTCGCCGCTCGAGCCCTGCGCCAGCGGCAGCAACAACAAGCTCGACGAGAACGACGAGTGTGTCTGTCGAATCGGCTACGACTGGTGCAACCCGAGCGACCCGACGGATCTCAACTGCTGTGACAACGGCGTCGCCGATGAAGTCGGCGACGGCGACGGTGACCCGACCTCCACCACCAACTCGAGCACCACCGACTCGAGCACCACCGCCTCGGACACCGGCACCGACTCGACCGGCGATGGTGATGGCGACGGTGACACCGGCACGCTTCCGCCCGCCGACTGCTCGGTCGAAGAAGAGGGCTTCTACTGGTGCACCCACTCGGAAGCGATGGGTGCCGAGGGCAGCCAGCTCTTCGTGTGCACCAACGGCTCGTGGGTCGAGAACGCCGCCGTGATGGACGAGTCGTGCATGTTCGACGGCTACGACTTCGCCTACGGCTGCGTCGACAACGGCGTCGACGTGATCTTCGAGTGCGGCGACGGCTCGGGTGACGCCTGCTCCGCCGACTCCGCGGCCTTCTGCGTCGACGCCGACCAGATCGCCTACTGCCTCAACGGCAAGGAGACCTGGGACTCGTGCTTGGCCTTCTGCCAAGAGCAGGGCATCGACGGCGTCACCTACGAGTACGGCGAGTGCGACGACTCGGTGCCCAACGACGTGGCCTGCTTCTGCTGCGACTCGGGCGATCCCGGCTGCCCGATCTGATCGCGCCCGCGCTCACGACCTCACAACCCCAAGCAGGCGGACACGACCACGGTCGTGTCCGCCTTCTCGTTTGTGCTCGAGTTTGTGGCAGCATCTGTGGGTGAGGCTCACGCTGACGCTCGCCGCCGCGCTGCTGCTCGCTTGCTCGAGCGAGCCCGGCAGCGAGGCGGGCGTCGGTGGCGATCGCACGGGTTGCGGCGAGCCGGGCAGCCACAGCGTGCTGCTCAGCGAGCATTCGTGCGAGTGCGAGCCGGGCTACACCTGGTGCTCGGACGCGCTCGACGACTTCGACTGCTGCCCGAGCGACACGACCGAGAGCGGTGAGACGGCCGAGCCCCCCGACGCCCCCTGCGGCGCGGACCAACTCGAGCAGATCGCCTGCATCGACGACCCCGAAGCGCCGGGCCCGGGCACCGAGACCTGGGCGTGCAACGGCGAGCGTTGGGTGCCCGTGCCTGGCCTGTTCGAGTTCGAGTGCATGGCGCTCGGCTACCACTTCGGCTACGGCTGCCTCGCGAGCATCGGCGCGACCCAGTACCTGTGCGGCTATGGCCCGGGCAGCACCTGCGACGAGACCCAGGGCTCGGCTTGCGTCGACGAGTCGATCATCGACACCTGCGTGTGGGGCCGGCGGACCGTCGACTATTGCCGACGTCTGTGCGCCGACCTCCAAGTCTGGGGCCCGGGCTTCAGCGCGGGCGCCTGCGTCGAGCTCGACGGCGTCGCCAGCTGCGAGTGCAGCTGAGCTCAGCCTCGCCAGCGGACCAGGCGAGGCTTGGGCTCGCGATGCAGCACCCGCGCGAGCTTGAGTAGCTCGGCTCGCGCCCACTCGAGCTGGGCGTCGCCCTCGGGCTCCGAGCCGAGCACCCGCGCCTGGCCCTCGACCCAGTCGAGCTCGCCGGACCAGCTGCGCTGCTCGGGCAAGTACACGCTGACGCGGTAGCGAAGCTCGTCGCCCACGCGCTCGAACACGAAGCGTCCACCGCCCTCGGGGTGCAGGTCGCGGCTCGAAGACAGCTCGGTCATCTGGCCCGACTCAAAAGCGCACCGTGAAGCCACCCGAGCTCGGACCGCTCGGTCCGCTCACGCGACCGATCGTGCCGAGCTCGGGCTGAAAGTCGTCGCGCCGCATCCCGAGCACGACGCCCGTGGTCACGCCCGCGGCGACGACCGCGACCCCGCCGACGATCGCGACCCAGAACCATGCCTTCTTGTGAGCGGGCTTCTTGCCGTCGACCTCGCCCGACTCGGGCTTGGACTCGCGGTGATCGGAGATCCGGCGATCGACCTCGGCGATCCGCCGCTGCGCGTCGGCCCGGGCGTGGGCCTTCTCTTCGTCGCCGAGGCTGGTCACGTCGAGGTTGATGACGTAGTTCTCGTACATCCGCCTCGCTTTCTTGAGCTGCTCGATGTCGTTCGAGAGGTCGTACCAGCGCGTGTACGCTTGACCGAGATCGAACAAGAGCGCGGGCTCCTGCGAGAGCTGGTAGGCGCGCTCGAAGTGCTCGATCGCCTCTTCGTAATTGCCGAGCGCGTAGGCGTCGCTGGCGAGTCGGTACTCGACCTTGGCGCCCTCGATGTCGACCTCGACTTGGCCCGCAGGCTCGCTCTCGCTGCTGCCCGAGCTCGCGGGCGCTTGGTCGATCGCCCAGGGGCTCAGCGCCCGCGCGTCGAGGGGCGCGAGCACCAGCACCAGCGTGGTCGCGAGCGCGATCAGCCGCACGTGAACCAACCCTCGGGCGTCGTGGCGCAGCTCGGGCAGCCGCCGACGACCACCTTGCCCTCGAAACACAGGTGCAGCTGGTCGGGGTCGACGCAGCCGAGCATCGCCCCCGCGCAGTCGGGCGCGTCGGGCGAGAGGCACATGCACTTGGCGTCGTCGCCGATGCTGCCGCAGGCGTCGACCGGCGTCGCCAGGTTGTCGATGCACGAACCACCGCAAGCAACCGGAAAGAGGGCGGTCGTCTCGAGCATCATCGAGGCGTCGTCGCAGATCAGCGGGGTCCCGGCGTCCTCGGGCGTCGGCCCGCCGACGCAAGAAAACGCGAACCCGACGCTGCACGCGTCGCCGACCATCGGCCCAGGTGGATCGCCGGTGTCGGTCGTATCCGTGCTGGTGTCGGTCGTGGTGTCCATCGTGTCGCTCGACGAGGTGTCCATCGTCGTGCTCGACGTGGTGTCCAGCGTGTCGCTCGACGAGGTGTCCATCGTCGTGCTCGACGAGGTGTCCATCGTCGTGCTGCCCGTGTCGGTGCCCTCGGCGATCAGCTCCGCGCAGTCGCCCACGAGCTTGGTCAGCTCGAGCACCTCACCCGGATCGGGGACCTCGAGCTCGTCGTAGACGGCGATCGCGTCGGCTTCGGCGATCGGGCCCGCGACGGCGGCCTCGAACCAGCCCACGCGAAAACGTGCGCGCACGACCTGGCCAGACTTGCGATAGCCGACGCTCGCGTAGCCGTCGGCGAAGGTGCTCGCGGCGATGTCGTCGAAGGGCACTTCGAAGGTCTCGACGACCTGGCCGGCTGCGTCGAAGCCGGTGATCTCGACGGTGACCGAGCGCGGCTCGATGCCCGCGAACTCGCAAGGAAAGAGCCGGAGCTCGACGAGTTCTTCGGAGCGGCAACCAGGGGCGAGGCCGAAGAGCGCGAGCGTGAGCAGAAGGGCCCTGAACCGAGGCTTCATCGCGAGTCTCGAAGCGAGCGCAACTCTACCAGCCCGGGCCCGAACTCGACACGGATCAAGTGCGGGTGAGCCCAGCCGAGCTCGATGGTCCGGACCTTGACGCCGCTGAAGACCTCGACCAGCCAACGACACCAGCCGGGGTGCGGCGGCTCGGTGCCTGGCCGCGCGGGCTCGAAGCGCACCCACATCCACGGCAGCTTGTGGCGCAGGCTCCACTGCTTGGCGAACTCACGCATCTGCCGGGCCACGGCGCGATGGTTCACGTCGCTCAGGTACGCCGTCACGTAGGTGTTGAAGGCGATGACCGGCGCGACCGGGTGATCCGGCAGCGAGGCCTGGAGGAATTCGACGAGCTCGTCGGGCAGCTCCATGGTGCGAAGCTCGGCCGGAACCAAGCTGCGCTCTCGCAGGTGCCGGCGATGGACCTCGATGCCCTCGCGCATGCGCTCGAGCCGACGCCGCTGATCGCCCCAAACACACGCTTCGAGGGTGACCTCGGCGTCCGGCCGGGTGAGGTCGATCGGGTTGATGTCGCCACCGACCCGGCGAAGCACCTCGGGCCCCGCGCGCTCGGCCTCGCTGAATTCGTCGAGCGGGCTCGGCTGCGGCCCGCTACAGGGGATCAAGAAGGGCTCGCGTTGACCACCCTTGCGCGGGTCGAAGCCGCGACCGAGCCGGAGTCGGGCGCTGCGACTCCAGGCCAGTTCGAAGGCGCGTTGCTCCGCGTAGAGGTTGAGCCCCGCGGCGCAGCCGAGCTCGACCAGGTACACGGCCTCGGCTCCGACCAGCACCGCCGGCAACAACCAAGCGATCCCGCGCGAGGTCTCGTTGCTCTGCACACGCCAGGTCTTGGCCCGCTGAAACAGCTCGTCGCCGAGGCGATCGGCGGCGCGCAGGAGGCGTGGGGCAAACTCGGCGTCGAAGGGATCGCGTGCGTCGGGGCCATCGCCCTCGGGCACGGTCGTGTAGTAGGGCCGCAGCTCGACCACGCGCGGGTCGTTCTGCAGCACGTACCAGTGCATGCAGGCGTTGAGCCGCAGCGTCGGCTCGAGGTCGTTGATCCACGCGCCCTCGATGTTGGGATCGCCTTGCTCGAGCAGGTCGATCACGCGCTCGGCCGCTCGGTGAACGGCGTCTGGATTGCCCAGCTCCTGGCCGCGCCCGCCGGGATCACTCAACCAGCCGACGACCTGCTCGAGCAGGGCGGCGGTCAACGGCGAATAACCTCGAACAAACTGCGCCTGAAGGCGAAGGCTCGAACAGTGGCGGTCCCATGCCGGGTCGCGCGGCATGTCGTCCCTGTACCACCAATGTCGTGGGTTCCCAACTGCTGGCTCGCTCGAGCGGTCGTGAACGGGGTTCGAACGCGCCTGTCCCGCGCAGACGGCTTGCGAGGGGCATGGAGTTCTGAAACCATCCCCCGACCGTGAAAGGCCGGTTGCGACCTGTCGATTACCTGGGCTGGGCGCTTGGCGTCTCTGCTCAGGCTCGTTTCGACCTCACGGGCAGCGGTGTCCCGGACACCTGCGGGCCGAACTCGCTGGCCCTGCGCGACCATGTCGAGGACGAGGACGAGCCCGAGGGGCTGCCCGGGCCCGATTGGGATCCCGGGCTGAGCTTCGCCAACCTGTGCCGCCGCGACCAGCGACCCGAGCTCCACGCCGACTTCTTGCGGGTCGTCGCCCATCGCTACGGCTTGGCGCCCGAATGCGTGATCCCGACGCTGGGCGCCAGCCAGGCGATCCCGCAGGTGCTCTTCGCCCTCGCTCGACCGGGCGATCACGTCATCGTCGAGCGGCCGACCTACGAGCCCCTGCATCGGGTCCCGGAGATGCTCGGGCTCTCGGTCTCGAGGCTCGAGCGCAAGTTCGAGGAGGGTTGGAGCCTGCTGCCCGATCGCCTCGCTCGGCTGCTCACGCCCAAGACCCGAGCGGTCATCCTGACCAACCTCCACAACCCCTCGGGCGTCGCCATGCCGACCGAGACCCTGGTTGCGATCGGCGAGATGGCGGCGCGTGTCGGCGCCGCGGTCCTGGTCGACGAGGTCTACCTCGACTTCGCGTTCGACCCGAGCGGCGAGACCCAGCCCTGGCGGCCCGCCGCGGTCGCGATCGACAACGGCGTGAGCTGGTCGTCGACGACCAAGGCGTTCGGGTTCTCGGCCTTGCGCGCGGGCTGGGTCGTCACCCGCGACCTCGAGCTCGCCCAGGCCCTGCGCGCGGCCTCGCTCTACTTCCATGTCGACTCCCCGCTCGCCTCGATCGCGCTGGCCACCCGAGTGATGCGCCACGCGCCCGCGCTCGCGGCTCGAGCCCAGCGATCGATCGCGCGTGTGAAAACCGTCGTCGACCGCTGGATCGCCAACGAGCCGCGTGTGACCTGGGTCCCACCCTCGGCGGGACAGACCGGGCTGATCCGCCTGCCCGACCTCATGCAGGACCTGGCCTTCGCCCAACACCTGCGCGAGCGCTACGACACCCAGGTGGTCCCCGGTGCGATGTTCGAAGCCCCAGGCGCCGTGCGACTGAGCTTCAACCTCCCGGTCGATCGGCTCGAGCAAGCGCTCGGCAATTTCTCGGCCGCGCTCGACGACCTCGCCTGACGCGACCTCGACTGGTCACGCTCGCTCGATCAGAAGCGCCACTCGAGCACGAGCGGCAGGATCTGGATCGGCAGCGAGAACGCCGGGTCGCGGTCGGCGGGCTGCCCGGCGGGTCGCTCGCGGTGGACCATCAGGCTCGGGCGAAACTCGACGTCGAGACCGAGCGCCAGCTCGCGCAGCAAGAAGAGCCGCAGACCGACGCCGGCTTGGAAGCCGAGCGTCCAGCTCAGCTCGCGGCTCTGCTCGCGCGTGCCGTAGAGGTTGGGGTACTTCCAGAACCCGCCAGCCACACCCGCGCGGAAGATCGGGACCAAGAAGGGCGCCTTCTCGATGTAGAGCTTGTAGGTGTAGCCGAGCCAGATGTCGGTGCCCGCGACGGTGCCCGCCTGGCAGGTGCCGGTCTGACCGACCAGGCCACACGAGGGCATGCGAAAGTCCTTGTAGCCGCCGCGATCGAAGAGGCCCGCGATCCCGATGTGCAGCCAGTGGGCGCGATGCAGCTGGCGGTCGTACTGAATGCCGATTCGGCCGCGCGGGACGTAGCCAACCAGCCCGACTTGGACCGGCGCGAGCAGCGAGAGCGCGTTGCCGCCATAGACGAAGTCCGGCAGCTTGAAGCCGGTCGGGTTCGTCGAGTTGGGCTTGCTGTTGGGCTTGCTGGTCGAGCCGCTGGTCGAGCCGCCGCGGTTGGTGGTCGGCGGCGCGGCGAACACCTCGGGCGCTCGGGCGAGGTCGATCAGCACGACCATGAACAGGGCGAGCGCCAGCCGCAGGGCGCGGGATCGGGATCGGGTTGAACGAGGCATCGAGCGTGGCATCGGGGACGATCGAGTGAACCACTGGGGCCACGACGGCGCCAGCTTTCGGACTCGGCCGGACGCTCGCACACCTGAAAAACTTCGACTACCCTGGCCCAGGCGTGTACCCCCTCTTCCTGATCGCCGCGTTGACGGTGCTCACCTTGGGTCTGGCCCATCGCGTGGGCCTGCTACGCGACGCGACGCTGGTGATCGGTGCGTCCCTGCTGAGCGGTGTGACCTTTCTTGCCCTGCATCCCGGGCTCGCATGGGTGGCCGAGCCGCCGATCGAGGGCTCGTGCGGACTCGAGGGCGAGGACGAGCTGGGCATTCGCGTCGAGCGGATCTCGGTCGACGAAGCGCAGGCATTGCTGGGTGATGAGAGCGTGACCTTCGTCGATGCTCGCAGCGGCGACGACTACGTGGCCGCGCACATCCCTGGCGCGGTCAGCCTGCCCGCCAGCGACGCCGCCGGCATCCTCGAGATCCAGTCGATCCCGATCCTGCCCGACGGCCAAGTCATCACGTATTGCAACGGTGGTGCGTGCGAGCAGTCGGAGTACCTCGGCCTGCTCTTGCGCGACCGCGAGGTCTGCAAGCAGGTCAAGGTGCTCGAGGGCGGTTGGGCAGCGTGGGCCGCCGCCGAGGCGCCGACGGTCGCGGGCGAAGAGCCCGAAGGCTCGATCTCGTTCGAGTCGCTGCCGAGCGATTCGCCGAGCCCGAGCGAGCCCTGCGAGCCGAGCCCGAGCATGGAGGCGCGCGGATGAACGAGTCGCGTGTGCTGCTCGCCGCGGGCTGGCTGGGCCGCTTGGTCGCGGGCGGGGTGTTCGTGTTCGCGGGCGCGCTCAAGCTGCTCGATCCGGCCGCGTTCGCGCAGGACATCGGCAACTACCAGGCCTTCCCCTGGTGGACCTGGAACCTGGCCGCCGCGGTCGTGCCGATGGCCGAGATCCTGGCTGGGCTCGCGGTGTTGACCGGGTTCAAGCGGCGCGCGGGCGCGCTCGTGCTCGGCTCGCTGACGGTCGCATTCCTCGGCTTGATCCTCTCGGTCATCGTTCGCGGGATCGACCTGAACTGCGGCTGCTTTGGCGAGGCCGCCGAGGCCAGCGCGGTTGGTTGGCCGCTGGTGGTTCGTGATCTCGGCCTGCTCGTCGCGATCGTCGCGGCCTACCTGCCGGCCGAGCCCGTGCGCGAGCGCCCAGCCGCGAGCCCGCCCGCGAGCTGAACGAGCGGGCTGATCCGCGAAGGGTCGTGGTATCGATGCCGGGCATGTCCACCGACGCCCGGACCTACCTGCTCGGCATCGACCACCTGCTGACCGAGGAAGAGCGGCTGACCTGGAAGTCGGCCCGCGAGTTCTGCCAGAGCCGGATCCTCCCGGTCATCGAGCAGCACTACGAGGCCGGGACCTTCCCACGCGAGCTGATCGCCGAGTTCGCCGAGATGGGCTTCCTCGGCTGCTCGATCGAGGGCTACGGCTGCGCGGGCATGAACCCGGTCGCCTACGGCACGATCATGGTCGAGCTCGAGCGCGTCGACTCGGGCATCCGCTCGTTCTGCTCGGTCCAGACCGCGCTGGCGATGTACCCGATCTTCGCCTACGGCAGCGAAGCGCAGCGTCAGCGCTGGCTGCCGCGCATGGCCGCGGGCGAGCTGATCGGCTGCTTCGGCCTGACCGAGCCCAACTCCGGCTCCGACCCCAGCTCGATGCGGACCCACGCCAAGCAGCTCGAGGCT
Organism: Nannocystaceae bacterium; assembly: GCA_035904925.1. Classification (GTDB taxonomy): domain Bacteria; phylum Myxococcota_A; class Polyangia; order Nannocystales; family Nannocystaceae; genus Plesiocystis. The sequence continues at coordinate 24,424 of JAMHUH010000675.1, forward strand.
GGCGGCGACTTCGTGCTCAGCGGGCAAAAGATGTGGATCACCAACAGCCCGATCGCCGACTTGGCGATCGTCTGGGCCAAGACGCTCGAGTTCGGCAGCGACACGCCGGTCATCCGCGGCTTCGTGGTCGAGCGCGGCATGAAGGGCTTCACCACGCCCGCGACCCACGGCAAGCTGAGCCTGCGCGCGTCGATCACCGGCGAGATCGTGCTCGACGAAGTCCGCGTGCCGGTCGGCAACCTGCTGCCCAACGTCCGCGGCCTCAAGGGTCCGCTCGGCTGCCTCACCCAAGCCCGCTACGGGATCGGCTGGGGCGCGATCGGTGCGGCGATGGACGTCTACGAGCGAGCCCGTCGCTACACGCTCGATCGCACGCAATTCGGCAAGCCGATCGCCGGCTTCCAGCTGACCCAGCAAAAGCTGGTCGAGATGCACAACGCGATCACCAAGGGCCTCTTGCTGGCCTACCACTTCGGCCGGCTCAAGCAGGAGGGCCAGCTCGATCCCGTGCAAGTCAGCATGCTCAAGCGCGACAACGTTCGGATGGCCCGCGAGGCCGCCCAGACCGCGCGGACCATGCTGGGCGGCAACGGGATCATGGGCGAGTTCCACATCATGCGGCACCTGTGCAACCTCGAGACGGTCTACACCTACGAGGGCACGCACGAGATCCACACGCTGGCGATCGGTCGGGCGCTGACCGGACTCTCGGCCTTCGAATGAGCGGCCGCGTGCGCGTGCTCGCCGAGCCGGGCACGCTGCTGATCTCGACCGACCTGCACGGCAAGCGCGACAGCTTCGAACGCCTGCGCGAGCGCTTCTTCGCGCTGCGCGAGCGCTCGAACGATCCGGTCCATTGGGCGCTGCTCGGCGATCTCGTCCACGGGCCCAATCCGGCCGCGCGGGCCCGCAACCCGGCGCTCTACGACTACGACGACGAGAGCCCCGCGCTGATCGACGCGGTCTTCGAGCTGCGCGAGCGCTGGCCCGACCACGTCCACTTCGTGCTCGGCAACCATGACCACGGCCACGTCGGCGGGCCGCACACCCGCAAGTTCCACGACGATGAAGTCGTCGCGCTCGAGGCTCGGCTGACGCCCGAGCAACACGAGCGGGCCCAGCGGCTCTTCGGCGAGGCCCTGCTCGCGATCGCGACCTCCTGCGGCCTGCTCTTGACCCACGGCTCGCCCAGCGACGCGCTGCATGATCTCGCCCAGCTCGAGGACATCGCGCTGCGCGACGAGCCGGAGCCCGGCAAGCGCGAGCTGCTGCGCAGCCTGCTCGGCGACTACGGCCAGCGCGGCGAGGTCACGGCGCGGATGCTGGCCAAGGTCTCGCGGCCTCGGCTCGAGCTGCGGCTCGTCGTGCATGGCCACGACCGCGACGAGTCGGGCTTCTTCGTCGAGGGCGACAACCAGATCTGTCCGGTGATCTTCGGGGCTCGACCGGAGCTCGAGCGCTGCTTGGTCGTCGACCTCGGCGCTCGCTATCGCGGCCCCGCCGACCTGCGCGAGGGTGTAGAGATCATCCGTATCCACTGAGCGGGCCGCGGCGACCCTCGTGACACGAGCGTCCGATTCGAGCCCGCGGGGCGCCATCCGGACCCAAACACCCATTCTTTGCTATGGCAAAGATGTCAGAGTCAGCTTCGTCGATCGTCTGGGACAATCGCGGTCTAGCCATGCAGCACCGCCATCTTCGAAGCGCCCTCGCCAGCTTGCCGCTCGCCGCCGCGCTGGTCTTCGCATTCACCCCGCAGCTCGCCGACGCGTGCGGCGGAACCTTCTGCGACAGCGGTCCGAACGTGATGCCCGTCGATCAGAGCGGCGAGAACATCTTGTTCTGGATCGATCACTCGGGCGGCGAACCCCACACCGAGGCGCACATTCAGATCCAATACGAGGGTGACGCCGAGCGCTTCGCCTGGATCATCCCGGTCCAAAGCGTCCCCGAGGTCTTGGTCGGCAACCAGGCGCTCTTCGACAACTTGCTCGCGGCGACCGTCCCGATCTTCAACATCACGACCAACTTCCAGTCCTGCCCGGACAGCCCCTCGGTCGGCTTTTGTGCGTTCGCAGACGACGCAGGGGGGATCAACTCGTTTGCGGATGGTGGTGACGAGGTCGGTGAGGGCTTGACGGGCGGGGGCGACAGCGGCGGCCCGGAGATCCTCGATCGCGGCTTCGCGGGCGCCTTCGAGTACGTCGTGCTGACCGGCGACACCGTCCAGGAGATCGTCGACTGGCTCGACATGGCCGGCTACGCGCAAGACGCCGACGCGCCGCCGATCCTGCAAGAGTACCTCGACGACGACTTCGTGTTCGTCGCGGTCAAGCTGCGCGCGGGCGCGGGCGTCGACGAGATCCACCCGCTCGCGATCCGCTACCCCGGCGTCGAGCCCTGCATCCCGATCAAGCTGACTCGGATCGCCGCGGTCGACGACATGGCGATCCGGGCGTTCTTTCTGGGCGAGAAGCGGGCCGCGCCGCAGAACTGGCCGCACGTGGTCGTCAACCCGGTCCGCTTCGACTGGGTCCTCAACCCGGCCGTCAACTACCGCGAGATCATCTCGCTCGCGCTCGATGAAGCCGGCGGTCGAGCCTTCATCACCGAGTACGCGGGCACCGACAACATCGTCTCGACCGCGGGCGTCGACAGCCCGGCCTGGGATCCGAGCGCCTTCGAAGCCATCGATCCGGTCTTGGTCGTCGACGAGCTGACCAGCCAGGGCCTCGGGCTCCAGTGCGACTTCGCGAACAACTGCCAGTTCGGCCACCCGCAGGTCGAGGCGCTGCTCGAGAAGTATCTGCCGGCGCCGATGGGCGTCGAGAAGTTCGAATTCTGGAGCTGCCTGAGCTGCTACGAGGGCTTGATCGATCCGGTCGCCTGGTCCAGCTCGGGCTTCGCGGCCGACTTCGGCGAGCGGATCTCGACGCCCGGCCAGCACGCGCTCGACATGCTCGCCAGCTCCAGCTACCTGACCCGGCTCTTCACCCTGCTCTCGCCGCACGAGATGATCGAAGACCCGCTCTTCCACGAGACCGACCTCGGCCCGGTCGACAGCTCGATGAGCGCGACTCGGACCATCGCTTGCGAGGGCAACGACTGGGTCGAGCTCGCGGACGGCCGCAAGGTCGCGCTGACCGACGGCGCCCAGTATCCGGTGATCGAGGGCATGCCGGCGCTCGAGCGGATCGAGCGGATCCCCGCGATGGGCCCGGCCCAGGTCGAGACCGACAATGGCCCGCAGATCGACGCGCTGCTCGACGCCTACGACGACGGCCAGCTGACTGGGCCGCAGGCCTGGAATTGCGCGATCGCCAAGCTGCGGCCCGAGGCGCTGCTGAGCATGCTCGCGCTCTTCGGGATCGTCTGGACCCAGCGTGGACGACGGCGGCGACGTGAGTCGAGTCAGTCCAACTGAGTGATCGATTCGCCGACTCGGGAGACAGCCTGATCATGCACACCAAGCGGAACCTGTTCCTCGCGGGGTCGGGCGCGTTCGCGCTCGCCCTCGCCCTCGCGCCCACCCCCGCGAGGGCCTGCGGCGGGACCTTCTGCGACAGCGGTCCGGTCGTGATGCCGGTCGACCAGAGCGGCGAGAACATCCTGTTTTGGATCGATCACTCGGGCAACGAGCCCCACACCGAAGCCCACATTCAGATCCAGTACGAGGGCGACGCCGAGAACTTCGGCTGGATCATCCCGGTCCAGCAGGTCCCCGAGGTCCTGGTCGGCAACCAAGCGCTCTTCGACAACTTGCTCGCCGCGACCGTGCCGACCTTCACGGTCACGAGCGTGGCCGAGGGCTCGTGCAACAACGGCGAGCCGGTCGGGCTCTGTTCGGGCTTCGCGTCGAGGGAAGAGATCGACCTGGCCGATGAAGTGGGCGGCGACGAAGGCTTCGACGGCGGCGACACGGGCGGGCCCGAGATCCTCGATCGCGGCTTCGCGGGCGCGTTCGAATACGTCGTGCTGACCGGCGACAGCGTGCAGGAGATCGTCGACTGGCTCGACATGGCCGGCTACGCGCAGGACGACGAAGCGCCGCCGATCTTGCAAGAGTACCTCGACGATGGCTTCGTGTTCGTCGCGGTCAAGCTGCGCGGCGGGGTCGAGGTCGACGAGATCCATCCGCTCGCGATCCGCTACCCCGGCGTCGAGCCCTGCATCCCGATCAAGCTGACTCGGATCGCCGCGGTCGACGACATGGCGATCCGGGCGTTCTTCTTGGGCGAGAACCAGGCCGCGCCGCAGAATTGGCCGCTCGTCGTGCTCAACCAGGTCGCGTTCGACTGGGCCAACTCGGGCAGCAACTACTTGTCCGTCGTCTCGCTCGCGATCGACGAAGCTGGCGGCCGGGCCTTCACCACCGAGTACGCGGGCAGCGACGACGTCGTCTCGACCTCGGGCGTCGACAGCCCCGCGTGGGACCCCAGCGTGTTCGAGACCATCGCGGCGGTCGACGTCGTCGACGAGCTCGAGAGCCAAGGCCTCGGTCGGCTCTGCGACCAATTTTCCGATGTCTGCGCGTGGCAGCATCCCCAGGTCGAGCCTCTGTTGAACAAGTACCTGCCCGTGCCCGATGGCATGGATCCCTACGTGTTCTGGGGCTGTTTGAGCTGCTACGAGGGTCTCATCGATCCCGTCGCCTGGTCGGGGGCCGGCTTCGCGGCGGACTTCGCCGAGCGGATCTCGACCCCGGGTCAGCACGCGCTCGACATGCTCGGGAGCTCGACCTACCTGACTCGGCTGCTGACTCTGATCTCGCCGCACGAGATGATCGAGGACCCGCTCTTCCACGAGAACGACGCGCTGCCCTCGGTCGACCCGCAGCACACGGCGACGCGGACGCTCGCCTGCGAGGGCAACGACTGGATCGACCTTCGCGGCGGTCAACAGGTCGCGCTGACCGACGCGGGGCTCTACCCGAACATCGCAGGCATGCCCAACGCCAAGTTGATCGAGCAAGTCCCGGCGATGGGTCCGCCGCAGGTCATGACCGACAACAGCGAGACCATCGACAAGCTGCTCGCGGGTTGGAACTCGGGCAAGCTCGACGGGCCGGCGCCCGGCTGCTCGGTCACCCGCCTCCGGGCCGAGGCGCTGCTGACCATGATCGCCTTGTTCGGCATCGCGGGCCTGACCCGTCGCCGTCGCCGGGGCTGATCCGGGTCGCTCGATCGAAGCGCGGAGAGAGCGGCGTTCACGAACCAATCGTGAGCGCCGCTCGCACCACAATTCGGAAGGGCTCCCGGAGCGTCCCCAACTCCGCTAGCATCTCGCGGGCATGGTCCATCCGGTCCAGAGCGTGGTCGAGTCGCTCTACGCTGCCGGGCGCTGCCCGAGGCTCCACGTCAACGCGACGTGCGAGGGCGTGGTGTGTCCCGACTTCATCCGCGAGCAGTGGCAAGAGCGTCTGATCATCGATCTCGACGCGACCTACCCGCTCGACCTCTCGTTCACCAACGAAGGCATCGGCGCAGACCTGTCCTTCGGCGGCTACGTGACCCGCTGCAGCTTCCCTTGGAAGGCGATCTACGTGGTCGCCGATCGAGCGACCGGTCGCGGGATCGTGCTCGACCAGAACATGCCCGAGGCTGTCCGTCGGAGTCGTCACCAGCCCGTCACTGGACCTCTGACGCCGAACGCCGAGCTCCGAGCCGCGCCCGCGCCCGAGCCCGAGTCCACCGCCCGCGTCGGAGAAGCGCCGGCCCGCATGACCGCGCTTCGTCCGGCCGCCAAGCCCAGCGGCACCCAGCCGAGCCAACCCGCACAAGGCCACGAAGGCGAGGTCCAGCGTCGCCGGGCCGCCTTCAAGGTCATCGACGGCGGGAGCTGATCGTGTCGGGGCGCAAGATCGCCGGCGCCGTGGTCCTCGGGATCTGCCTCGTGATCTTCGGGTTCTGGCTGATCTTCGTCCGAGCCCCGACGCCGCAGGTGATCTGCCAGCACAAGATCGAGCTGGTCTTGAACGAGGTCCCGCCCGAGCAGCGCGTCGGCGCCGAAGCGTTGATCACCCAGCTCGAGCTGCGCTGCGTCGAGGCGGCGAAGAAGAAGATCCAGTTTCGCGGCAAGCTGGTCTACGCCGAATTTGCCCGCTGCGTCGCCAAGGCGACCACCCTCGGCGAAGCCGAGCGCTGCTAGAGCGCGCTGCTGATCGCGTCGAGGATCGCCTCGGTCTCGCCCTCGGCGTCGACCGTGATGCTCGCGCTCGCGTAGGCGGAGTGGCGGGCGGCGAGCAGCTCGGTCAAGCGCGTCGAGAGATCGACCTGCGCGAGCATGGGCCGTCGCGCCCGCTCGACCTCGCTGTCGAGCCGCTCGACCAACGTGGCCACGCCGACGCGCAGATAGACGCTGCGCCCGATCGCCGCGATCGTGGTCAGGTTGCGTGGGTCCGTCACGATCCCGCCGCCGGTCGCGACCACGGCGCCCGAGCCCGCGAAGCCCGGCTCGACCACGAGCGAGCGCAACGCCGCGTGCTCGAGCTCGCGGAACGCCGGCTCGCCGCGTTCGAAGAGGGCCGCGATCGAGCGACCAAAGAGCCGCTCGATCCGGAGGTCGTGATCGATGAACGCGACGCCACGTCGAGCCGCCAGCGCCCGACCGAGCGAGGACTTGCCCGCGCCCATCAGCCCGAGCAAGAAGATCGGCCGGCTCACCAGTCCCGCCACTTGGACTTCAGCGAGCTCGCGGCCGGCGACTTGGCCAGCGCGACGCAGTCGCGGATCTGCTGCTCGATCGTCGCCTCCGAGACCTCGGCGAAGCCGACTCGGGCCGAGGTGTAGAGATAGCCATCGGCCTCCATGAAGCGCGCGAGCCCCTGCCCTTCGGTCTGGCCGAGATCCTCGTAGACCGCGTCGATGTCGACGCTCTCGGACATCGCACACAGCGTCCCGAGCACGCGGACGTCGGCGCGATGCACCCCGCCTTGAAAGTCGACGCCCTCGACCGCGAAGCGCCACCAATCCTCCGACTCGCGGCAAGTCTCGGGTTCGAGCCCCAAGCGCTGCAGGACCCGCTCGAACGCCGCGATCATCTCTGGTTCGGTCAGCATGCGGGATTCTACCCGCATCGATCGGCCACGCTCAATTCACTTCATCGCGGCCGATGCTCTGATACACGTCCTCGAGATCGCTGCGGATCCGCGTCAGCCCGATCACCTCGACGTCGGCCAAGACCAGCTCCTTGAGCAGCTTCGCCGCCTGCTCCTCACCGCCGTGGATCCGCACGCGGATCTTGCCGCGCTCGGAGGTCGCGGGATCGATGGTCTCGTCGCGGTGCAGGGGCAGGATCGCTTCGATCAGGCCCTCGTGCGCGCGCAAGATCGCCTGAGCCTTCTGCAAGCCCTTCGTGACCAGGACCTCGTGAACCCGGCGCGAGACCTCGAAGCGCTCGATCACCTCGTCGACCGGGCCAAACACCTCGAGCCGGCCCTTTTGGATCAACGCGACCGTGTCACAAAAGCCGTCGAGCTCGCGCAAGATGTGACTGCTGACGACGATGCCGACGCCCGAGTCGGCGACGCCGCGCAGGATCTCGCGCAGCTGTCGACGCGCGAGCGGGTCGAGGCCATCGGCGGGCTCGTCGAGCAAGAGCAGCTCGGGCCGATGGACCAAGGTCCGCGCGATCGCCAGCCGCTGGCGCATGCCCTTGCTGAGGTCCGAGATCAGCTCGTCGGTCTTGGCCGCGAGCTTGAACATGTCGAGCAGCTCGGCGACGCGGGCCTTCGCGTCGCGATCGTTCATGCCGTAGCACTCGGCGAAGAAGCGCAGGTAGCCCGCGGCGCTCATGTGGGGGTAGAGCCCGGTGCCGTCGCCGAGGAAGCCGATCCGCTGGCGCACGGTCTGGCGCTCGCGCCAGGCATCGCGGCCGTCCCAGAGCACGTAGCCTTGGTCGGGCTGCTGCAAGGTCGCGAGGATCCGCAAGCTGGTGCTCTTGCCGGCGCCGTTGGGGCCGATCAGCGCGAGCACCTGGCCGGCGCGGACTTCGAAGCTGAGCCCGGCCACGGCCTCGCGGGCGCCGTCGTAGGAGTGGGTGATGTTCTGGACGAAGACCTGATCCACGCGCGTTCAGCCTACAACAAAAACGTATCGGCGCTCCCGGGCCTTCGCGGTGGATCCTTCGCGGACGCTGACTCCGTGGATCCTTCGCGGTTGATCGCGTCTTCGATAGCCAGGCTCTGCGGTGGGAAAGAGGGTCGCCCGCTCGGGCTCAAACACGTCGCCCTTCGAATCGCCGACGCCCTTTCCCTGGTTGGGATCTCTGGCAATCGTAGTGTCGCGCATTGAAGCCAGGGGCTCGACTCGCCTCGGAGCGACCCTCTTTCCCCCCGCGCGCCTTTGACCTCGACTGGCCTCGCCGTCACCAACAGGTAGGGCGAGAGCTCGGATCGCAGCATCTTGCGGTCCTTCGCGAACGATCAACCCCGAAGGATCAATCGACCCGGCGAGGCTTGAGCGCGCGAACGAGGGTCTCGAGCTGACCTGCCGGCGTGTGACACCACGCCGCCGCGTGGCGATGCTCGGGATGGACCTCGACCCCGGTCGTGCAGCCGAGCAGCCGCTCGCGGGCGAGGAACTCGTCGAGGTGGACACGAAAGTGCTCGGCCGTGCCGGCGGCGGAGGGGCCGAAGAAGTCCCACCAGGCCCGACGCTCGGCCGTGCCTGGCGCGAGCAAGAACTCGTCGAGGATCGCCTCGATCGGCGCGAGCGAGCGCATCAGCAGGTGATCGTCGTCGACCTCGACCAACTCGACGTTGGCGTGCGCGGCCGCGTACTCGCGCGAGCTGGTGATCGGCACGATGTCGTCGCGGGTGCCATGGACGATGATGGTCGGACAGCGCGCGACCGGCCGCAGCGGCTGGCGCTCGGCGTCGCGGAAGAGTTCGAAGTGGACGTCGACGACCTGCTTGTCGCCGCCAGCCAAGGGGATCGAGCCGCGCTCGCGCCATTGCTCGAACGCTTGCTGACCGAGCAAGACCGGCCAGCGAGTGACGAAGTCGAAGGCCGGGCAGAGCAGGACCAAGCGCTCGACTCGCTCGGGGTGCAGCTCGGCCCAGCGCGACGCGACCCAGCCGCCCATGCTCGAGCCGATCAAGCGCCAGCGCGTGCTGCCGGGCTCGACCGCGTCGCGGGCGTCGAGCTCGGCTTCGAAGCCGTCGAAGGCCGCGAGCATGTTGGTGTAGGTCAGCTCGGCGAAGCTCGGGAAATTGAGATCGGGCGTGAGCAGCTCGATCGGCTCGCGCCCGGGCTGGCTCGCCACGCGCTCGTAGTAGCGACGCAGGGCCTGGCCCTTGGCCGAGAGGCTCGACGACGCGAAGCCGTGCAGGTAGGCGTGGCGAACTGGCATGGCGATCTACTTCGCGGGGGTCTTGCCGAGCAGCGCGCTCAGCTCGTGGTTGCCGGCGGCGAGTCGCTTCGCGCCGAACCAAGGCTCTTGGCTCGCGTCGAAGCCATCGCTGACGACGTCGGCCACGACGACCGTCGAGCCGAGCGTCAGCCCGCACGCGAACTTGCGGTTGATCGGCAGACCCGCGTGATCGATCGCGTCCTCGCCTTCGTACTCCTCGCCCGCGAATTCGATCTCGCGCGAGTAGGTGTAGGCGCTCAAGAGCGGATCGGTGCACCAGGCGTCGGCGCCTTCGCGAGTGCAGACGAGGGTCGCGGCCGCGCTCTCGGCCTCGAACTCGTTGATGCCCATGTCGCTGTCGGTCCGGTCCATGCTGAAGCCGAGCACCCACTCGAGCTCGCCGCCCGGCAAGAGGTCCTCGTACTTGGCCTCGCTCCATTGCAGCTCTTCGAAGATGCCGAAGGCGCCCGGGTTGTAGAGCGACGCGA
>JAMHUH010000676.1:0-3832 GCA_035904925.1 Nannocystaceae bacterium
ATGCGATCTTGAACAGCGCCAACGTCTCGATCATCGCGACCGACGAAAAAGGCATCATTCAGCTCTTCAACATTGGCGCCGAGCGCATGCTCGGGTACACCGCCGCCGATGTTCTCAACAAGATCACGCCCGCCGACATTTCGGACTCACAAGAAGTGATCGCGCGCGCCAACGCCCTGAGCCATGAATTGTCGGCGGCGATCCGGCCGGGCTTCGAGGCGATGGTCTTCAAGGCGTCGCGCGGCATCGAAGATATCTACGAGCTCACCTACATCCGGCGGGATGGCAGCCGCTTTCCGGCGATCGTGTCGGTCACCGCGCTGCGTGACGCCGAGGGTGGGATCGTCGGCTACTTGTTGATCGGCACCGACAACACGGCCCGCAAGCAAGTCGAAGCCGAGCAAAAGATGCTCGACCAACGCCTTCGCGATCAGCAGTTTTACACGCGGTCGCTCATCGAAGCCAGCATCGATGCCCTGGTGACGATCGATCCCTCGGGGATCATCACCGACGTCAACAAAGAGTCGGAGGCGCTCACGGGGTGCACGCGGGACGAGTTGATTGGGGCGCCGCTGAAGAACTACTTCACCGATCCCGAGCGCGCCGAGGCCGGTATCAAGCTGGCGCTGCGGGAGAAGAAACTTCGCAACTACGAACTCACGCTGCGGTCGAGGAACGGCAAGGAAACCCCGATCTCCTACAACGCGACCACCTTCTACGACCGCGATCGAAACCTCCAAGGCGTGTTCGCTGCGGCGCGCGACATCACCGAGTTGAAGCGAATTGATCGTGTGATTCAGGAGAAGGCCGATCTCGCCAAGTCGGAATTCCTGTCGAGCATGAGCCACGAATTGCGGACTCCGCTCAACGCCATCCTCGGGTTCGCGCAGTTGATGGATACCGAAGTTCCGCCGGCGACCCTCACCCAAAAATCGAGCATCGAGCAGATCCTGAACGCCGGCTGGTATCTGCTCGAATTGATCAACGAGATCCTGGACCTCGCCATGCTCGAATCGGGCAAGGCGCCGCTCTCCGAAGAGCCGATCTCGCTGGAGGAGATCATGCTCGAATGCCAGGCCATGGTCGAGCCGCTGGCCGAGAAACGTGGGATCATGTTGTCGTTTCCGCAGGTCAATCGGGACTTCTTCGTTCGCGCCGACCGGACCCGACTCAAGCAGGTCGTCATCAACCTGCTGACCAACGCGATCAAGTACAACCAGTCGAGCGGCACGGTCGTCGTCGAGTGTGGGCTGCGGCCGCACAATCGCACTCGAATCACGATCTCCGACACCGGCGCCGGCTTGTCCCCAGAAAAATTGGCTCAGCTCTTTCAGCCCTTCAACCGACTCGGGCAAGAAGGCAGCACCGAGGAAGGCACCGGGATCGGTCTCGTGGTCAGCAAGCGGGTGGTCGAGATGATGGGCGGAGTGATTGGTGTGGCGAGCGTCGTGGGCGTGGGGAGCAGCTTTTGGTTCGAACTGCACTCGGCTTCGGCCCCCGAGCGCCTGGCCGACGGTGCCGGAGTCATGCCAGTCTCCGCGATGCAGGGCTCGACGGACGCGCAGCGGACCGTGTTGTGCGTCGAGGACAGCCCAGCCAACATGAGGTTCATCGACGAATTCCTCGGCCGTCGCCCGGGCCTCCGCATGATCGGCGCGGAGAATGCAAAACTCGGCATCGAGATCGCCCAGCGTGAGCTGCCGGACCTGATCTTGATGGACATCAACCTGCCGGGGATGAGCGGCCTCGAGGCCATGAAGGCCCTGCGGGGCGACCCGACCACGGCCCACATTCCCGTGCTCGCCCTCAGCGCCTATGCGTTGCCGCGCGACATCGAAAATGGCCTGGCCGCCGGCTTTTTTCGCTACATCACCAAGCCGATCAAACTGGAAGACTTCACCAAGGCCCTGGACATGGCATTGGAATTTATCCGGGTTCAGCGAGAGGCTCAGGCCGGATCCACGAACTAACCCTCGACCAACGCGAGCTCGTGCTCGAGCAGCGCGAGCAGCTCGCCGAGGTCGAGCGGCTTGCGAATGCAGGCTTCTCCCGCGAGTTCGGGCGGGGGCAGCATGCCCGTCATGAACACGACGGGCATGACAGGCATGCTGCGTTGGGCGCATTCGGTGCGGATTCGAAGGGCGAGCTCGAACCCGTTCATGGCTCCGAGCCGCAGGTCGGTGAGCAGCAGATCGATGCTGCCGGCGCCAGCATGAGCCGTGAACACGTCGATGGTCGCCTCGCCGCTCGGGGCCGAGTGGACGTGATAGCCCTCGTCCTGCAAGAGCTCCTCGAGAGCCAGGCGTGCGCCGTCGTCGTCTTCGGCGAGCAAGATCGTGAATCGATCGCGGGGGACTTCGAGCCGATTTCGGGGCTCGCGGGCTGGAGCGACCGAGGGATCGGCAAAGGGAACCGTGAAGTAGAACGACGTCCCAATTCCGAGCGTCGACTCCACCCAGATCCGACCGCCGAGCGCCTCGACGATGCCCTTGACGATCGCCAGCCCGAGCCCGGCACCCCGACGATCGCGCGCGTCTTCTTGCCCGACTCGATCGAAGAGGTGCGGGAGATGGCTCGCGGAACTTCCGGCCCCGCTGTCCGTGACCGAAAAGACGACTTCGCCCGGGTTTTCGACGGCCCCGACCACGAGGGTACCGCCTGGCCGAGTGAACTTGATCGCGTTGCCAAGCAGATTGTCGAACACCTGAAGCAGGCGGACAAAATCACCCCAAAGCGGCGTCATGCCGGTCATGCCGGGGCTGGGAGACTCGAGCGCGAGCGTGAGCCCGGCCTCCTCGGCTCGCTCGCGCTTGGCCTCGAGGGCGGCTTCGATCAGCGCCTGCGCGTCGACGCAATCGAGATCCATAGCGAGGCTCTGGCCGGCATCGAGTTGGGCCACGTCGAGCAGATCGTGGATCAGCCGGTCCATCTGCCGGGCCGCCCCTTCGAGGCGACTCACCGGCGCACGCAGAGGCTCGAGATGGCCGCTGCGCCGGCGAATCAGCTCGAGCTGGGTGGTCATCGTGTTGAGCGGGCTCCGCAGATCGTGCGCGACGATTCCGAGCACCTCATCGCGGGCGCGGATGGCTGCCTGGGCGACTTGCTCGGCCGCCCGAGTGGCGGCGTGGAGCAGCCGCAGCTCAATCATGTTGCGAACCCGAACGAGGACCTCGGCGAAGTCGAAGGGCTTGCTGACGAAGTCCTTGGCCCCGGCTTCGAGGGCACGAACTTTGTGGCTGGGTTGGGCCGTGATCATGAGGACGGGCAGATAGCCGCCCGTCTCGACCAATTTCAGATCGTTCAGCACCTCGAAACCATCGAATCCAGGCATCTGGACGTCGAGCAAGATCAAGTCGAAGTTGGTGCTCCGATGCAATTCGCCGACCTCGCGCGGGTCGTGCGTCGAGCTGACCGATTGGTACCCCGCGGCGGCCAAGAGTCGCTCGAGCAGCAGGACGTTGATGGCCTGATCGTCGACGATGAGGATCTTGGCCTGGAGAATCTTCAACCTGGAGGGGGCGACTTGGACAATTTCATGTGTTCCAACCATGCGCGGCGCTCGTCGCGACGCTCGGGAGTCGCGCGCCAGGATATCGCAGATTGACGGTCGACGCGAGCGGTCGCCTGGTCTGGCGCAGAAGACTCGGCGTGAGTAGGAGCTAGCCCATGCTCGCGCGCAAACCATGCGGAACTCGCGCGCAAACCATGCGGAACTCGAGCGCGAGCTCTGCAAACGCAGCGCGACGACGTGGACAAATCGAGAGCATTCTGGGGTCAATCATGCTCCCCGCTCCGAGGTCGACCCTGCTCGTGTTCCTCTCGTTGACAGCCC
>JAMHUH010000677.1:0-1545 GCA_035904925.1 Nannocystaceae bacterium
TGCAACCATGAGCACACCCAACACCGCCACGAACACCGCCAATGCAGCCAAGCGGGCGCGCAAACGCGAGCCCACCCAGACCCCGCCGGAGTGGTCCGAGCTGTTCCGGCAGCACGACCAAGAGATGGTCCGCGTCCGTCTGCTCTGGCGTCGAGGTGGGGGTCGCTACCGACCGCTCGTGCCGATCAACCTCGCGCTCGAGGAGCTGGAGAACGCCCCCTTCGACGAGTGGGAGGATCTCGAATTGTCCGAGAGCCACCTCGACTGGATGACGGTCGACCACGAGACCCTCGTCGCCCAAGAGCGGCGCTACGACGACACGGCACGCGATCTATGGGCCGTGGCGGTCATGTGGACGCGCGCCAAGGGGCCCGTCTGCGACTTCCAGCTGCGCGGCTACGGCCGCCAGAGTGAGATCCTGTTCGAGGACGGCAAGCGCTGCAACCTCAGCGGCGAGCGAACTCGCTACGAAGACGACCCGATCGAGCAGGCGATGGACGTTGCTGATGATCGCGGGCGCGGCCGACGAGGCTCGCTCGACGTTGTCGAAGAGGCGCCCGCGCTCGTCGGTGAGCTTGTTGATCAAGCCGTCCTTGACCTGATCGATGTGCCGCCACGATGAACGCTCGTCACTCATGAGCTTGCGAACGTTCTCGTCGATGCCGCTGCGCTCGACCGGGTCGTCTTCGTAGCGAGTTCGCTCGCCGCTGAGGTTGCAGCGCTTGCCATCCTCGAACAGGATCTCGCTCTGGCGGCCGTAGCCGCGCAGCTGGAAGTCGCAGACGGGCCCCTTGGCGCGCGTCCACATGACCGCCACGGCCCATAGATCGCGCGCCGTGTCGTCGTAGCGCCGCTCTTGGGCGACGAGGGTCTCGTGGTCGACTGTCATCCAGTCGAGGTGGCTCTCGGACAATTCGAGATCCTCCCACTCGTCGAAGGGGGCGTTCTCCAGCTCCTCGAGCGCGAGGTTGATCGGCACGAGCGGTCGATAGCGGCCCCCACCTCGACGCCAGAGCAGACGGACGCGGACCATCTCTTGGTCGTGCTGCCGGAACAGCTCGGACCATTCCGGCGGGGTCTGGGTGGGCTCGCGTTTGCGCGCCCGCTTGGCTGCGTTGGCGGTGTTCGTGGCGGTGTTGGGTGTGCTCATGGTTGCAGTGTTCGAGGGTGAAAGACGCCGCGAGAGCGGCGTAGGGCCTGCGCTTGCACTGCAAAATGCAGTGCTCGCTTGCACTGCAAAGTAGGGCGGCGCCTCGGAAATGTCGCCGGCCTGGAGGTGGGAACGAACGCCAATCACCAGGCCGGAAATGTCGCCGGCCTGGAGGTGGGAACGAACGCCAATCACCAGGCCGGCTGGTGCCGCGGCGATCGGATCGACACACTCGAATCAGGAGCCGAGCGAATGGACCCCGCGAACAAGATCCTCATCCTCGTCGTTGGCGGCGTCGCGCTGGGCGTGACGGGCCTGTGCACGTGGCTCGTCTTGCGAGGCAAGAAGTTGGAGCGAGAACAGGCCGCGCACGCGAAGGCCGAAGCGGCTCGCGT
>JAMHUH010000678.1:0-16131 GCA_035904925.1 Nannocystaceae bacterium
AGCCCGGGCGCGGGCGGTGGCGGTGGGCTGAAGGCGGGCGCGGCGAAGTCGATGCCCTCGAGCGAGCAGGCGGCGTGGGTCGCTTTGTCGAGCAGGCGATGGCCCTGGCGAGCGACCCCGATGTTGGGGTTGCGGGCCTGCATGCGCCGGATCAGACGATCGGCGCCTTCGAAGTCGCGGACGTGGATCCACTGGGCGGCCTGGCAGAGCACGCGCGCGCCGGCTTCGTGATCGTCGGGCAACAACGCGGCCGCCTCTTCACCGAGCGCGGCGGCGCGCGAGCGGGAGTGAAAGCGCGGCAGCTCGGCGTCGAAGTGCTGCGCGACGCGACGCCGTTCTTCGTCGCTCGGGCGAGTCAAGGTGGCGCTGCCCTCGAGCGCGAGCCGTTGCTCGCCGATCGCGGGCGGCGAGTAGTCGCCCTCGTAGTAGCGCCAGTCGGGCTCGATCTCGGTCCCGCGCAGCTCCATGCCGAGCTCGCGGGTGCGCTTGCCGGCTTGCCAGAGCGCGCGGGCGCGCAGGGGCGCGGGCTGGTCGAGGTCGTCGCCGCGCTCGAGATCGTCGCGCATGCGCTCGGCCTCGCGGCGCAGCTCGGCCGGGTAGTAGGGCAGCGCGTCGGTCCACAGGTCGGCGCGCGCGAGTCGACGGGCCAGCAGCCAGCGCAGCTCGTCTTCGAAGTGACCGCTGTCCTGCTCGGGCAGTGCGTCGACGAACTCGCGCAGCTCGTCGATCGTCAGGACTTGCTCGGCCAGGTAGGCGGCGTCGACCCAGCTGCGGGCGCGCAGCAAGGCCGCGAGCGCGTCGACGAAGCGATCGCCTCGCATGGCCAGCATCGCTTCGTCCGCGGCCGCGCTCGGGCCGATGCCCGCGCCCTCGATGCCGACCCGCCAGTCGTGGACGCCGATGTCTGGGGCGTCGGAGGCATCGGCCAGGTCGCGCTCGAGCGCCTCGAGCTGCTCGCGGGCGCGGGCCATGTCGGCGCTCGTTCCAGTCCGCAGCAGCAGCTTGGCGGCGACCCAGCGGGCCAGCGGATCCTCGGCCGGGGCGAGTCGAGCCCAGCGCTCGGCCGAGCGCATGTCGCTGGCTTGATAGGCGATCCACGCGAGCGAGCTGGCGCCGCGCGTGGGCAGCTCGGGCTCGGCCTCGAGCGCGTCGAGCCAGCGGGCGGCGTGACCTCGATCGACCACGAGCTGGGGATGCGCGGCCAGGTAGGCGCTGATCGTGGCGCGGCTCTCGGGCGCGCGGGCGAGCTGACCGAGCAGCTTGGGGTCTTCGATCGACTCGGCCAGCGCGAGCTCGGCGACCTCGCGCAACGAGCCGGCCGCCGACGCGTCGCCGGCCTCGTGCTGACGCAGGTAGAGCCCGATCACCTGCGTCCACGGGATCGCGCCGGGCTCGGCCGCGCGCAGCAGACAGCCGGCTTGCTCGCCCCAGCTCGCGGGTCCGAGCCCGAGCGTGTCGGCGAAGCCCTCGGCCACGAGCGCCCGGGTCTGTTCGAAGCGGCGCGCCGCGAGTCGACAGCGACCCGAGCTGGCCATGCGACCGAGCATGTAGGCCGCCCAGACGCTGCGATGCTGCCGACGCGCGGCCGGCAGCTCGAGCAGGGCTTCGAAGTGCGACTCGGCCCGCGGGTGATCGTCGCGATGCCAGGCCCTGGCGCCGCGCAGGTAGAGCGCGAACTCTTCGGGCAGCTCCATGGGAAAGTCGGGCTCGTCGAGCTCGCCGATGTGCTCGCGGTAGCTCGACCAGGCCGCGACGACCCGCTCGATCTCGATCGCCGAGCGGCCCTCGTTGGCCAGCGCCGCACGAAGATCGATCTCGGCCGCGCGCAGGGTGTCGAGCGTGTTGGGGGTCGCGTCGCTCGACCTGTCCTCGAGCGCGCCGAGCAGCGCGTCGAAGTCGAGCGGCGGCGCGTTGCAGAGCGCGTCGTCGCCTGCGCTCAACAAGCTGCGCGAGAAGCTGGGCCCACACGCGTGCGCCGGGCTGGGCGCGCACGCGAGCCCGAGCCCCAGCAAGATCGTGATCCTCGTGATTCGCTGCATGATGGGTCGCCTCGTTCAGTCGCGAGTGCAGGGCGTGGTCGGGAAGTCGAGTTCGAGCTCGGCCGGCCCTTCGAAGCGAAGCCAGGCGATCGCCAGCGACTCGCCAGGCGCGATCCTGCGGTGGCTGCTGGCCTCGAGCACCAGCGTGTCCTCGTGGGCTTCGGCTTCGAACCAGGCCAGCGCGTCGTGGGCGAGCCAGGGCCGATCCGCGCGGACGTGCAGCGGCGCGAGCTCGCTGGTCCAGGCGTCGGCCTCGCCCCGGTTGATCAGCGCGAGCTCGCTCAGGCCCGCGTCGCTCGTGCAGATCTCGAGCGCGAGATCCTCGAGCGGCGCACGGCCGGCCATCACCGCGCGCAAGGTCGGCCACGACCAGGCCAGGCGATCGTCGGCGGTCGGGAGCCGAAACCACACCACGCCGATCAGCGCGGCCGGGCGGTCCTCGGTCCAGCCGGCGATCAGCTCGGCGACCTCGGCTGGATCGACGCTGGCCCGATCGAAGCGCTCCCGCGAGGGGTTGGCGGGCGCTTGCTCGGCCGCGAGCCCGCCCGTGCGCGCGAGCCCGTCCGCGCGCGCGATCAAGTAGTCGTAAGTCGGGAGCGCCACGCGGAAGGGTCGGCCCAGCACGGCCGCTCGTTCGACGGCGGCCCGCGCCTCGGTCGGATCGATCAGCTCGCGCGAGCCCGACTCGCGTGGGGGCGAGAGCGAGTGGACTTGCAGCACCCAGCCGTCGACGAGCTCGAGCAGCTCGGCCAGCTCGGGCCGATTCAACCAGTCGGGCAGGGCGGTGATCGTCAACGCGACCTCGCGCCCGCGCAGCGCTCGACGCAGCTCGACCAACCACGCGGCATAGTCGGCGAGCGAGCGGCTGGCGGCGTCGAAGTCGATCTGCAATTCGGCGACCTCGAGCCCGGCTGCGTCGGCGCGATCGAGCTGGGCCAGCGCGGCCGCGATCATGCGCTCGCGGACCCGCGTGGTCCCGTCGAAGGACCAAGGGCCCACGCGCACGACCAAGCCCACCCGCGCGCCCGTCTCGGCCAGCGCGCGGGCATCCCAGGCGACCTCGACGTCGCCGCGCTCGGGGTCGATCTCGGCCCCGAGCACGAGCAGCTCGGCGAAGCTCGAGCCTTGCTGCGCGAGCGCGACCTCGACCGAGCGATCGAGCGAGCCCCAGCCGCGCTGCCAGACATAGGCCGACTGCTCGAGCGGTCCGGCTCCGCGCTGACCTGGTGCTTCACGGCCACTCGGCCGATCACCGCCGAGCGCGAGCCCAGACAGCCCGAGCAGCACGAGCAAGACCCGCTTGGCTCGTGCGTGCTTGGCTCCTGGATCGGGCATGCGGCCGCGGACGCCCCGAGCTTCGCCCGGATTCCCGAATCGGGCTCGATGCCCGGCCAAGCGGAGTAGATTCGCGTTCATGCCTCGCCGCATCGGGATTCTGCTCGGGCTGGTGCCGGCGATGCTGGTCACGCTGGCCGGCCCGCGGGCTCATGCGGCGCCGCCGAGCGAGCCACCCGCGACGACGACCAAGTCCAGGAACCCGGCCGGCGCGCTCGAGTTCGGGCTGGCCAGCGTGATGGTCGGGGTCGGGCTGGGCTTGGTCGCGTTCGGCTCGATCGAGCTGGTTCGTACGCGCGAACACCAACGCTTCTGCAACGCCGGCAACTCGGGTACGGGTATCGATCCTTGCGTCTTCGATCCGCCCGCGCTCGGCTACGCCGCGGTCGGGCTCTCGTGGGGCTTCGCGGTTCCGCTGCTGGTCGGTTCGGGCCTGCTCTTCGCTCGCGGAGCTCGGCTGCGCAACGATGCCCGTCGCACGTCACGCTCGAGTGTCATGCCCTGGTGGAGCCGTACTGGCGGTGGGGTCGCGTACACGCTGCGTTTCTAGCCGCAGCGCGATTCGCCTGGTGTAGCGTCGTCGCTGGCATGGTTGGACAAGCGCGCACAACTTCCTCGTCGACGCCCTCGCTCGTGCTCTTCGCACCGATGCTCTCGATGCTCTCGATGATCGGCTGCGGGGGCAACATCATCGAGGCGGCGAGCGACGAGCTCGGTGGTTCGGGCGAGAGCGGGACGGAGGTCGGCGACGTCGGGACCGACAGCGGCAGCTCGAGCGGCGACTCGTCGACCACGGACTCGACGACCGACTCGACGACGACGGACTCGACGACGACGGATCCCTCGACGACGGACTCGACGACGACGGACTCGACGACGGACTCGACGACCACCGACTCGACGACCACCGACTCCTCGACCACGGAGAGCACGACGACCGACACGGCCATGGACACGGTCTGTGTCGATCCGATCTCGTTCACGATCCAAGCCACCGACTTCGCCAGCAAGGCGGGCGAATGGCAGGAGACCATGAGCATGCTCGGTGAGGGCCAGGTCATGTCGATGCCCAACATGCCGAACCCGAACGTCGAGAGCATCCTGCGCTACGACATCGACGTGCCCTGCGACGACACCTGGCACATCTGGGTCCGCGCGATCGACTACCAGCAGGAAGACTCGTTCTGGGTCCGGGTCGATCAGGATCCGATCGACTGGGCGATCTTCGAGATCGACTGCACGATGGGACCGAACCCGGCCGCGTACAAGTGGAAGCAGCTCAACTGGCGCGACCCCAATGACAACGGCTGCGTCTACTTGCAAGACCCCTGGACGCAAGACTGGGGGCTCGGGCTGCACGAGCTCGAGCTCGCCTTTCGCGAGAGCTACGCGGTCTCGAAGATCTGGATCACCAACACCAACGGCAACCCGCCGTGAGCCTGGCCCGCCGGCTCGGGCTCGCCTCGCTGCTCTGCAACAGCCTCGCCTGCTCCGACTCGGGCGCGTCCGACGACGAGATCGGCAGCGACACCTCCGACCCGGGCCCGGATCCCGCGCAGCCCTTCGGCAGCCACGCCTTCGCCTACGCGCCCGGCTCGGTCTTGCCGAGTCGGCCCGCGGACGAGCTCGACGCGGCGACCCGCGCTTTTTATGACGTCTGGAAGGCCCGCTACCTGAAGGCCGGCTGCGGCTCGGGTCGCTACTACGTCGCCGCCAACACCGAGCCCGGCAACCTGACCGTGTCCGAGGCTCACGGCTACGGCATGTTGATCGCGGCGATCATGGCCGGTCACGATCCCGACGCGAAGATCATCTTCGACGGGTTCTATCGCTACTTTCGCGACCACCCCAGCGCCGCGTCGCCCGACTTGATGGCCTGGTATCAGGCGAGCTCGTGCGCCGACGATCAAGGCCAAGACAGCGCCTCGGACGGCGACCTCGACATCGCCTTCGCGCTCTTGCTCGCCGACAAGCAGTGGGGCAGCTGCGCGGGCATCGACTATCGCGGGGCCGCGCTCGAGGTCATCGCGGCGATCGGCGATCACGAGCTCGACGAGAGCCACGGCTACGTGTTGCTCGGCGACTGGGCGACGGCCGACGATCCCGATGGCTATCACGACGCGACCCGCTCGAGCGACCTGTTGAGCGATCACTTCCACAGCTTCGCGCTCGCCTCGGGCGACTCGGCGTGGACCGATCTGCGCGACTCGACCTACACGCTGATCGCCGCGCTGCAGACCAACGCCGCGCCGAACACCGGGCTCTTGCCCGACTTCATCGTCTCGCCGCTCGTGGCCCCGATGCCAGCGCCGGCCGACTTCCTCGAGGACGTCAGCGATGGATCCTACGCCTACAACGCCTGCCGTGATCCTTGGCGAATCGCGACCGACTTCCTGGTCTCGGGCGATCCACGGGCGCAGGCGGCCGCGCTCGCGATGACCAATTGGATCGCCGAGAGCACCAGCGGCGATCCCAATCAGATCCGCGCGGGCTACCAGCTCGACGGCAGCCCGAGCCCCGACTCCGACTACCTCACGATGGCCTTCGTCGCGCCCTTCGGCCCGGCCGCGATGGTCTCGGACGGCCACCAAGCCTGGCTCGACGCGATCTGGCAGACGACGCTCGAGGCCGAGCCCGAGGGCTACTACGAGGACACGCTCAAGCTGCTCACGATGATCGTGATGTCGGGCAACTGGTGGGCGCCCGAGGCCGCAGCCGACGTCTGTTCGCCTTGAAGCTACGCGGCTAGAGCGCCGACCGGTTTGAATTCGCGTGCTGAGGTGCGTCTGGGGCCGTCCGAGGGTAGGAGCGAGGCCGAAGGCGTATCCGGCATACGTCGAGCGCCGAGCGACACCGCCTCGGGCGGCCCCAGGCGTGCATCAGCGCGTGGATTCAAACCGGTCGGTGCTCTAGGCCCGGCACGCCCTCGAACCACTCGCGCAGCCGCGCGACGTGGCGGGCCGGCAGCTCGATGCCGGGCTGGCGAGTCACCCCGACCAGCTCGCCATGAAAGTCGCTGCCCGCGGTGACGATCAGATCGAGCTCGCTCGCGAGCCGCAACCAACCTTCGGCGTGGGCGGGGCTGACCGTGCCGTAGTAGGCCTCGATGCCCTCGAGCCCGGCGTCGCGAAACTCGTGGAAGAGCGACTTGACCACCGCGAAGTGCTTGAGCGTGTGCGGGTGGGCGAGGCCCATGCGGGCGCCGGTGGCCCGACCGAGCGCGAGCCCCTCGGCCAGCGAGATGCCCGGGACCGGGACGTTGGCCGGGCCCTCGTCGGACAAGAAGCGATCGAAGGCGTCGCGCGGCGAGTTGCAGACCCCGGCCTCGACCAAGGCCCGCGCGACGTCGGGGCGACCCGGGATCCGACCGGCCGCGCCCGCGAGGATCGGCTCGGGATCGAGCTGGATCCCGCAGCTGGCCAGGCGCTCGCAGATCGCGGTGATCCGTTCCCGACGCAGCCGGTGCTGCTCGACCAGCTGCAGCTCGAGCCGCTCGCGGCCGGGACCCTCGCCGACGCCCCACACGAGCAGGTGGATGGTCCGGCCCTCGTGCTTGCAGCTCAGCTCGAGACCTCGCAACACCCGCACTTCGGGCAGGGCCGCGGCCGTGCGTTCGCAGCCGGCCATGGTGTCGTGATCGGTCAGGCAGAACAGCTCGACGCCGTAATTCCCGGCCCGCGCGGCGATCTGCTCCGGCGGCAAGCTGCCGTCGGAACAGGTCGAGTGACAGTGCAACTCGAGCCGCACCGCGGCACTATAGCAGTCCTTGTCGACCACCCAACCCCAGACCAAGTCTGCGAGCCAGGCCAGCCTGACCCACGCGCGCGCTTGGTTGATCCCCGCCGCGATGTTGATCATCCCGACCTTGGCGATCGTGGCGTGGTGGGTGTGGCCACCGAGCGCCGAGGTCCGCGAGCTCGACAAGCCCGCCGCGACGACGAGCGAAGCGGCGCCGCTACCCACCTACGCGCTCGAGACCGACGGAGGCCTGAGCGCGCCGAGTGACGCGGCCGAGGGCGAGGGCTCCACTCGACTTCGCTACCGGCTCGACTCGCGCTTCGACTGGCGCTTGCAGCCCGAGGGCGAGGTCGCGGGTGAGCTCGCGCTTCGGGCCTTCGTCTTCCCCGAGGCGCCGACGATCGGCGACGCGCGAGCGCTGAGCCTCGGCGAGCTCGGCAGCGTCGAGATCGGGGTCGCGCGGATCCACGGGCTCATCGGCGCGCTCGCCCTCGACCCGGGTCGCTACACGATCGCGCTGGTCGTCGGGCGACCGGGCAGCTTGCCCGAGCAAGCCCAGGCCGTGCACGGCAGCACCGGCACCGAGGCCTGGGCGCTGCGCCGCGTGGCGATCGAGATCGAGTAGCGGCTCGCTCGCGCTCGGTCGCGCTCAGTCGCCGTTGAGGCGATCGCGGCGACGCTGGACCAAGGCCGAGAGCGAGGGCACCGCGAGCATCGCCGCGAGCGAGGCCATCAACACGCCGATCGCCGCGACCTCGCCGATCGATCGCAGCCCGCCGTTGTCGGCGATCAAGAACGCCCCGAAGCCGGCGGCGGTGGTCATGGTCGCGGCCAGGATCGCGCCGCCGGTCTCGTCGACCGAGCGATAGAGCCCGGTCTTGGTGGTCGACTCGCGCCGGATCGCTGCGATCAGGTACACGCCGTTGTCGATCCCGATGCCCAAGATGGCTGGCAAGATCGGCACGTTGAACAGGTTGAAGCGGATCTCGAAGGTCCCGAGAATTCCGATGGTCCACCAAAAGGCCAGCGCCAGCGGGGCCATGGTGATCAGCGTCAGGCTGACCGTGCGGACCTGCCAGAACACCAAGAAGCCGATCAACAAGGTGGCCATGCCGATGATCACCGGCCACTCCTCGTTCATCAGCGTGTACATGGTCGCGTACACGGTCGGCTCGCCGACGTACACGCCCTCGCCATCGGCGTAGGTCGCCGTCTCGGCCATGAACGCGATGCCGGTGTAGATGTCGGCGGCGTCGTAGTTGGGATAGGCGAAGATCCCCCACGAGCCGTCGTCGCTGCGGAGCCGGCTGAGGACCTGGACCGGCAGCTCTTCGGGCGTGAAGGGCTTGGCCTCCAGCATCTTGCGCAGCAGCTTGCCGTCCTCCGCTCGCAGGCCGCTGGGCTTTGGCGCGGGCGGGGTTGGTTGGGCTGGTTGAAGCGCGGGCTCGGGCGGAGCTTCGGCGGGAGCTTCGGGCTGCGGCGGGGCCTCGTTCTCGCCCGCGGCCTCGTCCGAGTCGTCGTCGCCGGTCTTGGCTTGGTAGGGTTCGAACTCGCCCCACTCGTCCTCGCCTGCTTCACCGCCCGCGTCCCAGCCGTCGTCCTCGACCTTGCCCGGCGCGGGCTCGTTCGTGCCGGCCGGATCCTGACCGAGCGGGTCGATGCCCTCGAGCCGCGACCAGGTCCGCTCGCTCCAGTCCTCGGTCAGCGCGGCGATCCGCCGCCGCCGCTTGGCCTGATCGATGTCCTTCGAGGGCATCACCTGGGGCGCGGCGATCAGCTCGGCGACCAGCGTCTCGCCGAGCTCGGCTCGCTTGGCGTGGCGGCTGCGGGCCATCGCGTAGATCCGCTCGAGCTCGGCGTAGTCGTCGATCACCAGCACGCTGCCGTGCACGTCGTGACCGAGGATCTCGGAGATCAAGAAGGTGTCGGCCTCGACGACCGCTCGGTTGGCGTCGCTCTGCAGCATCCGGCCGTTGCGCTCGAACCCGTCGCGCATCATGTTGTCGACGCCCTTGGCCGAGAGCACCGTCAGCACGACGACGCCGGCGAAGACCAGCCCAGGCCGAGCGAGCAAGACCCGAGTCGCCTGGCTGATGCTGCCTGGCGCACGGATCTCGACCCGCTTGATCCCGGTGACCGCGAGCAGGGCCGGGTAGACGGTGATCATCGCGAGCAGGCAGAGCGCCACGCCGAGCGCCGCGATGACCCCGAACTCGCGGAAGCCCAGGAAGTCCGAGGTCGCCATGATCACGAACGCGCTGCCGGTCGTGGTCGAGGCGACCAAGAGCGGCGCGATCACGTCGCGGAAGGCTCGGCGGATCGACTCGACCGTGTCGTGCTGGTCGCGCTCGCGCCGAGCCATGGTCAAGAAGTGGATGCCGGCGTCGATGCCCAGGCCCATCAACATCGACGAGATCATCGAGGTGACCGCGTTGAGGTGGCCGAGCGTCATCTGGGTCGCCGCCAGCGACCAGGCCAGCCCGCACACCAGCGGGACCAGCAAGGTGATCACCGCGCGGGTCGAGCGGAAGAGCAAGAAGATCACCACGATCACCCCGACCAGCGCGACCAGACCGCTGCGGACCGTGTCGCGGCTGATCAGCCGCCGCTCGGCCGCCTTGACCACGTAGGGGCCGGTCAGGTTGTAGCGCAGCTCGCCCTCGTGCCAGGGACCATCGCGGGCGAACACCTCGGCGACGCGCTCGCGCATGTGGTCGACCACGGCGACCGAGAAGTCGATGTCGGCCGAGCTCTCGGTCGGGCGCAGGAACACGACCAAGGCGTCGATGCCGTCGCGCTCGTAGTAGTCGGTCATCGCCGAGCGCTCGTCGAGCTCGGCCCGCTTGGCGTCGACGAAGGCCTGCAGCTTGGCCTCGGCCTTGGGGTCGGGCTCCTCGATGCACAGGTCCGGCGCGGCCGAGCACAGCTCGTAGTGCTGCCAGCCCGCGACGAGATCCTCGAGCTCGCGCATGTCCGCCTCGGGCATGTAGTAGAGCGCGTGCTCGACGAAGAACTCGCCGCCGAAGCGGTGGTCGATCGCGCGCAGCATCGGATCGTCGACCAGCTCCTTGGCGAGCTCGTCCGCGAACGCGTGGCGAGCCTCCTTGCTGCCGCCCTCGACCAGCACGTTGATCGAGCCGATCACCCCGAAGTTGCGCTCGACCCGATCGATCGCGGTGGTCACCGGATGATCGCGGGGCAAGAGCGCGCGCAGATCGGGGTCGATGACCAGCCGACTCGCGACCAGCACCGCGACCACCGTCAGCAGCGCGGCGACGCCGAGCACGGCCCAGCGATGCCGCAGGACCTGGTCGATCCACCACTCGCGCAGGCGGGCCCGCCAGGCGTCTTCGTGCTCGCTCGTGAGAGGCATGTTCGGTCGGCGAAACTCGATCAGGCCACGCTCGAGTAGATCGCGTGGCGTCCGACGCCGATCCGCTCGAGTCGGCCTTCTTTGCACAGCACGCCGAGGTGGTGACGAAGCACCTTGCGATCGAGCCGCGTGTACTCGGCGATGTCGTCGAGCGTCACGTCCCCGTTGCCCTCGACGAAGGGCACGACCATCCGCGCGACCTCGTCGGTGGTCATCCCGCCGTCCATCGGCTTCTTCTTGAGCGCCTCGATCTCGGGGTCGCTGCCCTCGACCTCGGCCTCGGCCTCGCCCTCGGAGCCGGCGATCGCCTCGCGGAAGATCCTGCGCTTGCGCTTGCGTGCCTCGGGCTCGGGCTCCGGCTCCGGCTTGGCGAAGGCGTCGCGAAGGTCACCCAGGGTGATCTTGGAGAACTGATCCCACAGCCCGCACGACTCCAGATAGCTGACCAGCTCCGCGAGCTTGACCTCGCTGGGATTGCTGAGGCCCTTGAGTGTCTCGACCGCGCTGAGACGCTCGAGCTCGCTGCGGCGGACCGCGAAACTGTCTTGATTGGACATCCGGGGGGTCGGTGGCCGGGATTGTGCGCCACGCTTCGGGCAGCGTGCAAACCGAGCGCGGTGTCCGCGGATTGGAGGCAATTCGAGATCTCCCAGGGTGAGAATCCGACGCACCTCCCGCGGGCCCGACCGGGCCACTTGGGGATCGACTGGGGACGATCTCGCTGGCCAAGTTCGCGCGGGCGCGACGAGCACCCCGAGAGCAAGAGCGGGGCCAAGCCCGAGAAAGTACAGTCATACAGCAACATGAACGCGGCTCATCAAGCAGCGCTTGGAGTTGGCGGGCATTGCTCTTCTGGTTGTCCTGCATGCCAAGCCAGCCGGCCGGTTGCTGTGGATAAAATCTCGCCGCGCATTTCGCAACGTTCTTGCGACGCACTACATCTTGTGGTTGGGTAGGCCCCCGGCCCCAACCGATGGGGTGTCGGACTCTCCGCCCGCGCCCGCCACTTCCCTCGCCCGGCTTGGCCCGCCGCTCGCCCGCCACTCGCTCTGCTCGCCCTCCACTCGGGGCCAGTCGCCGAGCCCCCTTCTTGGCCTGACTTCCCGCCGATCCTCGAGCTCGTCCGAGCCGCCGCATGGCGGAGAAGGCGCCAAACTCGAGTCCAAAGTGCTGACGGTCTTTGACAGCGACCGCCTGGCCCGAGGTCGCTTTCGCTCCCGCCGCCGACCTCGCTGCCGCCCTCGCTCCCGCCCTCTCCTCCGCCTCTCTCGCCTCCCCCCTCCTTGCGAGTCCCATCGATGAAGATCACGCGTCTGTTCACCCGCACCACCGAGCAACCCTACGAAGGTGTCGAGTTCGAAGCCCGTAGCTCGCGGATCACCAACCCCGATGGCTCGGTCGTGTTCGAGGCCGCCGACGTGCAGGTCCCCCGCGGCTGGTCGCAGGTCGCCGTCGACATCCTCGCGCAGAAGTACTTCCGTCGCGCGGGCATCCCCGCTCGCCTGCGTCGCGTCGCCGAGGACGGCGTGCCGAGCTGGCTCGAGCGCAGCGAGCCCGACACCGAGGCGCTCGCGCAGCTGCCCGCCAACCAGCGCCTCGTCGGCGAGGCCGACAGCCGCCAGGTGTTCGAGCGCATGGCCGGCTGCTGGACCTACTGGGGCTTCAAGCACGACTACTTCGACGACGAGCAGCAGGCGCGAATCTTCTTCGACGAGATGGTCACGATGCTGGCCAACCAGGCCGCCGCGCCCAACAGCCCGCAGTGGTTCAACACCGGCCTGCACTGGGCTTACGGCATCACCGGGCCGGCCCAGGGTCACTACTACTGCGACCCGAACACCGGCGAGCTGCTCAAGTCGACCAACGCCTACGAGCACCCGCAGCCGCACGCCTGCTTCATCCAGGGCGTCGCCGACGACCTGGTCGGCGAGGAGGGCATCATGGATCTGTGGGTCCGCGAGGCTCGGCTCTTCAAGTACGGCTCGGGCACCGGCTCGAACTTCTCGAAGATCCGGGGCGAGAGCGAGCCGCTCTCGGGCGGCGGTCGCTCGAGCGGGTTGATGAGCTTCTTGCGGATCGGTGACCGGGCCGCCGGCGCGATCAAGAGCGGCGGGACCACGCGGCGCGCAGCCAAGATGGTCGTCGTCGACGTCGATCACCCGGACATCGAGCAGTACATCGACTGGAAGGTCATCGAGGAGCAGAAGGTCGCCGCGCTGGTGACCGGCTCGCGGATCTGCAACGAGCACCTCAACCAGATCGTCCGCGCCTGCCATGTCGGCGCGCACGAGGGCGCCCCGACGGGCTTGCACGTGGCGGGTACGCTCGCGCCGAGCAGCAGTGACGAGAGCGCTCGCTTCGAGCCGCGCAAGAACCTCGCGCTGCGCCGCGCGATCAAGGCCGCGCGCCGCCACCAGGTGCCCGAGAACTACATCCAGCGGGCGATCCAGCTGGCTCAGCAAGGCGCGCGCGAGATCGAGTTCGAGGAGTACACGACCGGCTGGGACTCCGACGCCTACGCGACCGTCGCCGGCCAGAACTCGAACAACTCGGTCCGCCTGCCCGATCGCTTCTTGCACGCGGTCGAGCAAGACGGGACCTGGGATCTGACCCGGCGGATCGACGGCAAGGTCAGCCGGACCCTGCGCGCGCGCGAGCTGTGGAACAAGATCGCCTACTCGGCCTGGAGCTGCGCCGACCCGGGCTTGCAGTTCGACACCACGATCAACGACTGGCACACCTGCCCGCAGAGCGGTCGGATCAACGCGAGCAACCCCTGCTCCGAGTACATGTTCCTCGACGACACGGCCTGCAACCTGGCCTCGCTGAACTTGATGAAGTTCGTCGACCAGAACAGCGAGCTCGACGTCGAGGCGATCCGTCACGCCTGCCGGCTGTGGACGATCGTGCTCGAGATCTCGGTGTTGATGGCGCAGTTCCCGAGCCGCAAGATCGCCGAGCTCAGCTTCGCCTTCCGCACGCTCGGGCTCGGCTACGCCAACCTCGGCACCTACTTCATGGTCCGCGGCGTGCCTTATGACTCCGACGAAGCGGTCGCGATCTGCGGGGCCGTGACCGCCGTGATGACCGGGGCCAGCTACGCGGCCTCGGCCGAGCTCGCGGCCAAGCATGGGCCCTTCCCCGGCTTCGCCGACAACCGCGAGTCGATGCTCCGGGTCATCCGCAACCATCGCCGGGCCGCCTACGCGGTCAGCAAGACCGAGTACGAGCAGCTCCACACCGCGCCGATGGGCATCGACCCGCGGATCTGCCCGAGCTACCTGCTCGACGCGGCCCGCGGCGCTTGGGACGAGGCCCTGAAGCTCGGCGAGCAGCACGGCTACCGCAACGCCCAGGTCACCGTGATCGCCCCGACCGGCACGATCGGCCTGGTCATGGACTGCGACACGACCGGCATCGAGCCCGACTTCGCGCTGGTCAAGTTCAAGAAGCTCGCCGGCGGCGGCTACTTCAAGATCATCAACCAGTCGGTGCCCGGCGCCCTGCATCGGCTCGGCTACACCGACAGCCAGATCCACGACATCGTCCGCTACTGCAAGGGCGCGGGCAGCTTGGCCGGCAGCCCGACGATCACCCACGCCGAGCTCGAGGCTCGCGGCTTCACCCGGGCGATCCTCGATCGGATCGAGAGCGAGCTGCCCCAGGCCTTCGAGCTCTCGTTCGCCTTCAACCGCTACACGCTCGGCGACGAGTTCTGCCGCGACGTGCTCGGCTTCTCGCCCGTCCAGCTCGGCGACCCCAGCTTCGACGTGCTGCGCGGGCTCGGCTTCGCCGAGGTCGACATCCGCAAGGCCAACGACTGGGTCTGCGGGACCATGACCGTCGAGGGCGCCCCGCACCTGCGCGCCGAGCATCTGCCGGTGTTCGACTGCGCCAACAAGTGCGGTCGCTACGGCCAGCGCTTCATCCGGCCGATGGCCCACGTCTACATGATGGCCGCCGCCCAGCCCTTCTTGAGCGGGGCGATCTCCAAGACCATCAACATGCCCAACGAGGCGACCATCGCCGAGGTCGAGCAGGTCTACGAGGCCTCGTGGAAGCTCGCGGTCAAGGCGATCGCGCTCTACCGTGACGGCAGCAAGCTCAGCCAGCCGCTCAGCTCCTCGCTGGTCACCGACGTCGCCGACGACCTCGAGGGCACCGACGACGAGCTGCGCCCCGTCGCCGCGAGCAGCCAGCCGCAGGTGATCGAGCGCGTGACCGAGCGGATCGTCCACCGCTACATCGCCAAGCGGCGGCGGATGCCCGATCGCCGGGCCGGCTACACCCAAAAGGCCGTGATCGGCGGCCACAAGGTCTACGTCCACACCGGCGAGTACAGCGATGGCACGCTCGGTGAGATCTTCATCGACATGCACAAGGAGGGCGCCGCCTTCCGCTCGCTGATGAACTGCTTCGCGATCGCGATCAGCCTCGGCCTCCAGTACGGCGTGCCGCTCGAGGAGTACGTCGACGCGTTCGTGTTCACCCGCTTCGAGCCCAACGGGATCGTCACTGGTCACCCGCACGTGAAGATGTCGACCTCGATCATCGACTACATCTTCCGCGAGCTGGCGATCTCCTACCTCGGCCAAGTCGAGCTCGCCCACGTCCTCCCGGAAGATCTCAACCCCGACTCGACCGGCGACGAAGAGATCGAGTACCGCGAGGAAGAGGTCGTGTCCGAGCGCGTCGTCACCCCGGGTCCGCTCAAGCTGACCACCGAGCTGCCCCGCACTGGCCACCTCTTCGCCGGCAACAACGGCCAGGGCAAGATCGAGGTCGAGGACCGAACCTCCGCGACCGTCGTGTCCTCGGCCGCCGCCTCGTCCGGCTTCTCGACCGCCACGCTCCGGCCCGCCAACGGCGGCGATGGCCGGGCCGACGAGATCCAAGCGCAGGTCCAGCTCGGCGAGCAAGTTCGTCGTGCGCGGATGCAGGGCTACGAGGGCGATGCTTGCGATGCGTGTGGCAGCTTCACGCTGGTTCGCAACGGCTCGTGCTTGAAGTGCGTCAGCTGTGGCGGCACCTCCGGCTGCAGCTGATCGCTCGGGCGCTGGATCGAAGGCCTCGACCGCGTTGCGGTCGGGGCCTTCGTGTTTGTACGGACACCGTAAACTCGTCGTGTCGGCGATCTCGACGCTGTCAGGTCGGGGCTCGGGCGCTTCGTTGAGCCGCTCATGCACCGCACGCCCTGTCTCGCCCTCTCGCTCCTCACCCTCACCCTCGGCTTGGCTTGCACGGCGGCCTCCGAGCCGAGCAAGTCTGAACCGGCGAAGTCCGAGCCGAGCAAGTCCGAGCCGAGCAAGTCCGAGCCGAGCAAGTCCGAGCCGGCCAAGCCGCTCATCGGCGATGGGTCCGTGCTTTCGCAGCCGACCGAGATCCTCGGGTTGATGCAGACCCGCGCGGGTCTGACCTTGCAGATCGAGAGCGGTGGTTGCCGCAAGACCGCCGACGTCGGCTTCGCCACGCACGCCGGCGCGCTCTCGATCGCATCCTTGGTGCCCGACACCTGCGAGTCGGAGGTCGTGCTCGGGACCAAGCTGCTCTTCGCTTGGGCCGACCTGCCGGCCTTCGTCACGCTGGGGATCGAGCTCGGCCCGGTCGAGGTGCTCGAGCCGGGGACGAACGTAGGCCTGAGCATCC
>JAMHUH010000679.1:0-1832 GCA_035904925.1 Nannocystaceae bacterium
CCTGCGGTGTTCGTCGACGCGGCGACCCGCGTGTCCAACCCGAGCGCCTTCGACGACTGGTACTACGGCATCGAGGACCGGCTCGGGCAAGGGACGGTCGGCATGGGCGTGTGCTTGATCGTGTTCATCGCCGTGCTCGTGGTCGCGATCGCGTTCAACCCGAGTTAGTCCTTTGGAGGGCGTTCAGCCGCGTTGTCGGCCCGCCCGGGGTTTGGCAAGGTCGCGGCGATGTCGAGCACCGCCGCGTTTGCGATTCGAAGGCGAGAACAGACTCGCATCTACTTCGGCCAGTACATGGCCGACGTCGCCTTGCCCGTGTTCGCCCGCGGACCGGACTACGCCGAGACCATCGTCACCGACCTGCCGCAGATCGCCAGCGCCGTCGATACCGAGGCGGGCTTCGTGCTGGACTTCGATCGCAAGCTCGCGCTGCTCTTCGACTCGGTCGTTTGTTGGGACCGGGACGAGGCCCGCGTCAACGGGTGGACGCTCGGCGCGGGCGTGAGGGCCGACGGCTTCGGGCGCCTCGATCTCTTGCCCGAGGAGCAGTGCCTCATCGAGATCCTGAAGTCCTCGGAGAGCTTCGAGCAGCTCGTGTCGCGCTTGCAGGCGGTCGGCTTGGCCGACACTTGGCGCGACTGGGAGCTGCGCTGGGGCAGCCGCGCCGAGTTCGTGGCCTACGCGTCGACCTGAGTTCGAAACACGGTCCCGTAGCACTCGATGATCGATCGATCGAGCACGACCTCGCGATCGGTCTCGACGCAGCGAACCCACAGCCGCCAGCCCGCGTCGTGAGCCGCCACGGCGCGGTGCAAGGAGAGCCCGTCGAAGCGAACGATCGCACCCGCGGGCTGGGCGAGCCAGGCCGGATCGAGCGCGCGGACCTTGTGATCGAGCTCGTCGAAGTTGGGGATCAGCTCGGGCAAGCGCAGCGTGACCGGCTCGCCGACGAAGCAGGTCGCGCAGTGCTCCGACGATTGATAGGACAGATAGGTGGGCGAGATCGCGGGGTTGCTCAGCCGCGCTCGCATGTCGTGCAGCAGCGCGTGGCCGCGGCGCTCGGCCTGCGGGCCGCGGACGCTGATGCTGCCGTCGACGTGCCAATGCTGGCTGTCGACGGGCACGTCGCCGGGTTCGAAGTATTGGATCTTGGAGTCGATGTAGACGTGCCGCTTGTGGCCCGCGAGGTGCTTGGTCATCTCGACGAGCACCCGCTTGGTCAGCGGGCCCGCCTGCGCGAGCGCCAGCTCGATCGGGCACCAACAAAAGGTCACGCCGTCGTCGCGGATCTCGGCTTGGGTCGGGATCGGCAGCCGGCTTCGGGTCTCGCACAGGTTGGGGAAGTGGGCGTCGAACTCTCGAGCTGGACCCGTCGAATCATTCGAATCGGGCAATTCGAGGGTGGTCGCGCGCATCTCCTCGACCGGCGGCGGCGGAGCGCTTGGCCGCTCGGGCGCCGAGCGAGCCTTGGTCGAGCCATGGTAGGCGCCCTCGCCAGTGAAGGGCGCGACGACCTGAGTCGCGAGGCTTCGCTCGAGCCGCAATGAGGTGTTCATACGAAGTCGAAGAGGGTCTGGAAGTATTGCAGCTTGGCCCGCGGGTCCTGGGCGAGGCGCACGACCTCGGCCACGCGCTCGCGCAGGTGAACCGGATCTTCGGGCGGCCGCGCGTCGAGGTAGCGCTGCGGCAGTCCGTAGGCGCGGTTGTAGGCCAGGTTCGAGACTTGCTCGCCCTGGGCGAAGATCGCCGGCAACGGAGCCCAGTCGTGCTCGACGAAGAAGCTCTCGGCGCCCCAACGCAGACGAAAGCCGAGCTTCTCCATCCGCGACAAC
>JAMHUH010000680.1:0-5739 GCA_035904925.1 Nannocystaceae bacterium
CCCTCGGAGCCCGAAGTCGCGCAGCGATCGCTGACGCGCGCGGGCGAGCAACTCGTCAGCCTGCTCGTGGTCGGGGATCCACCCCGACTCGGCTCGCCAGTGCGGCGCTGGTGGGAGCGGCTGCGCGAGCGGGTCGGCGGCCAGCCCCGCCCGCAGGGCTGACTGCTCACTCCATCGCTTCGACGATCAGCCGGACCAGCAGCTCGTTGAGCAGCTCGACCTGGTACTCGCCGACCGTGGGCTCGAGGTGCTCGCCACCGATGCCGCTGTGGTTGGTCAAGAACGTGTAGGTCGCCCCGGTCGCGATGTCGAGGTCGCGCATCAGGAACTCGGTCGGCTTGTCGATCCCGCTCGCCGCGAGCGGGATGATCCGAACGCCCTGATCCGCGGCCGCGCGCACGGCCGCTTGGATGCTGCCGCGGTTGTCCGGGGTGTCGTGCGGCGGGGCGTCGAGGACCAAGAAGAGCATCCGCGCGCGCGCCTCGGGGCTCCACTGGTGTTGGAGCACGCCATCGCTCAGCGCCTCCGCGGCGGCCTCGGGGAAGTCACCACCACCGTCGGCGGCCTGGCCCGCGAGCTGCTCGAGCGCGGTCGGGATGTTGGTCGTGAAGGGGTTGCTCTGGACCACGTAGGCGTCGCCCTGGTCGCGGTAGAAGTTGACGCTGACGCGAACGTCGAGCTGGCCGCCGAGCTGCTCGCCGACCTGCGCGATCACGTCGCCGAGCTCGGACTGCAAGTACGAGAGCTCGTCGCCCATCGAGCCGGTCGTGTCGATCACGAACATCAAGTCGAGGTTGCTGGGCTCGATCGGGGCCTCGTCGAGCACGATCAGATAGGGGTCGAGCGCGGCCTCGCTGGGCAGCTCGGCGAGCTCGAGCTCGACGCCGCCCGCCTCGATGCTCAGCGGCGCCACGACCTCGTCGCCGAAGATCCCCGGCCAGAGCTCGGCGCGGCCCAAGTTGTCGGTCCGCGCTCGCCACAGCTCGACGCCTTGGCCGTCGCGCAGGACCACGGCGACGTCGGCGACCGGCAGCTCGCTGGCGCTGACGAGCACGGGCATCCGCATGCGCGTGTCGAAGCCCCACATCAGGTCGTAGCTGGCCCAGGTCGAGTCGGGCGCGAAGAGCCCCCGCCAAAAGTCCCAGTGATCGAGGTCGCGCCACTCGCCAGCGGTCAGCTGCCCGGGCTCGATGGGGTCGCCCGTGGTGCTGTCGCCCGCGTCGGCGCCCGCATCACCAAGCTCGTCTCCGGCTCCTTCGTCGCTGAATTCGCCGCCCTCGCCGATCTCGTCGGCGCCGCTGCTGTCGTCCGCGCTGGAGCATGCGGCGAGCGGGAGGGTCAGCAGGGCGAGACCAAGACACAGGTTCGAGCGCATGGACTGGAAGTCTCCCGAGCGACCGATCCGATCAAGCCTCGCTCGACATGGGTGCGGCAAACCCTGCCGCGCTCGGCTTGCTTCACGCTCGCTTCGCGAAGAAGCCCACCTACGCGAGCAGGTGGGCTTCGGGAGTGCCGGGGGGCAGACTTGAACTGCCGACCTGAGGGTTATGAATCCTCCGCTCTAACCAGCTGAGCTACCTCGGCGCGGGGCGCAGTTATTAGGCCACCCGCTGGCGCTCGTCAAGACCGGCCCAGCGGGGCCCTCCAAACCCGCGCGCGGCCGCGATCCTCGGCGTGGATCCGCTCGGGTGTAGGCTGTGCGGACGTGGAAGCAGTCCTGCGCCTCTTGCTCGCTGGCTGGCCGATGATCCAGGCGCCGGCGGACACCGTGCCCGAGCAAGTGCCGCGCGCGGTGATCCTGCAGATCGAGCCCTTCGACGGCCGGACGCTGCGCGGCGACTGGGAGAGCGCCGATCAGGTGTTCATGGTCTACACCGAGGGTTGGCGGCGCCCGCTCGACGCGATCGCCCGCGAGGTGTTGGCCAGCGGCACGCCGCTCGGGATCGTCCTCGAGACCGGCAACCGGCGCAAGCCGCTCGAGCGCTGGGTCGCCGAGCTGACCGAGCTCTACGGGGACAAGGTCGACTTCTTCGACACCGTGGTCGACACGCCGTGGATCCGCGACTGGGGCCCGGTTCAGGTCAGCGTCGAGGCCGGCGCGCTCTGGCTCGACACCAGCTACGAAGACGACGATCGCCTGCGCGACGACCTGGCCCCGCAATTGTTCGCCCATCGCTACGGCAGCGAGCTGGCCGAGCTCGACTGGGCGATCGACGGCGGGGCCTTCATCAGCAACGGCCGCGGCCTGTGCGTGCTGACCCGCGAGTACCTCGACAACGAGATGCTCTACTACGACGACGCGGGCGAGATGGACGCGCTGCTCGGGGAGCTCGGCTGTCGCGTGGTCGCGCTGGTCCCGACCCTCGTCGGCGAGGCGACCAAGCACGCGGACATGATCGCCCAGTTCGTCAGCCCGACGCGGGTCATGGTCGCGCAGATCGATCCCGCGCTCGACCTCGAGGACTCGCTGCGCCTCGACGCGGTCGTGCTCGGGCTGCATCGCGCCGCCGAGCTGCTCGAGTTCGAGCTCGAGGTCGTGCGCGTGCCGACCCCCGCGATCGAGCCCAGCGGCGCGCCGCGAACCTACGTGAACGGGCTGCGCTTGCGCGATCGCTACCTGATGCCCAGCTACCCCGAGCTCGGCGAGGCGATGGAGCGCGAGGCCCAAGCGGCGATCCGCCGCGCGCTCGGCAGCGTCACGGTCGTGCCGGTCGTGGTCAGCGAGATGATCCACTCCGGCGGGGCGATCCATTGCGCCGCGCTCGGGGTGTTCCAGACCTACTGAGCCGGGCCGAAGCGCAGGAACTCGCAGGCGCGGGCCAGGACCTCGGGCCGCCACTGCAAGAGCGAGTGGACGCCACCGACGAACTCGCTCTCGACGCCCTCGAGCGAGGTCTCGGCGCTGGCGACCACGCCATCGTCGTCGCCGGGGATCCGCGGGTTGTAGCCGCGCGCGTCCCCAGTGCCGCCGACCAAGATCAGTGTCTCGCAGCTGGGCGGGGGAGGGGGCAGTCGAGCGACGCGCTCGGGTTGCAGCTCCGCCGCGGAGCGACCGTAGAGCCCACGAAACCAGATCGAGTCGCGTCGGCGCGCGGCCAAGTAGGCGCCACGGTTGGGCGGCGCGAGCATGACCAGGCGCTGGCGCGGGATCCAAGCCACGAGGCTCGGGCGAGCCAGCAAGGCCCGCGCGACCAGGCCACCCATGCTGTGGGTCAGGAGCCCGAGCATCGGCACCTCACGATCACCCAACCACTCGCGCAGAGCCGCTTCGAGGCGCTCGGCGTGGCCCTCGAGATCGTGGCGCCGGGTCGCGTAGCCGAAGGCCTTGGCATCGAAGCCCGCCCGGATCAGCGCGCGAGCGCTTGGTTGCATGCCGAGCGAGTGACGCAGCGCTCCGTGGAGCAGCGCGACCGGCATGCGGTCTCGATCGCTCATGCCTCGTCGGACTTGTCGCTCGGCTTGTCGGCCGACTTCTCGGTCGGCTTGGCCGCCGCGGACTTCTTGCCCGACTTCTTGCCACCGGACTTCTTGCCGGCCTTCGCGGCCTTGGCCGCCTCGGCGGCGCCCGGCGTCCACGGCCCGCCGGTCCACTGCACGACGGCAGCGGGATCCTCGGCGAGCTTGGCCAGCCGACCGAAGTGAGCGACGGCGACGACGATCACGATCACGACCGCGGCGACTTGGCCGAGCGTGATCGGACCGGCGATCTGCGGGGTCGAGTCGTAGCGGAAGGGATCTTCGATCGCGTAGCGGACGACGGCGAAGACGCCGAGCGCGAACAGGGCGACCTGGCCAGAGTAGCGGCGACGCTGGCGAACCAAGCCCGTCAGGCCCGCGCCGACGGCCGCCGCGAACGCGGCATAGAGCTGCGAGGGATGGACGGTCAGCGAGGCGTCGGCGGGCAGGTGAAGGCCCGACCAATCACGCCGCTGCATCCCGTAGACGGCCGAGTCGATCGGGTAGCTGACCGCGAACACGAAGTCGGGATCGACGTAGTGGCCAAAGTTGGCGCCCGACAAGTACGCGGCGATGCGCTCGAGCACGACGCCGAGCAAGAAGGCTGGCGCTGCGCAGTCGAGCCAGGCCCAGGGCGGGATCTTGTTGCTCTGGCAGTGGAGGCCCGCGACGACCAAGCCCGCAAGGATGCCGCCGCCTCCGATGAGCCCGCCCGCTTGCAGCTGGATCAGCGCGGCGAAGCCTTCGCCACCCTCGTCGGGGTGTTGAAAGAGCCACATCAAACGCGCCGCGACCAAGCCGATCGCGACGCTGATGACGTAGCCCGTGCCCAAGATGTCGGCGGGCAGCTTGTCGGCGCGAGCCAGGCGGAGGCTGATCACCCAGCCGAGGATCAGCGCGACCGCGATCAAAAATCCGTAGGCGTTGATCGGCGTGTCGCCGACGTTGAACAAGACGGGATGCATGGCGCGATTCAGACCCCTGCGGGTCGCGGGAGCCTACACGATCCCACGCGCGCGCCAACCCCCGAGACCAGTCGCCGCGCTGGGTTGCGCCACGGACTGCTAGTCGGCGTAGACCGCTTCTTCTTTCTCCTGCGCTTCCTTGCACTGGATGCACAGCGGAGCCTCGGGCCGGGCCTCGAGCCGCTTGAGCGAGATCGGCTCGTCGCACTCTTCGCAGGTGCCGTAGTTGCCTTCCTCGATCTTCTGCAGCGCGTGCTCGATCTTGCTCATGAGGTAGCGCTCTCGACCGCGCAAACGAAACGAGAACGACTGCATGTACTCGCTGGACGCCTGGTCGACTTCGTCGAAGCGGTCGTCAGGAGACAGGATCATCTCGTTCTGCAGCGTTTCTTGCGCTTGGCCGAAGAGGAGCTTGCGCTTCTCTTCGAGCGAGAGCCGGAAATGTTTGATCTGTTCGGGTGTGAGTGGAGAGGACATTCGACTCCGTCCTTGCAGGCCTTGCGGCTTCCGGGGGCCGGGAGGGTATCCGAGAGCTGGCCGCCCGTACAGCACAAAAGCCTACACGAGTGGCTGCGGGTCTGGGCAAGTTCGTCGCGGGTGCTCTCGGTGTTCCATCTTCGCGCACGAACACCCTCGATGGGCCGCTCTCGCATGCCCGCTTGGGTAGGGCAACCTGCTGGGCAACCTGCTGCACACCGCCACCCGATCGCACCTGGCATCGCATCGTCGATCCGCTGCAACCAGGTTCGCGGTCTGGGTTGACTGCGATCCCACCTTATCCTACCGTTCCGCGGCTTCCCCAGGGAGGACTTCACCGGATGGCCAGCTCCGACAAGCGCAAGCAGAGCCTCTACTTTCCCGAAGACATGCTGAAGGAAATTCAGCATGAGGCCACCCGTCAGGACCGCTCGTTGTCCTGGATCGTCCAGAAAGCATGGAAGTTGGCCCGCAAGGAAATCATGAAATTTCCGAGCGTCAACGACATCGAGGACGACATGGAAGACGACGTTCGCGGCAAGACCGAGGACGACTGAACCGCTCGCGTCGAGCCGCTTCCACCGGCTGATATCTCGTGACCGAGACGGCGCGTCCGCGGGTCCGCAAGCTCTGGCTCTCTCGAGCTGATGGAGCGCGGATCTACGTGCGCGCGTTGGGTCCGCGCGAGTCGACCGAGCCCGCGCTGTTGATCCTCGACGGGATCGGCTGTGCGGGTTGGGCCTTCCGCAAGATCGCCCCGCAGATCGCCAAGCGCCGGCAGGTCGTGTTCGTCCACTACCGCGGACATGGGCGATCGCCGACTCCGCCGCGACCTTGGCA
Organism: Nannocystaceae bacterium; assembly: GCA_035904925.1. Taxonomy (GTDB): domain Bacteria; phylum Myxococcota_A; class Polyangia; order Nannocystales; family Nannocystaceae; genus Plesiocystis. The sequence continues at coordinate 5,739 of JAMHUH010000680.1, forward strand.
T
>JAMHUH010000681.1:0-8086 GCA_035904925.1 Nannocystaceae bacterium
CACGCATGCGCGCTGCTCGAGCTGCTCGACATCGACTTGGGTGCGATCGGCGGGAGCCCGAGCGGCAAGAGGTCGCCGCACTCGCGGCCACCGAACTGGCAAGCCTCGCGCTCGTAGAGATCGTCGAGCAGCTTGCGGCACTGGCCGGGGGTCATCCGCTCGATCGACTCGCGCAGGACCCCGAGCAAGCCGGGCAGCTCGAAGAACGAGATCTCGGAGCCGCAGCGGATCAGCTCTTCGGGCTCTTCTTCTTCGTCGCCACAAGCACCGCCTTCGAGGTGATCGAGGGGCTCGTAGCGAGCACCGAGCTCGGGCGAGGCCGCGCGGACTCGGGCCGACTCGGGCGAGGCCAGGCGCGTCGACGGGTCCGAAGCCTCGACCCACCCGGGCGCGAGCATGGTGACGATCAAGACCAGCAACCCGACCACTCGCCACGCCAACGAAGCGACGCTCGCTCGCGCCGGGTTCGAAGGTCGTCGGGTGGATCGGGACACGTCGGGTATGGAGGCTATCCGCGCTCTGCGGGCAGCGCAAGCCGCTGCGCGCCGGGCCACCCCGATCGGGTGGGAAGTCCCACGGGCCCAAAAGAAAAAGGCCCAGCAGGTGACTGCTGGGCCTCTTGGAGCGGGAAAAGAGACTCGAACTCTCGACTTCAACCTTGGCAAGGTTGCGCTCTACCAACTGAGCTATTCCCGCGTGGGGTCGGGAATGTACCCGCTCAGGCTGGGGAGTCAAGAGCCCTCGTGGATGCGCGTTCTGCCTTCAAAGTGGCAGCGCTCACGTCCTTCGATCACACGCTCGAACTTGCATGAATTGCGCATGTTCGATGCATGCGATCGAGGCCCTTGCGGAGCCGCCTCGGCCATGCGAAATCACGCCCCGTGCCGAAATCAGGCCATTTCGAGCTCGCCATCCTCGGCGCCACCGGCTACGCCGGCCAAGTCCTGCATGCGCTCTGCATGCAGCATCCATGCATTACCCCTCGAATCCCCAAGGCCCGCGCGCCCGAGGAGCTCGCGGCCACCGAGCTCGAGCAGCTCGCGAGCTGCGACGCGATCGCCCTCGCGCTCCCGCATGAGCCGGCCCACCAGTGGACGAGCGCGCTGCTCGACGCGGGTGCCCGACGCGTGCTCGATCTCTCGGACGCACGTCGACGCGATCCCGAAGTCCACTATGGGATCCCCGAGCTCTTTGGACCGCCCCCGAGCGAGGCCCGACTGCTCGCCAACCCCGGCTGCTATCCGACCGCCACCCTGCTGGCCTTGGTCCCGCTGCTGCGCGCCGGGCTGATCGAAGACCAGGGCATCGCCGTGCTCGGGACCAGCGGCGCCTCGGGAGCCGGCAAGGGCCTCGCCGATCACCTCCACTTCAGCAACCTGGCCGGCAACAGCTTCCCCTACAAGGTCGGCGAGCACCGCCACATCCCCGAGATCGAGGCCCACCTCGGCGCGCCGATCAGCTTCGTCACCCAGCTGCTGCCGATCGTCCGCGGCATGCTCGTGACCTGCTTCGTTCGACCCCGCGCGAGCGCGACCACGCTGCTGGCTGGGCTGCGCTCGGCCTACGCCGAGCACCCGTGGATCAGCGTGCTCGACTCGCCCGATCAGGGCCTCGGCCTCAGCCACGTGGTCGGCTCGCATCAAGCAGTGCTCGCCGTCGGCCCGGTCGAGCGCAGCGGGTTGATCCCGGTGTTCGCGAGCATCGACAACCTGATGCGCGGCGCGGCCAGCCAGGCGCTGCACAACCTCAACCTCTGGCTCGGGCTCGACGCCGGGCTCGGCCTCCCGCCACCCTTCGCGTCGCTGCCCAGCGGTGTGGCCCCTGCCTTCGCCACCCGCACCCGCGTGCTCTGACTTCGAGTCGACCTTCATGTCCACCACCGATCCGACTTCGTTCTCGTTCACGGTCTCGACCTCGCTCGACGGCGACCTGCCGATCCCGGTCGGCTTTCGCTTCGCCGGCACACACGCCGGCATCAAGCGCTCGCGCAAGGACCTCGGCCTGATCCACTGCACCGCGCCCAAGGGGGCCGAGACCGCTGGCGTGTTCACCCGCAACCCGGTCCGGGCCGCGTGCGTGAATCGTTGCGCCGCGCTCTTGCCCGCCTCGGGGATCCGCGCGCTGATCGTCAACAGCGGCAACGCCAACGCGATGACCGGCGAGGCCGGCGTCCGAGCCAACCAAGCCATGGCCGAAGCGGTCGCCGGCCCGCTCGAGTGCTCGAGCGACGCGGTGCTCTCGTGCTCGACCGGGGTCATCGGCGTGCAACTCGACACCAGCAAGATCAGCGCCGCGATGCCCAGCCTGCTCGCCGAGCTCGAGGGCAGCTCGAGCGGCCCGCGGGGCTTCGCCGCCGCGATCTTGACCACCGACATCGTGACCAAGGTCGCCCACGGCGAGCTGGTCTTGCCCGGCGTCAGCCAGCCGATCCGGATCTTCGGCGTCGCCAAGGGCTCGGGGATGATCCACCCCAACATGGCCACGACGCTCGGCTTCGTCTGCACCGACGCCGCGATCGAGTGCACCCGCCTCCACGCGCTCCTGCGCAAGGCGATCGACACCACCTTCAACGCGATCACCGTCGACGGCGACACCTCGACCAACGACACCGTCCTGGTCATGGCCAACGGCGAGTCGGGCGTGGAGATCCGCGAGGGCGCCGACGAGCAGGCCTTCTTCGCGGCCCTGCACGCGGTCCTGCGCGCCCTGGCCGAGCAGGTCGCCCGCGACGGCGAGGGCGCGACCCGGCTGCTCGAGGTCCATGTCTCGGGCGCCCCCGATCAAGCCCAGGCCAAGGCGATCGCCCGCGCCTGCGTGCGCAGCTCGTTGTTCAAGTGCAGCGTGTTCGCGGGCGAGGCCGGCGGCTGGGGCCGGCTCTGCGCCGCCGCGGGCCAAGGCGCGCTCGAAGGCGGCCTCGCGTTGAAGGCCGCCGACATCTCGATCGCCGCTCAGGGCGTGCCGCTGGTCCGCGCCGGCGTCACCGTCGAGGCCGTCGACTTCGGCGAGCTCTTTCATCGCCTCCGCCAGCCGACCGTGCGCTGGGAAGTTCGAGTCGGCGCGGGCCCGGGCGAGTTCACGGCGCTCGGCTGCGACTTCTCCTACGACTACGTCCGGATCAATTCCGACGAAGCCCTGCAGATGGTCGTCAGCGACGACGGCCAGGTCGGCCGCAACGTCAAGCTCTCGTCCTACACGCCGATCTTGAAGCATCAGCTGCTGGTCGACGGCCTCTCCTACGTGCGCCGCTTCACCGGCCTTCGAATCATGGTTCACCTGGCTGGCTCGGCCGCTCGCAAGCCCCAGCTGCTGGCCAGCGTCGCTCGCGATCTCGAGCTGATCCTCGACGCCGACCTGCGCGTGCTCCTGGTCGTGCCCGACGCCGAGGTGCTCGCCGCCCTGCGCGAGCCGATGAGCGACGCGGCCTACCGGATCACCGAAGTCCCCGCCGACGCACCCACGATCCGGCGTCGCCTCGATCGCGGCCAAGCCTGCGCGATCATCCAGACCACCCCCGACCCCGGCGAGCTCGTCGCCCTCGCCCTGCGCCTCGGCGTCGGCAAGCTGCTCAGCCTCGCCGACGATCAAGGCCTCCACGACGGCGGCGGCCTCGTCCGCGAGCTCTCGCCCGAGCAGGTCCTGGCCGGCCTCGATCGCGGCCGCTTCTCGACCGCCGCCGACGAGAACCTCGCCTTCGCCCGCCACGCCGCCCGTCAGGGCCTCGCCGCGCTCCACCTGATCGACGGCCGCCTCCCCCACGCGCTGGTCGCCGAGCTCTTCACCGACGAAGGCATCGGCACCCTGATCACCCGGCAGAACCGATGAACGAGCGATGAGCGACTCGACCGAACGGCGCAAGATCTTGCGCGAGATCCTGGTCGAAGGCGGCGGCGGCAGCACACAAGCGCAGCTGGTCGCCGCCTTGGCCGAGCAAGGCTTCGCGACCACGCAGAGCACCATCTCGCGCGACCTCAAGCTGCTCGGCGCCGAACGCCGGGTCCGCGAGGACGGCAGCCAGGTCTACCGGCTCGAGCCCGGGCCCGGCGTGTTTCCGGTCGGCATGGTCGTCGGGGTCGAGCACAACGAGGTCATGGTGGTCGTGCGAACCCGCGTCGGAAGAGCGCCCGCGGTCGGGCTCGAGCTCGACGCGCTCGGGCATGCCGACATCCTCGGGACGATCGCCGGCGATGATACGGTGCTGGTGATTCCGCGATCGACTCGGCGGGTTGGCGAGCTCGCGCGGATGATCGCTGGGTTGGCCGAGGGGTGATCTTTCGCTCGGTTTGCGAGCGCTCTCGCGATCCTTCGCGGACGCCTTGGTCACGATGCCGAGCCTGTGGGTGCCTCCGTGGGGGCGCACCGGTTCGAGTCTTCCGCCGCTGGGTAGCACGCGGCTTGGCCAACGTTCGCTCGGGCGGCTCCACATTCGAACCGGTACGCCCCCACTGCGTCCCCTGCTTCGTGATCGTCTCGGTTCGCTGGGAGCGGTGGAGATCCAAGATCGATCGCGTGCATCCCAACGAACGCGCAGGTTCGAGGCGAAGCCGAGCTACCTCAATCCCATTGCGGCCTGCGGCTCAGACGATCGAAGAGCGGCGAATGGAGGCCGAACCTACTCCCCGACTTCGTGATCGATTCATGGCTCGAATCGGCCGTATTCGGGACGATCGAGTGCGATGGCGCCGGTTCACTGAGCACAGCAGCAACGGTAGTAGCTGGCGCTTGCAAAACTCGGCTCACTACAGGGGCCGGGCTCCGCGCCACTCGGGGTGTTTTGATCGCACGTGCCAGGCGCGCCATAAAAGAAGTATGTCACACCATCGCACCCTTGCGCCGAACAAGTCATCCCCGTTTGAGCGCACACGTCGTCACACGGGAGCGGAATATTCTGAGGCGCACATTCACTCAAGGTCGGGGTGCAGTGCCCATCTACGCACTCCCCATATTTCCCTTGGACGACACACGCATTACCACACTCCCCACAATTATTCGAATCGTTCAACGGATTGACGCACTGGTTGTCACAGAGCACTTCGGGCGCCGCGCAGGGATCATTGGTATCCGTCGACGTGACCTCGCCATCCGTCTCGGTCGATCCGTCGGTGCTCGAGCTCGTCTCGGAGCTGCTCGTTGAAGAGCTATCCGACGAGCTGTCCCCCTCGGCGCTGGCGTCGACACAAGATTCATCCACGCACGCGCCCATGTCCCCCTCCGCCTTGTCACCACCGCACCGGGCGCTGAGCGCCGCGAGCGTCACGAGCGTCGTAACTTGGACTGTCCCTCGGAGTCGAATCGCCATGGCCTCCTTCGCGCATGGTACGCGTTTCACAGCGGGCGTCAAGGCCTCGGGCTCAGGGCCGGCTCTTCAAGGCCCTGCGCATCGAAGCGTTCTCGGCCGCCGGCACCTGCACCCGGATCACGATCGAGAATGTCGAGTTCCACGCGCTGGGCAACGTCGAGCCCAACAAGCAAGGGCCCGAAGTGCGAGAACCGCCCCATTCGGGCCTCGCCGCTATTCGTCCCAAATTCGGAAGTCAGGCTAAACACTTCGCTTTATCCGGACGAAGATCCCCCTTGGCAGGGTACGTCGTTGAGTCGCTGCCCGGGGTCTTGACCTCGTGATCTGCGTAGTTGCTACCTGATGTTCAGGAACAACAACACCGACCAAACGAGCCTTCCCAGACGATAGCCCCCTCACACGGCACGTCAGAGTGGAGCACGCTTACCGAATTCCCGGTGGTACATACGGAGATTCCTGCCTGAATCCAAGTGTACCCATTGCAAGCCGCTTCCTCGCACGTCTTTCCCTCTGCCTGACAAACCGCGTCGCAAGAAGCAAAATTGTCCGACTCCAAGAAACACTCCGACCAATAGGGCAGGCACTGGCTGTCGCTGCAGCCGCCCGCCAACATGTCGGCCGAGACCTCGCAAGTCATCCCGCAGCTCCCGCAATTCTCCGGATTCGACACCACATCCACACAAACCCCGTCGCACATCATCTCGTTCGGATTCGGACACTCCATCCCCGTATCCGTCGTATCCGTCGAAGTCGTCGACGTCGTATCCGTCGTCGTCCCCCCATCCTCCAAACAAACCCCGCCTACGCAAACCAGATCCCCGAGGCAGAGCCCCATGTTGCACTCGCACGCCAGCTCTCCAGGAATGCAATTCGGATCCGTACACAAGTCGTTCTCGCACACCAGATCGCCCAAGCATAACCCACCATTGCACGAACACCCCTGCTCCCCTGGGATGCAGCTCGTGTCGCTCGTCGTGCTCGTGCTCGTGTCCAGCCCCGTCGTCTGCGTCGAGCTCCCGCTCTCCGAACCCGAGTCGCCATCGCCCACCGTGTCGCTCCCACCTTGATCGTCGCCCTTGCAAGCGGCCAGACCGAGCGTACCGAGACCCAACGTGATGACCAAGGATTCGAGCCAGCGAGTGCGCATGAGTTCAGGCTCTCACACCCTCGCCCCAGCGTGCAAGCGTTTCACTGTGCCGCCGACGCCGGGATTGTCGTGCCCGCTCGAGTTGGGTGCCACGGCAGCTCGCGTCCATCGCTGTAGCGTCGACGTCGGTGTCGATCTCGACGGCCGCTACCCGACCCCCGGAGGCATTCGCGTGCGCATGGCTCGCGCGACGTCGAGATCGTCGGCTGCCGCATCGAAGGCGGCTGGGCCATGGGCATCGCCCTCACGATCATCCGCCCCAACGACAACCAAGACCCGATCGGGACCCCGAGTCGTTCGATGACCACACGCCGGCCCCCACCCCGCTGGCCCAAACTACAACGTATCCGCGCTGAACGTTGTCATCCAGAACTCGAGAGCAACGCTCTCCCTCCTTGGGATCCAGAGTACGGACGCGTACATGGGCTCGTGATCAGATGCAGCAACAGCGAGCGCATGTCACTTCCCAAACCTTGACAAAGAAGGTTTTTGATTCCATCATGAAGACCGCAGAGGGCCGCGACCTATCACTCGGCAAATAAACATGAAAATTCAAATTCGATACAAACGCCTCGATTCCTCCCTATGGGAGAACCACTCGCCGCTAGCCGCCGAAGACTATTTTGACCCCATCAACGAAGAGCGACCGTTCGAGTGGGATGATGTCCCCAGGTTCATGCACGCGGCGGAATACCTCGACATCCCCCTGGCGGAGATTTCGGAGACGGAACTCCAAATTCTGGACACCGACAACCAGATCCCTTCGACGATCACCGAAATCATTTGGAACTCAGGTAAAAATCGCATCATCCAGGTCAGCGTGGACGACTACAAACTTCTTGTTGCACAGATCTTCGTCGACACGCCCCTTGGCGCATGGCACACAATTCGGGTCAATCGCCACACGGACGGACGGCTGCTTCTCGAAAGCTTGCAGGCCCTCGACATCGGTGAACAGCAGACACATGGACCTAGCACCGCAATCTCGTTTCCAGCCACCCAACCCGTCAGGGCACACCTCATCGAGGGGGGCAAAGCAACCGTTGAGTATCGGACACTCGATGCACCAGAATGGAAACAGCACATCGTCGACCTAGACAACTCCCACTCCGGAGGCCACAACCTCTGCCCATGCACCCAAGCCCCCGGGGCGAGGCTCTCAACATTTCCAACACTACAAACATGCACCGAAAACACCTGGGCACCCGCTGAAACACGAGTCACATTTGAAGATGCGAACGGACAAATACATCACCTCGACGAAGTATCATGGAACGAAGCTCGGGACCGCGTGACGGAGTGCATCCATGACGACATGAGCACTTTGATGATTCGGCTGCTGACGAACGCAACGCCAAAGACCGAGCACCTCATCACGCTAAAGAGGAGCGAGCAAGAGGACACCCAAATCACGCATATCGTAGCGACATGGAAAGATAGTCAGAAGTACGAGCATGTGCTCACCCGACGGCAACTGGGTCCCTAATCCCCAGAGACCCCGAGTTCTGCGTCGGCGAAATAGTCATTCATCGATGGTGCGACCTGGGCCAAAGACATTCGCGTCGAACTCCGAACCGGCAACAAGCTGACCTGGGGCTACGGCAACGCTCACCCTGCCCGCCGACCTCGCCTCGATGCCGCGC
>JAMHUH010000682.1:0-7248 GCA_035904925.1 Nannocystaceae bacterium
CTCGGTCAGCAGCCGATCGAAGAGCCCCGCGAACGCGGCGATGAACCCGGCATAAGGCAGCTCGCGGGTGCCCGGCTCGAACCGGCCGATCGCCAGATAGCCCGCGCTCGCGCTCTGCTCGAGCAGCATGCGATCGAGCTCGCCGATCAGCGCCGACTTGCCGAGCCCGGCCTCGCCCCGCAGCACGACCACCCGGCGCTCGCCTCCGTCGACCACCGCGCGCAGCTCCTCGCCGAGCGCCGCGAGCTCGGGCTCGCGCCCATAGAGCTGGCGGGGCAGCTGGAGCGTGGTCGGGCGATCCTGCTCGCCGAGCGGGAAGCTCGGCTGGGTCTCGGCCCGCGCCAACGCTCGCTCGAGTCGCTGGAGATCGACGAGGAGCCCGGCCGCCGACTGGTAGCGGTGCTCGGGCGCCTTCTCGAGCAGGCGCATGACGATCGCCGAGAGTCGCTCGGGCAGCTCGGGCCGCAGCTCGATCGGCGGGGTCGGGCGGCGCGCGAGGTGGGCATGGATGAGCTCGAGCGGCGCGCTGGCTTCGAAGGGCCGCTGACCGACCAAGAGCTCGTAGAAGGTCACGCCGAGCGAGTAGAGATCGCTGCGATAGTCGACCTCGCGCCGGGTTCGGCCGGTCTGTTCGGGCGAGACGTAGGGCAGCGTGCCTTCGAGCACCTCGGGTTCGTCGATGAAGCGGCGCTGATCCTCGAGCAGCACCGAGATGCCGAAGTCGGCCAGGTAGACCTCGCCGCTGGGATCCTCGACCAGGATGTTGCTGGGCTTGATGTCGCGGTGAACGATGCCGCGCGCGTGAACCTGGCGGAGCGTGTCGACCAGCCCGATCGCCATCCGCGAGAAGTCGGGCAGCGGGATCGGCCGACCCTTGGCGTACTGGCGGAGGTTGCGGCCCTCGATGTACTCGAGCAGCAAGATCAGCTCGTCGCCGATCCGCTCGAGCGCGAGCGGCCGGACGATCCGTGGCACGTCGAGGGCCTGCAGCAGCCGAAATTCGTGACGGACGCGGGCCTCGACGCCGGGCTCGTCGACGCGAAACACCTTGGCCAGCACGCGCTGACCATCGCTGTCGCGCTCGGCCTCGTAGACGCGCGCGCGCGCCGACGATCGCAGAATCTTTCGCGTCGTCAGCCCGGGAAAGAATCCAAACACCGCCGTGCACTCTAACAGCGCCGTCTCGCGCAGGTCCTCGTTTCACCTCGCTGGTTTTCTGGCGTGGACTCGGGCGATCGCCGCGGACTCCGAATCGCGCTGCGCGGCTTCGCCCCGCGCCATGAATCCTGAACTCCCGCGTCCGATCTTCGCCGCTCACGAACAAGGGAGCTGCGAGCCATGACACGCACCATCCTGACTCTGATCACCTTGTTCACCCTGACCGCCGCCGCGTGTGGCGAGACCGAGAGCTTCGACGAGCAATCCGGCCTTCGCGCGGTCGAGATCACCGAGGGCTGGGGCCTCTACATGACCGAGGCTCTGCCCGAGTACCCGACCTGCGCGCAGGTCTGGCTCGAGGGCTGCGCGGGCATGAGCGTCGAGCAGTGCGTCGTGACCAAGGATCGCTTCACCTGCGTCGAGTCGAAGGCCGGCGTGGAGCTGACCGACACCTACGCCTACGAGGCGCCGCAACCAACCTGGACGGCGATCAGCGTGGGCGACGACGCTCGCAGCGGCAGCGAGGGTTCGGCCGCCAGCGCCTGCGAGACCATGAGCGGCATCGAGCCCGATCAATGTGCGGCCTTGGCCGCGATCGCCGACACCCTCGTCGCGCAGCTGCCCACGATCCAGGATCTCTCGCCCGCGGGTGGGGTCGCGAGCATCATCATCGAGGATCACCTCTTGCGGGTCGTGCCCGGGCCTGGGTCCGACGACGACGTGGTCTGGTCGACCGCCGACCTGCTCGACTGGAAGCTGCCCATGCTGGCCACGCAGTTCGCCTTCGATGCGCCCGCGGGCATCATCGTGATCGAGGACATCATCATGCTGGTCGTGCGCCCGAACGGGACCCTCAGCGTCTCGACCTCGCGCGCGGCGTTGATGCAGGACGCGAGCTACGGCGTGCTCGACGACGACGACACCATCGACATGCCGATCGAAGAGGAGCTCCTCTTCCCCAAGCGCAAGGGCTGAGTCGGGCTCGCGCGAGCGATCGGCGGTGGCCGATGGACGGGTCGCCGCCGATTCGCGATGAAGGTCACGCGATGGCCGAGCCGATCCCCCGACTCCTGCACTTTCGGATCTCGCACTACAACGAGAAGGTCCGCTGGGCGCTCGACTACAAGCGCTGCCCGCATGTTCGACAGGCCTTGGTCCCGGCCTTTCACGTGCCGGTGGTCCGCCGCCTCACCGGCCAGAACAAGGTGCCGGTGGTCGAGATCGCCGGCCAGACCACCACCGACTCGAGCCGGATCCTCGCCGAGCTCGAGCGCCTTCACCCCGACCCGCCGCTCTACCCGAGCGACCCCGACGAGCTCGCCCGGGCGCTGGCGATCGCCGAGTACTTCGACGACGAGGTCGGGCCGGAGCTGCGCCGCATCTTCTGGTCGGCCTACTTGGCCCAGCCGCGAGCCGCCGCCGCGATGGCGACCGCCAGTTTTGGCCCGCTGACGCGCTGGAGCTGGTTGCTGATGTTCCCGCTCACGCGCGTGATCCTGCGCGCGAACATGGGGATCTACGCCGACCAGCTCGCGGCCGCCCACGCAGGGATCGGCGCCCACTTCGATCGGCTCGAGGCCGAGATCGGTCCCAGCGGCTACCTCGTCGGTGACTCGTTCTCGATCGCCGATCTGAGCGCCGCCGCGATGCTGACCCCGATCGTGCGACCGCCCGAGTTCGCCTACCTTCCGCCCGAGCCGGTCCCGGCCGCCTTGGACGAGCTGCGCGCCGCCTGGGCGCATCGACCGGGCTTTCGCTGGGTGCTCGACATCTACGCGCGGCATCGCGGGAGCTCGTCCGAGATCCCAGCGACGTGACGAGCCGCGATGCGATCGAGGCGCGCTCAGGGATCGAAGATCACGATCGAGATCGTCCCGCCGCCCGAGTCGGTCACGACCAGATCGAGCGCGCCGTCGCCATTGAAGTCGGCCGCCGCGACGTCGCCCGGCTGCCCGCTCACCGCGATCGCAGGCTGGTTTTCGAACCCGCCCGCGCCGGTGCCCAGCATCACGTCGACGAGCGGCGCGTCGGGACCGGTCGCGAGGATGTCGCCCTCGCCGTCGCCGTCGAGGTCGACGACCCGCAAGGCGATCACGGCCGAGCTGGCGGATTGGAAGAAGGGCAGACCAAAGCCGCCCGCGCCGTCGCCGAGCAGCACGCTGATGTTGCTCGAGCCGAGGTGACCGACGGCGATGTCCTGCTTGCCGTCGCTGTTGAAGTCGTGGCTGTCGAGCGCGAAGGGGGTGGTCCCGACCGCGACGCTCGTGGCCCCGCCGAAGGTCCCCGCGCCCTGGTTGAGCAGGACCGCGAGCCCGCCGTACTCGTTGGCCGCGACCAGATCGACGCGACCGCTGTTGTCGAGGTCGACGGCCTCGACCCCGAGCACGTCGGACTCGCCGGTCCCGTAGCCGACCGGAGCCGCGAGCGAGTTGCCGGTGCTGAGCATGACCGACACGGTCGCGTTGCCCTGCATCTCGTTGCTCGTGGCCAGATCCATGTTGGCGTCGGCGTTGAAGTCGGCCGCGACGATGTGGATCGGGCTCTCGCCCGCGGGGAACGAGCCGATGACCTCGAAGCCGCCGCCGCCGAGGTTCCAGATCACCGTGACCGTGTTGTTGCCGTAGTCGGCGGTCGCGATCTCGGGCTTGCCGTCGCCGGTGATGTCGGCGGCCAAGATCGCCCAAGGTCCGGCCCCGACCGCGAAGGTCTGCGGGGCGGCGAAGCTCCCGTCGCCATGCCCGAGCAGGATCGCGACCTGGTTGGCGCTGCGCAGCGAGACGCAGACGTCCATGTTGCCGTCGCCGTCGAAGTCCGCGACGTCGACCCCGGTCGCGCCCGGCCCGACCGGGAACGCCACGGCCGTGCCTGGACAATAGTCACCCGGCACGAAGCCGTTGCCGCAGCCGGGGCCCGCGGGCAGGCCCGTGGTCGTGTCGGTGCCCGAGTCGCTCGACGTGTCCGAGCCGCTCTCGCCGACCGTGTCGGTGCTGCTGTCGCTGCCCGTGTCGCTGGTCGCGACCTCGTCGCCGCCCGAGGAGTAGCTGGAGCCGCCGCCGCCCTCGAGCCCGATGCCCGAAGAGCAGCCGAGCGCGGGGCTCGATAGGGCGATCGTGATGATCGGGAGAATCGTGATCCGCGGAATGAACGGTCGAGCGCCACGCATCGGTCGGCCACGCTAGCACGCGCGAGCGTCGTTCCGCGAGGGTTTGGCCAGCGATCCGGATCGAGCAAATCGTGCGTGGTGGCGACTACCAAGCCGACACCGCGAGCGATCGCAGTGTCGGCTCGGCCTTCGCGTCACGCGACGCGATCAGTTCGGGGTCAGCTCGGCGACCGAGCCGTCGGGCAGGTGCGCGATGATCGACACGTTGCCCTGGCTGTCGTTGACCGCGTAGGCGTCGACGAGGATGTCGCCGCCGAGGTCCGGGACCGTGAAGCAGGCGTCGACGGTCGCGTCCTGGCCGACGTCGAAGCCGATGTTGATCGCGCCCGCCGGGATGTCGACGTTGGCCGCGATGTCGCCGTAGGCGAAGTCGACCAGCAAGGGGCTGACCGGCGCACACTCGGCGTCGACGACCCAGACGTCGACCGGATCGAGGGCCCCGAGCGCGGCCGCGTGGACGACGTTGAGCCGCAGGTTGCCGGCCGGGATCCCGTCGGCGTCGTCTTGGAAGGCCGCGACCGAGAAGCCCGCGTTGCCGGCTTCCGGCGCCACGTAGCCAGCCGCGTAGGCCGACCAGACCTCGCCCGCGCCGAGCGGGAAGTCGGCGACCGTGAACACCGAGTCGTCGATGGTCCCGCCGCTCGGGACCACGTCGAAGGTGTAGGTGCCAGCCGGCAGCTCGACATAGGGCGTGCCTTGCTTGAACTCGAAGGTCACGCCCGTCGGCGCCCCGTTGGCGAAGATGTCGACCGAGGTGTTCTCGTCGTTCGGGAACACGCCCAGGTGCAGCAGCCGGATCATGCCCATGTCGCCGGCCGTGTCCGTCGCGTCGGTGGTCGACGTGTCGGCGGTGGTCGTGTCCGTGGTGCTGTCGGTCGTGGTGCTGTCGGTCGTGGTGTCGTCGGTCGTGGTGTCGCCGGTCGTGTCGCCGGTCGTCGTGTCGCCGACTTCGTCGTCGTTGGCATCGTCGCCGCCGCAGGCGGTCAGGACGAGCGCGAAAGACATGCACATCAGGGTCGAGGTCTCGAGTAGGTTCTTCATGGTTTGGTTCTTGGCTGAAGCTGGACGTCGAGCAGCGCGAGCGCTGTTCAAGGTTCGTGCAGTGTCTGTAGACTCCACGAGCGACTTCGCAAGCGACCCACGGGAATTTTGTCGAATTCGTCTGATGTTCGTCCAAGGTTTGGTCGAGAGAGCTGCGTTAATTGCGCAAACGTAGGCCACGCTCGAACCTGAGGGAGTTCTCAGGAGCCTCTCAGACTTCGCCGATCCAGACGTGGCATGAGAGCGGCCATGCGGGCCACGCCATTGACCTCGTCGGTGCTCCTGCTCCTGCTCGGCGCGTCGACGATCGCCGCCGCCGCCCCGGGCAAGGGCGAAGCGCTCGGAGCCCAAGCCCCGCCGCCGCGAGGTCAGCACGCCAACCATGAGCCGGGCCCGGCGCTGAGCTTCGACGAGAGCCTGGGCGCGGCCGCGGGTACGCCGATGGTCCGCGGGCTCGAGCAGGCCGGCGAGGACAAGCGCGAGATCGATGCCGCGATCCCCAAGGTCTTCATGGGCCCGCAAGTGCAGGTGCTCTCGGGCGCGCGGGTGATCCCCCAGGCGACCCGCGGGTTCGAAATCCAGATCACGGCCACGCAGTCGTGGAGCCTCGAGAACTACGCGGCCAGCCGCGGCGAGGCGGCCCGGGCCGAGACCGATCTGATCGACGCTCGCGCTCGGGCGAGCGCGCTCGAGCAGCGGCTCGCGGCTGCCCACGCGTGGATCCGTCTTCACGCGGCCGAGCGGGAGCTCGCGCTGGCCGAGGCCGAGCTCGCGCTCGCCAACGAGCTGGTCGCGACCCACGAGCTCGGCCAGCGCGAGGGCGTCGTCACTCGCAGCGCGCTGGCCGACGCCCGCGCTCGCGCAGCCGAGGCCGAGGCGGTGGTGATCGACATGGTCGGTCGGGTCCACGACCTCGGGCTCGAGCTCGGCCGCGAGACCGGGGCCGATGGCCGCGCGCCGCTGCGAACCCAAGGCGACTATCCCGATCCCCAGCTGCCCAGCGAGGACGAGCTGCGCAAGCGCTTCGATCAGGTCGACGCGCTGCCGCGGGTCGCCGTCGCGCGCCTGCAAGAGCGCGCCAAACGAGCTCACGCGACCGAGGCCAAGGCCGCCAAGGCCAGCTCGATGAACGCGGGCTTCTCGGTTCAGCGCGAGTCGGCCGGCGACCTCGTGCTCTTCGGCGTGCTCGGGGCTCAGGTCGGCATCGACCGCGGGCAGCGAGAGCAGGGCACCGCGCTGGCGGCCGCGCGTGAGGCCGACGCCGAGGCCGAGACCGCGATGCTCCAGCTCTCGGCGACCTTGACCATCGCGCTGCACGACCTTCACCACACCCAAGAGCGCGTGGTGGTCCTGCGTGATCACACCTTGCCTGCGCTCGACGAGCTGGTCGCGGCGCGGGCCGAGGCGCTCGAACTGGGCGAGGGCACGCTGGCCAGCCTGCTCGAGGCGAGGTCTCGCCGCAGCGCCGTCGCCCGCGAGCTGAGCGGAGCCGAGGCCGACTCGGTCTGGGCGCGCGTCGAGGTCTGGCTCTACCTCGAAGCCTTCGAGCAGGCCGAGCAGGAGGGCGCATGAACATCTCGCGTTCAATCCTGGCGCTCGCGCTGGTGCTCCCTTCGATTACGCTGACCTCGCTGGTCGGCTGTGGCGAGCCCGAGCCCGCGGCCGACGAGCCCGCCCAGCACGAGCACGCGACCTCGAGCCGCTCGGCCTGGGTCGAGGTCCGCGTGCCTGAAGACGCGACCTTGCTCGAGCTGCCGGCCCGCGTGGTCGCGGCCTCGACCAGCCGCGCCCGCCTCGACGTCCCCTCTCGCGCGAGCGTGGTCGCGGTCTCGGTCCAGGCCGGCGACGAGGTCGCGATCGGCGACCCCTTGGTCGAGCTGCGCGTG
>JAMHUH010000683.1:0-1569 GCA_035904925.1 Nannocystaceae bacterium
CGCAAGAACAACTCCTGTTGTTCGAAATCGATCGTCCAGCTGCCCGAGCCAAGCAGCCTCGGCCCAATCGTGCCATCGCGCCGAAACCCGTCGCTGGTCTGATTCGGATGCACGAACCCCCAAGCCGCGACCAAGTCCTCGCGTGTCGAGGCGCCGAGCCGGAAGTGATCGACTTCGACCAGCGCGGTGGTCTGGTCGACGTAGAGCGCTGGCCTGCCGATGCCGGCGAGCGCGTAGGTGGCCTCGTTGGCGGACAGATCGGCGCCGCGCAGGCCGGTGGCGACCAAGTAGACGCCCTCGGCGTCGCGCATCTGGCCGAGTACATAGATGGCGTGGGTCTCGTGCAGCCAAAAGGGAAGGGCTTGACCAACCCGGTTGACCTCGAGTGATTTGGCGCAACGCTTGCTCGGCTCGACGATCTCCATCATCTTGCGATCGAGGTCGATAGTCAGCTGGCGACCCGCGAAGGGCCGAATGCCGAGGAGCCCATCGACACCCTCGATCCCGACGACGCGCCCGAAGTCCTCGGCGGCAAACATGGTGACGGGCACATTCTGGACTGCGAAGTCGCCGAGCCTGAGGGTGTCGAGCTGTCCATGGCCGAGCGATGGACCGCCAGGTATGAGCGGTGCCCTCGCGTCGGTCGCGATCAGCAGGCTCTTGGCCTTGGCGTCGGAGATGAACACGTCGGCGGCAGAAGTCTCGAGGAGCAAGCGCAGCTTGTCGCCCTCGGCCCCGACCTCGACCACCACGGCGCCCTGCTCGAGCTCGATCGGCAGCGTGGTCTTGCAGCCTTTGCCGCCCATCTTGGCCACCAAGGGCTTGCCGTCGAAGGCACGATAGCGAGCGCCGAGCTCCGAGTTGCCGGCCGCGCTCAGGTCGGCGCCGGCTTTGTCCCACTGGCCGCGACGCAGATGGATCCAAGCTTTTTGCCGGGCGGCCTCGTCGTCGCGCAAGCCGGCCGCGATCGCCTTGGTCAGGTTTGCCTCGGCGCTCTCGACGTCGCCATCGAGCAGGTCGAGCCGGACCAAGAGATAGAGCGCCTCGAGATCTTCGCGCTCGAGCTCGAGCACGGCCTTGGCCGCCGCGCGCGACTCGTCGAAGTGCGCGGCCGCGAACGCGGCTCGAGCCAGCCGGACCTGCGTCGAGATTTGCTCGGGGTCGTCCTTTGCGGCCCGGCGAGCCTGCTCGAGCGTGGTCAAGAGCTCGTCGGCCTCGGGCGCGACCGGAGCGAGCGTGGGCATGGCGAATTTCTCGGGCGCGACCGGGCGATGGCTGACTGTATGCACATGGACCTCGGTGCGATCCACGGTCAAGCCGTCGACCAGATAGACGCTCTCGGTCAACCAAGGCACGAGGACGCCATCGACCTCACGATAGTCGGAGTAGACACGCCGGAGATCTTCGCCGTTCTCGGTGTCGCGCTCGATCTCCTCGTAGAGCAGGCCCGTCGCACGATCGAACCACATTTCGATCCCGAGCCAATCTGCAGAGCCGGCGAACCAAAGCATGCCATCGAGTTGACGCCCGTCCTCGCTCTCGCGGCTGCCCAGCAGCACGGGCTCGCGC
>JAMHUH010000684.1:0-5793 GCA_035904925.1 Nannocystaceae bacterium
ACCTTCGACGAAGGCGACCGGGTGCACGCGAAGTTCGATCGGCTCGGAGGTCTGACCGAGGCCGAGGTGGACCTGGGTCGCGGCGACACCGTAAAAATTGTCGGACCTCGCCTCGGGCTTGTACACGCCTGGATGCAGGCCGCGGATCCGGAAGTTACCCTCGGCGTCGCTGCGGACGTCGTCGCCCCGGCCTTGGCCCCAGCGGCCCCCGCCCGAGCTGACGGTGACGTCTGGCACGGGCTCGCCGGTCTGCGCGTGGACGACTTGGCCGACCAAGATCGACTCGGGCGTCATGAAGAGCTGGGTCTTGCGGCTGGGCGCGAACCCTTGGGTCGAGCTGTCGCCGTAGCCCTCGGCCCGCGCGGTGAGCCAGACGGGGCCGGGCTTGGTCCAGAGCTGGAAGCGGCCAGACTCGTCGCTGCGTGCGACCGCGCGGCCATCCGCGCCGAAGCGACCGTGGACGACGGTGACCATCGCACCCTCGATCTCACCGCCGGAGATGTCCTTGACGATGCCCGCGATCTCGACCCCGCCCGACATCAGCTCGAGATCGATGCCTTCGCGAACTTCGCCAGGGTGCAGACGAAGTTCGTTCGACCATGCCTGCGACGCACGACCTGGTCGCCTCCATCGAGTTGGCTGATGCTCGGCCGCGCTGGCGTCGATGTCGACGCCGACCGGCCACAGACCTTCGAGCCGATAGTGGCCGTCGTGCTCGGTCTTGGTGCAGATCGGCCGGTTCTCGGTCAGCCCTCGCAGCTCGATCGTGTTGGCCCAGGCACACACGCTGGCGCCCGCGATCGGCCCACCACCGCGGGTCCGGACCGTGCCGGTGACGGTTGCCTTGGCCGCGCGATCCAGCTTGGCGCCGCGCTGGTCGTCACGCTCGGGCGTGGTCTGGTTCGTGGACTTCGAACCCTCCGAGCTCGCGCCGACCTCGTCGCTCGCTTTGGGGCTCGGCCAGAGCCACCAACCAAGCCCGAGGGCCAGCAGCGTGACCACCACCAGCCCTCCGATCCGAGTCGAATTCCACGTTGAAGCTCCGCTCGTTCGAGAGTGATCGATCATGTCCCTCGCCAGCCCAACACGATCGAGCGCGTGGGTTGGCCTCGCCGATCAGAGTCGGATCGTTCGAGCTTTGCTTCAGTGGTCCAGACCACCAAGCCGGCCGGATTCAGACCCTCAGACCATGATCAAACCATGATGCCCGCGAGCGGCCCGACGCCCTGGCCATCGTCGCCGAAGCTGGTCACGTCGACGCCGAGCGACTGCAACATGGCCAAGAAGAGCTGCGAGACCTTGCCGCCGTCGTAGCTCAGGTGCTGGCCATTGATGATCTTCCCGCCCGCGCTGCCGCCGACCAAGACCGGCAGGTTCATGTGCGAGTGGGAGTTTCCATCTTCGATCTCGCTCGAGAAGAACACGAGCGAGTTCTCGAGCAGGTTGCTCTCGCCCTCCGTGACCGAGCGGAGGCGATCGAGCAGGTAGGCGAATTGGGCGATCTCCCAGGTGTCGATGATCTGCAGCTGGGCCTGGAGGGCCGGGTCGTTGCCGTGGTGGCTGAGCTCGTGGTGGCCGCTGCTGAGCCCGAGGAAGTCGTAGACCTGGCCGCTGCCGCCGTTGCCGAGCATGAAGCTGACCACCCGCGTGGTGTCGCAGGAGATCGCCAGGACGATCAGGTCGAGCATCGAGCGGACGTGACCGGGCAGATCGGCGAAGGTCGACGAGTAGTTGCCGGTCTCGCAGACGGGGCCGCTGGCTTCTTTCTCGATCCGCATCTCGAGCTCGCGGATGCCGTCGAGGTACTGCTCGAGCTTGATCTTGTCGGTCTTGCCGAGCTTGAGCTGCAAGCTGAGCGCGTCGTCGTAGACGTAGTCGAGCACGCTGGTCCGGTAGAGCCGACGGCGGGCGATCTGCTCGGCGGTCGCCTCGGGATCGGAGCCGCCGAACATCAGGTCGAAGGCGAGCTGCGGCGAGGTCAGCTTGGGCAGCGGGGTCACGGCGTCGGCCCACGAGATGTTGCGGGTGTAGGCGCACGAGTAGCCGCTGTCGCAGTTGCCCAGGCCGGTGCCGCCCTCGATGCCCAGCTGAAGGCTCGAGATCGGGGTCGCGTCGCCGAGCGCTTGGGCATAGAGCTGATCAACGGAGACCCCGTTTTGCAGATCGCTCTCGGACTTCTTGACGTGGCGACAGGTCAAGAACCCGCCCGTGCCGGCCGCGTGATCGCCCGCGCCCTCGGGCTGGCTGGGCGCGTTGTCGAGGCCCGAGACGACCAGCACGTTGGGGATCAGCTGGTATTGGATCTCGGCCAGGGGCGCGAGGATCGGCGAGACTGGATAGTTGGGGCCGGTCTGCGCCGGCGTCCAGCCGGGCATGTGGATCCCGTTGGGCACGTAGAAGCTGATCAGGCGGCGGGGCTCGTCGCCGGGCGCGGCCTTGGCCGAGCGGATCGCCCGAGGGGCGAGCGACTCGAGCCAGGGCAGCGAGAGGGCGAGGGCCGAACCACCGAGGAAGGCCCGACGGCCGAGGTGACGCTTGCGAAGTGTGGTCATGGTGGTGGTCCTCAGTTCGGCTCGCCGCGGCGCATGCGGAAGGGTTCGCTGGTCACGATCGACTTGATCAGATCGGGCAGGCGTTGGCCGCCCTCGATGTGGGCGAGCTCGATCTCGTCGAGGTAGGGCACGTCGTCGAGCGAGAGCCCGCGACCGAGCGCGTAGATGTAGGTCTTTTGCACGGTGCAGGCCGGGAACTCGGGGCTCGCCCCGAGCAGGTCGGCGAGCTCGAGCGCGTCGGCGAAGGGCGCGTTGTTGGTCGGCAGGAGCCCGGCCGGCTCGATCGGCTGGCCCTGGTCGAGCGTGCGGAACTTGCCGATCGCGTCGTAGTTCTCGAAGGCCAAGCCGAGCGGGTCGATGTCGTCGTGACAGACGGCGCAGGCCGGATCGGCCCGATGCGCGGCGAGCTGCTCGGCGACCGTGTCCCCGCTGTTGGGATCGGGCGGCGGGATGTCGATGTTGGGCGGTGGCGGTGGCGGTGGCTGACACAGGATCTGATCGAGGATCCACTTGCCGCGCTTGACCGGCGAGGTCGTGAAGGGGTGCGAGAGCACGGTCATCATGCCGGGCGAGGTCAGGTAGCCGCGCCGCGGCAGCTCGTCGAAGGCGATCTCGTGCCAGCCCGGACCGACCGGCCCGACCCCATAGAGGCTGGCCAGGTTGTCGTCGACTCGAGTGGTGTTGCTGGTCAGCAGCTCGGTCAGCGGCCGCTGCTCGGTCACGAAGGTGCGGAAGAACTCGCGCATCTCGTGGCGCATCGACTCGCGCATCTCGATCGTGAATTCGGGGAAGCCGTTGGAGTCCTTGAACACGTTGTCGAGCGCGCGGATGTAGAGCCACTGGCCGGCGAAGTTGTCGATCAGGGCCTCGGCCTTGGGGTCGGCGAGCATCCGATCGACCTGCTGCTCGAGCACCTCGACTTCATGCAGCTCGCCGGCCGCCGCGAGGGCGAAGAGCTCCGCGTCGGGCATCGAGCTCCACAAGAAGTAGCTCAGCCGCGCGGCCAGCTCGTAGTCGTCGAGCAAGTGCGGGGTCAGGCTGCTGGGATCTTCGTCGCGCTCGACCCGGAACAAGAAGTGCGGCGAGACCAGGGCCGCCGTCAGGATCATGTGCAGGCTGTCTTCGAAGCCCTGACCTTCGGCCAGCGCGATCTGGTGGAGGCCGAGCAGCCCCGCGACCTCGTCGGCGGTCAAGGGCCGGCGCCAGGCCCGGGTCACGAATTCGTCGATGATCTGCTCGAGGCAGGCGACGTCGCCGATCGAGCCGGGGTCGCAGGTGACCAAGAGATCGCGGATCGGGTTGGGCACCGGATCGAGCGGGCCCTCGAGTTCGAACCAGTCGACCAGGAGGTTGCGGTCGGCCATCTCGACCTCGTCGTAGTAGTCGTTGGTGAACGCGACCGCGGCCTTGTGGATGCCGGCTTGGATCGGGATCTCGACCTGATGGACCTCGGCTTGGTTGGGATCGGTCGCGGCGATGTCGGCCTCGTAGACGACCACGTTGTCGATCGTCAGCGCGAGGTGAGCCAGGTCGGGCCCGGCCTGCTGGGCGTAGGCACGGGTCGAGAACCGGTAGGTGCCCTCGCCGGCCTCGAAGGTCGAGTAGACCTCGCCGTCGGACCAGAGCATCCAAAACCCGTTCGACTCGGCGCCGAGGGTCTGGGTCACGTCGGGCGACTCGGCCTCGAAGGACTCCAAGCTCGAGTTCGGGGCGATGCGCAGCGCGTCCTCGACCATCTGCGCGGCGGCCCGCTCGTAGAGCTCGAAGTGGAGCGGCGAGAGGTTCTGGACGTCGCTGATGTTGTCGAAGCCGAAGCTGTGATCGTCGGCCGGGAAGTCGGCCGCGGGCGTCCAGTCGACCGCGCCAAAGAAGAGGTCTTGGACGGTGTTGTCGTACTCGGCGTTGTTGAGCCGGTGCAGGGTCACGCGGCCGGGATCGTCGGCATCGCCGTCGCCGTCTCCGGTCGTGGCGTCGCCGGTCCCAGCGTCGGTGCTCGTGCCATCACCCACGTCGTCGTCGGCCGTACCGTCGCCACCGCTGCCCTTGCAGCCGAGGGCGCTCAGGCCGATCGCCAGCACCAGCGGAGCCAAGCCAAGCTGTCGTCGTTCCATCGCGTGGCATCGTGCCGAAACGCGCGAGTGGGGCCAATCAATTCTTTTGGTGAGATGCGACCCGCTCGATCGACGGACTGGCCAGGATGATCGAATCCGGGTGTCATTCGGTCGTTGGGCCGCTGGTTGGGCCGAAGAGGGCGATTCGCTCGATCCGCTCGAGATAGGCCCGCCGCTCGCTGCCGCGACCGAGCTCGAGCGTGGTCACGGACACCCGATCGAGCCGATGAACAGTGTCGGAACCACCCGGGCAGGGGACGAGATAGTCGCTGATCGCCGAGATGCCAAAGTCGTGATCGACCCCACCGACTCGCTCGTGGCCGAGGTAGATCATGATGTGACCGGGCATGTAGAGCAGGACCACGCCGCGCTCGGCGGCCGAGCGGATCGCCGCCCGCTTGGCCTCGTCGCTCTGGCCTGCGAGCTCGATGGTCTCGACCCCGAGCTGCGACTGCACGGCGGAGTTGCGGCCGAGCAGCAGATCGAACTGGGCAAAGAGGTCGAAGACCATGCTCGAGCAGTCGCGGTAGCCCGCCCGTCCGCCCCAGCCGTAGGGATCGCCGAGCATCGCGAAGGCGCGCTCGAGCAGGTGGCGGCGGGTCAGGGGCAGGGGCGTGGTCTGGATCGGCGCGTCGGGGCCCACGTGCACGGCGACCTTGCCCTCGCGGGTCGGCACCTCTATCGCGTCGCCCTCGATCGGCAAGCGAGTGCCCGCGCGCAACGAGAGCTCGGGCGGCTCGGGCGGGGTCCAGTCGTCGAGCCCCCAAGCGCTCGGGCGGGTGCGATCGTCGAGCACGCTCGCGCGCGCGCTCGCGGGGCCGATCGGGCTCGCGATCGTCGGCTCCTCGATCCAGCCGACGGAGTGGCCCGCGTCGACGTAGGCCCAGCCTTGGCCGCGCCGGAGCACGCGGACCAGATCGCCGAGGTGCAACGAGGCACATTGGTTGCGATCGAATTCGAGATCGATCGAGGAAGGACCGGTCGGCGCGGTGTAGAGCCCGGTGGTCATCGGCACGCACCACAGCGGCGTCTCGCCGACGATCCCGTGCAGCGCCTCGGTCTCTTCGACGGGCCCGGCGCTGGCGATCGTGGCTGCCGCGAGCTCGAGCGCGCCGGCTTGGCCCTCGACG
>JAMHUH010000685.1:0-1925 GCA_035904925.1 Nannocystaceae bacterium
CCAGCTGCTGGTCGTCGCGCCCGGCCACGCGCCGCTGGACCCCAAGGCGCTCGCGCTCGGCGGCGAGGCAGCGCCCATTCGCGTCGAATTGCTCGCCGACGCCGAGGTCGAGGCCGCGCTCCAGGGCGCGCATACGCGCCTCGACGCCGCGCTCGCTGCAGGTCAGCTGCTCATCCGTCAATGTGGCCTCGACCCGCAGCCGGGCTTACACATCCACACCGCCGGCGACGGCCCGACGCTCCCGCTCCCGGACGTCACCATCGCGGGCGCGGACCAGGCCGAGGGCCCGCCCGGCTGCGACCCGATCGATGACAAGGCGACCCCCGCGCTGCCCGAGGTGATCGCCATCGAGTTCTCGCCGGAGGAGCAGCTCGAGTACAAGGCGCGCGTCAAAGATCTCAGCAAGGAGGCCTTTTACGGGTCGGTGCGCACCAACCTCAACGCGCCGGGCATACGCGCGCGCGTCAAGCTCAAGCTCCACGGCCAGGGGTCTCTCGACTGCGAGCGCAAGTCGATCGCGGTCAACTATACCGATGACCTGCCGCGGCAGTGGCTGCCCGACTCGGGCACCGACCGGTTCTTGCTGGTATCGATGTGCAAGGACGACCGCTACATCACCCAGTTCACGGCCAACCAGTTGATGGCGCAGCTCGGACTGCTCGCGCCCAGGTTCCGCATGGTCGAGCTGAAGATCGGCGGCGAGAGTCAGGGTATCTACCAGCTCATCGAAAAGCCCCAGGCCGTGCTCGAGCAGGGCACCACGCGCGCTCGCGTGATCGTTCGCCGGCGCAGCGACATCGAGGGCGCCAAGCCCGAGCTCGACTACGCCGTCGACGACGAGATGCAGGCGCTCGCGGACTATGAGACCTTGCTCAGCCAGGCCGAGGCCCTCAAGGGCGACCCGCTGCTCGCATGGCTCGACAAGTCCATGGACCTCGACCAGTACCTGCGCTGGATCGCGTTGATGAGCCTGCTCGAGTCCGGCGACTTCATCGACGAGGTCTACTTCATGTCGACCGAGGTCACGGGACCCAACGCCAGCCCCGCGGACTACTTCAGCATCTCGACCTGGGACCAGGACGACATCTTCAAGACCTGTCACGGCGGCGGCGTCAATGCGATCGTCGACCCGCACGGCCTGCTCAACTGCACCGAGGGGCGCCTCGACCACGCGATCTTCGCCGAGCCCAAGGTCTACAAGCGCTTCGCCCAGATGCTCGAAACGACCCTCGGATGGCTCGACCAGGCGACCTTCGACGCCGCGACCAAGGTGAGCGAGGACGCGGTGCTCGCGGTCCTCGTGAGCGACGAGGCGCGCGCGGCCATGGTCGAGCTGCTCGACGACAACCCCAAGGCGCTCGCATACGACGTTGCCAGGGAGGAGGTGCTCGCGCGTGGGGCGGAGCTGCGCAAGCGGTTTGCCAAGCGGCGGGCGCTGCTCATCGACCTGCTCGCGGCGTACAAGCCGTGACGCGCGAGAAGCTCCTCAGCGCGTGTTCGACCTGATCTCCCTGCGATCAAGACACTCACATAAGGTCTCGAAGGTCTCGCGGCGCTCCGACCAGCCCAGAAACTGAAACCGCCACGGTGGGTGGCGGCCCGATGGGTCGGAGCGCCGCGAGGTCCATTCGTCAGGGGACGATATTCCACGAGCGCGGGGCTCGCAGCGCCGGAAGCAAGCCGGGCCGCGAGCTGTCCCCGTTGTCGGTAATGAACGCGGTTGTCCCGCTCCGCTCGCGGCTTCGAAGGTCGGGCCCGGTGGAGCCGGCCTTGATGCTGCTGCACTTCGATGTCACAGAGTAGCCGCGCCGGCACGGCGACGGATCATCGATGAGCGCACAGGGCCGCGTATACGACCGAGGTGTCGGCGAGCGGCGTCTCGAACTCCTGCGGGCGCTGGCGCTGGCGACGGTCTCGACCACGTC
>JAMHUH010000686.1:0-3962 GCA_035904925.1 Nannocystaceae bacterium
CCGGGCCGCGCGGGCTCGCTTCGACTTGGCTCGGGCTTGGGGGGTCGGCGAGTCGAGTGATGGGGCGAAGGCGCGGGCGCTCGCTCTGCGGGCGCGGGCGGACTTTCAGGCGCTCGGGCGCAGCGAGCGGGTCGCGGAGATCGATGGCTGGTTGGTTGGGGTTGGTTTTTAGGCGGGCGTTCCGCCGCCCTCCCTCAGGCCGACGGAGTCGTCCTGAGCCTCCCTCCCCACAAGCGCTTCGCGCCTGTTCACTTCGCGTCCGCTCGTTCATGACGGTTTTCGGGGGCCGTCTTGGGCCTGCATGATTCGTGGATTCGATTCATCAGATTCGATTCATTGGATTCGATTCATCGGAATCAATCCACCCGTCCATGCAGATACCAGCGCCGCCGCGGCCGATCGAAGAACACCCACAGCACCGCGCCCGAGCGAGTCTCGGCATAATGATAATCACGCTCGACCTCGCGGATCCACCAGCCGCCGCTCGCTCGAAAGGGCCCATGCAAAGCGACGACGGGGCCGAGCTCGGGTTCGATGATCCAGCCGTCGGGTTCGCGGGCCGGGCGAGGGGCGAGGCGCTCGGGTCGATGCAGGAGCCGGCGGATCCGTGGCGGGAGGTCGCCGTCGATGTGCATGCGCTCGGGCTTGGGGAAGCTCGTGTGCGCGGTCGGGGTCCAGCGAAAGCGGGCTTCGGGCAAGTGGGCGGGTCGCAGCGTCGCTCGGGTCACGGCTTCGGGGCCGAAGCTGGCGCGGAGGCGGGCGAGCGCTCGATCGGCGGCGTCGAGATCGCGGCGAGTCTGGGCCCGAAAGAGGGCGATCTGGCGGGCGTCGACGCGCTGGCCCTCGAGCTCGAGCTCGATCGACTCGATCGCGGAGGGCAGCTCGATCGCGTCGAGGCGCAGGCGCAGGAGCTCGACGATCTGGACCGAGTCGAGGGTCGGGGCGGCGGGCTCGATCCGCTGCTCGTGCGGCGGGGGTGGGGGATTGGGCCAGATCACTCGTTCGAAGCGCAGGCGCAGGTGCAGGGCCGACATGGCGCTGCCGCGATCGGCCAGCCGAACCAAGAGGCGCTCGAGCACCGGCTTGATCGAGAAGAGCAGGCGCGCGAGGTTGGACTCGGCCGGCTCGAGCGCGAGGGTCTCCGCGGTCGGCTCGATCAGCTCGCGCGCGCGCAGAGGCTCCCAGCGACCTTCGCTGGCCTTTTGGTGGAGTCGCTCGGCCTCGCTGCCGAAGCGCAGGCGCATCTCGGCGCCGGGCAGCGCGAGGAACTGACCGAGCGTGCGCACGCCGAGTCCGGCCAGCTCGTCGCGCAGCCGCGGCGGCAGCTCGAGCCGATCGAGCGGGACCGCGGCGGCCATCCGCGCCTCACGATGGCGATCCTCGAGCACCCACGCGCCCACGCGCGTGCGGGCGATCGCCTGGGCGCGATAGCGATGAAAGCCGACCACGACCGTGTTGGTGAAGCCGAGCTCGCGCAGCCGCTGGTGGACCGCCGCCGCCCACAGCTCGAGCTGACCCCAGAGCAGGACCATGCCTTGCGGATCGACGTACAAGGTGCCGGTGTTGGCGGGCTCGACCCGGGGCGAGAACTCGTGCAGCGCGGTGAAGACCTCGGCGGTCACGGCCGCGATCTGATCCTCGCCGACGACCGCGGCTCGCAGCTCGCTGGCCAAGCTGCGCGCGGCCGCGAAGCGCATGCCCGGCAGCACTCGCAGCGCGCGAGCGTGCTCGTTGACCCACAGCAACTTCGCCTGCGGTCGATCGGCCTCGACCACCGCGACCGGCAGCTCGCGCCAGCGCGGGTGCTCGCGCAGCAGCAGTTGCAAGGGCAGCGCCGGCAGCTCGACGCAGGCGATTCGGGCCTCGGAGTCGGCGGGGTCGAGCATGGAGCGGCAGGATACTGAACATCTGAACCTGGCCCTGAAAAAGCCCGATTCAGGGCGCAGATCGGGCAGAATCGGGCTCATGAGGATCAAGCCAGCTCGGGTGTCCAGGCTCGCGGTGGGGTTGCTCGGCGTGCTCTGCATGGCCTCGTGCCTCGTCGGCTGCGGCTCGAGCGGGGGCGAAGACGAGCTCGGCGACGCGACCAGCGAGAGCGCGACGGACACGAGCGCGAGCACGACGAGCGCGAGCACGACGAGCGGCGACACGACGAGCGGCGACACGACGAGCGGCGACACGACGAGCGCCGACACGACGAGCGCCGACACGAACGCGGACGCGACCAGCACGACCGGCGAGGGCGAGTGTCCGACGTGGTGCCCGACGCCAGGCACGAGCTGGCAGTGGCAGCTGACGGGGACCCTCGACACCCGCGTCGACGTCGAGATGTACGACATCGATCTCTTCGACACCTCGGCCTCGACGATCGCGACCCTGCACGAGGCTGGAAGGATCGTGGTGTGTTACTTCAGCGCGGGCTCGCACGAAGATTGGCGGCCCGACGCTGGCGAGTTCCCGCCCGCGGCGATCGGCGATCCGCTCGATGGTTGGCCTGGCGAGCGCTGGCTCGACATCCGCGATCCCAGCGTCCGCGCGTTGATGGCGGCTCGCCTCGACCTCGCGCTCGCGCAGGGCTGCGACGGTGTCGAGCCCGACAACGTCGACGGCTGGGCCAACCCGAGCGGCTTCGATCTGAGCGGCGACGATCAGCTCGACTACAACCGCTTCCTCGCCGACCAAGCGCACGCGCGCGGGCTCTCGGTCGGGCTCAAGAACGACCTCGATCAGATCCCCGATCTGGTCGGCGACTTCGACTGGGCGCTCGACGAAGAGTGTCTGAGCTACGACGAGTGCGATCTGCTCGCGCCCTTCGTGGCCGCCGACAAGGCGGTCTTCCATGTCGAGTACGTCGACTCGGCCGACCAGGCTGCGGCGCTCGCGAACCAAGTCTGCCCCGCGGCGCCCGCAGGGTTCTCGACGCTCATCAAGGTCTGGGATCTCGACGCCTTTCGACTCGCGTGCCCGTGAGCGCAGTGGCGCGGCCCTAGCGTTTGCGCCACTTCGGCCCCTAGCTGGGCGTACTCGGCGTTTTTGCCACAGGCAAACTTCGAGCCCCGCGCCAGGCCAATTTCGGTATCCTGCCTCACTTCACACTTTCGGAACGCGAGGCCTCGCGATCCAAAACCAGAACTAGACGGAGGGGGACCCCATGAAGCGCATCTTGATTGCAACTACGTTCGCGACTCTCGGCTTGGCTTGTGCAGACGACGGCGGCACGACTGCCGGAGACGAAGTCGGCATGACCGGCGACGAGACGGTGTCGACCACCGCCGACACCACCGCCAGCGAGTCCGGCACCAACAGCACGACGGCGACCGACACGGCGACCGACACGGCGACCGACACCGCAACCGACACGACGACGACGGCGACCGACACGACGACGGCGACCGACACGACGACGGCGACCGACACGACGACGGCGACCGACACGACGACGGCGACCGACACGACGGCGACCGACACGACGGCGACCGACACCGGCTCGACGACGGGCACGACGGGCAACAACGGCTGCGAAGCGCCGCCCTCCTACACCAACTGCGACGGCACGCCCGGTCAGCTGACCAACGATCCCTGGAAGGCGATCGGCGTCAACTGCCCCGGCGACGCGACCACCTCGGTCCAGGCCGCCAACGCGGTGATGAACTCGGTCAACGCCAACGCCTGGCGGGTCGCCTCGCAGTTCGGCTCGGGCAACGGCCAGAACCCCAACTACGCGGTCCCCAACCTCAACGGCAAGATCTGGGCGCCCAACCCGGGCGACTGGACCAACCCCGACGACGAGGTCATCCCCTCGAACACCTCGAACGCGATGCTGATCCTCTCGACCGGCGTGGTCGCGCAGGCCAACGGCCAGAGCGTCGTGCTCGAGAACGCCGACCAGACCGGCAACGGCGACAACGGCAACGTCGACGCGGGCGGCCTGCCTGCCCCGCTCTCGTCGCTGCGCGGCTCGA
>JAMHUH010000687.1:0-3688 GCA_035904925.1 Nannocystaceae bacterium
GGGGCCGAGCCAAGGGAGCATCGGGGAGCGAGGGAGGAGTCCATCGAATCCAATCGGGAGGATTGTGCCATCGTCGAGCCGTCGGTAGGAGCGCGCGTCGGCTTGTCGCTCGTCGCGCCGTGGATCCCATTCAACCTTCACACTCGATTGGTGATGTTCGACGCAAAGTTGTTTGATGACAGGTAGCGACCAGTCGTCAAACCATTCCAAGCCGACCCGCAGCTTCAGGTCAGGGCCTTGGAGCTCGACCTCGAGCATGCGGTCCTCGTCGTCGAGCGGGCCCGACCACACGAGGTGCCGAAATCCCGCGCCACGCAGCACGGGAGACCGAAGATTGAGCCCCGGCGGAAGCGCTCGCGGCCCCGGGCCGCCGAGGCTCTCGGCGATCAGCGGCACCAGCCGGGCGAGCGCACTCTTGCCGCGGTTGTTCCACCCGTAGAGCAGCGTGATTCGGCGTAGCTCAAGCGTCGT
The DNA here is from genome assembly GCA_035904925.1 of Nannocystaceae bacterium. Taxonomy (GTDB): domain Bacteria; phylum Myxococcota_A; class Polyangia; order Nannocystales; family Nannocystaceae; genus Plesiocystis. The sequence goes on from JAMHUH010000687.1 coordinate 472, forward strand.
CTCGTCGCGGAAGCTCCGGTACCGGCGAACGCGGACACACTGGATCGGGCTGGGCACCGAGCCGATCATAGGGATGGGGGCACGGAGGCGCAACCGGGCCCAGTCCTTCCGCAGATCAGCACTGCGCGGTGCAGCTGTCGATCGCGATCATCACGCAAGTCTCGTCCCAAGCCGTCGTGCAGCAATAGTCGTCCATCGCGCACATGCAGTTCTCGACGAAGGGCACCTGGCAGCCGGTGGTGAGCTTGGCGGTGCAACAATTTCCGTCGTTGCACTGCGAGATGTCGAACCCGCTGCAGTTGTCGGTGCACTGCAAGATGCCGCGGCCATAGCCCTGGGTCGCACAGCTCTCGCCCGCGAGGTTGGCGTTGTCGCAGCGAGCTGGTCGAGCTCTCGCCCTTGCCGAGCGGGGCGAGGGTCGAGCGAAGGACGCCCTTGCCGGGCCTGTATCACCGCTTCATTCGCTGAGGGGCTCGCTGAGGGGACGAGCGCTCAGAAGCGGACGCTCATGCCCCCGCTGAGCCCCCGCATGCCCACGAAGGCGCCGTCGAAGTAGAGCGAGACCCGGTTGACGAGGCTGAGGTTGAAGCCGGCCGCGAGCGAGACGTGATAGAGGTCGCCGCCGATGATCAGCTTGTCGAGGTCGGCGTTCTGCTTCCAGAAGATCGGCCCGCCGAAGCCACGCACGGCCAGGTAGGGGCTCCAGGCGTCGCCGAGGGTCCAGCCGACGCTGACGTCGGCCTTGAAGTCGATCGCATGGAGGCCGACGCGCGCGCCGTCGGACATGCGTCGGGTCGAGGTCGACGATCCGCTGAAGGTGCCGACCACCAGCAAGAAGGGGATCTGCGGCTTGGTCCCGAAGTAGCGGCGGGCGATGGTCAGCGACCAGATCACGCCGGGCTGGATCGTCCAGGTCTCGTTGGGCGCGCCACGGAGCCCAACGATCCGGCCGCCCATGTTGGGCCCGATCGAGGCGCCGAGGACCAGGCCCTTCTTCAGCACGCCGACGAAGCTCAGCGCATAGGCCGACTGGCGAATGCGATAGCGGCCCTCGTGGAAGAAGGTCAGGCGGGTGTCGGAGAAGCCGTAGCCGAGGCCGATCGCAAAGGGCCGTCGCTTCTCTCCGGTCGCAGTCGCCATGCAGCCAGTCGGACCGACCGGCGCGTTGACGCCTCAAGCCTCGGCGAGGCGTGGGGCGGCGAGGGTCGCGAAACCGAAGAGCAGAGGGACGAGCCAGGCGCGGCGGTGCATGGGCGCAGAGTAGCAGGCTGGATCGCTCGCCGTGCGAGTGCGAAGCTCGAGCGATGCGCTGGTCCGAGGCCGAGGTCGAGACGATCCTCGAACAGATGCGCGCCGGCGCGAGCGTGATGTCGGGTGGCTCGCGCTGTCACACGACCTACTTTCATCGCGCGGGCGAGTGGTTCTACGAGGACTTCGACGAGGGCTCGACCCACGAGGGCTCGACCAGCGAGGCGGCCATGCGCGAGCGGATCGCCAGCGAGCCCGAGCTCTTCCGCGGCGTGCTCTCGGGCCTGCACTGGCGCCGCTTCACCGCCGCCTACCTCGCGGGCGAGCTCGAGTCGGCGGGCGAGCACCTTCGCGTGGCCCGGAGCTACGGCGACGACGACAAGGGCAAGATCTTCGCCGCGCTCTTGGCCTGGCCCGCGACCCCGCCCGCGCAGGAGGTCGTCGCCGCGATCCGGTCCAACTTGGCGGGCTTCACCGCCTACCACGTGTACATGGGCGCGACCGGCTGGGACCGTCGACCCGAGGCGGCGGCCGGCGGGATCGCATTCGCCGATCTGCTGATCGCGATGGTCGGCGAGACGACCGGTTGCTACGCCCTGCGCTCGACCTTCCACGAGCAGGCCAAGGACCTCGCGGCGGCCGAGCGCGACCTGGCGCTCGAGCTCGAGCGCTGCGTGCCGGACAAGTGGCCCTTCGCCCATGTCGAAAAATCGCTCGAGCGCGTGCGTCAGGCTCGCGCGCTCGAGCGAGCGTGATAGCGTCGCTGGGCATGCGCACGCTCGCGTCGTTCGGCATCACGATCTTGCTCGGCGCCTGTACGGCCGGGGAGCCCAAGCCCGAGCCCAAGGCCAAGCCCAAGTCGACCACGGCGGCGAAGCCCGAGCCAGCGCCGGTCGCGACGCCCGAGCCCACGCCGCCGCCGATCGACCGGAGCGAGGCCATGTTGCCGCCCGCGAGCGACTGGTGGTGCGTCTGCTATCAGGCCGACACCAAGACGGGTCCGGAGTCGACGACCTCGTGTCGAGCGAGCGAGGCCGAGTGTCACAAGCTCGAAGGCAGGATCGCCCAGGGCGGACGGGGCTTGGTGGCGGGCTCGCTCAGTCAGCGCTGCAGCATGATCCACGCCGCGCACCCCGGCGACGCAGTCGGTGGTCGTGAAGCCTGGCAGCCCTCCAAGCTCGCCGGCGCGTGGACGAGCGAGGGCGCGTGCCTGCTCGAGGGCGTCCCGGTCGGCGACGAAGCCGAGGGCAATGGGTACAGCCTGCTGATGCACGAGGCCCTCGGCGATCTCCGACTCGGCATGGAGGCGTCCGAGGTGCTCGAGCTGCTCGGCACGCCCAAGTCCAAGGGCGAGATCGAAGAGGAGATGGCGACGGGCGACTTCATCCAAGAATGGCAGTACCCGGACGTCGGCCTCGCCCTCTACATGTCCGCGGCCTCGCGAGGCGCTCCGCAGTCGCTCGGCTCGCTCCGGGCGAGCTCGCCGTGCAACCTGAAGACCAAGCGCAGCGTCGGCCTCGGCAGCACCTGGGCCGAGGTCGACAAAGCCTACGGCGACGTCCATGACCTCGAGGGCCTCGATCCCGACGACAAGCTGTCCTACACCGCGGGCTCGGTCTACGGCGGAGTGTTCTTCTTCTTCGAGGCCGGCAAGGTCGACTCGATCTTCATGGGCGCGGGCGCGGAGTAGCGGCGCGCTGCGTCGCGCCAGGATTGCGACCACGCAGCGCCTGCGCCCGTGCGAAGCTGCGCCATGCTCCGCAACCACGAGCGCCTCGGCTCGCGGGGGCTCGCCTTGCTGCTCGCCAGCTTCGTGCTCGCCAGCTCGGCTCCGCTCGCCGCCGCGCCACCCGAGCCGGACGACGCCCTCGCGTCGCCGATCGAGCTCGACTCGCGGCCCGAGACCGACCGCGCGATCGAGGAGCGGCTCCGGGCCATCTACGCCGAGCTCGACCGGCTCGGCGGGATC
>JAMHUH010000688.1:0-7859 GCA_035904925.1 Nannocystaceae bacterium
GCTGCCCGCGAGCGTGACCGTCTCCCACCAGTAGCCATCCCATACGATGTCGACGCTCGCGCCCGCTTCGATGCGCAGGTACTGCTCGGGGTCGTCGTTGGTGCAGCCGAACCCGCAGGGCGGCATGTCGTCGCAGCGATTGCCCTGGGCCGGGATGGTGCTCGACCACAGCGCGTCGACGCCCTCGCTGCGGAGGCGAAAGTCGTTCGAAACGCAGTCGTCGGTCGCGGCCACGAAGATCGCCGTCGCGCCTTGGTTGGTCAGGCGAAAGGTCATCGTGGCGTCGGTCATCGGGTCGTTGGTGGCCGGGTCGCAAGCTGGGTCGCCGGTCTCGCTGTCCGTCGACTCGCTCTCGTTGCCGACTTCGTCTTCGGAGCTCTGCGGCGAGCTGCAAGCGAGCGACGAGATCAGGCCAAACACGACGAGGGCAGTCGAGCGCATGGACCGAGGATACCCGCGATCGCGCGGGCCCAATCGGCTATCGCGCGGCCCAGCGCTGGTCGAGGCTGGTCAGCGCGTCGGCGGGCTCGAGCGTCTGCCACCGACCCTCCTGCTCGTGCACGACCCCGAAGCGCTCGAGCTTGGCCAGCGCGTCGCGGGTGTCGAAGTCGACGTCGACGTCGAAGCGCTCGGCCAGCCAGGCCTCGCAGCGCGCGTCGAGTTGATCGGGCTCGAGCGGCCCTGCCCAGCGCAGCATCGCGTAGGCCAGCGCCGCCTCGGCGCTCTCTTCTTCCTCGGCGCTGTCGAGCAGGCGGTGGAACACGCCCGCGTTGTTGTCGAGGTTGCGAAAGTAGAGGCTGCGCGTGAGCAGCTGCAAGAACGCGATCTTGCGGGCCTTGAAGCGGCTGAGCTGGCGGATCGAGAACACCACGATCCCGACGGCCGCCGAGGCGGCGAGGCCGATCGCCGCCCACTCCTTGGGTTGCAGCGCCCGCACGCCGCCGCCCTCGTGCATGCGCAGCCAGATCAGCCCGGCCACGACCATCAGGGGACCGAGCGACTTGGCCAGCACGCCGATCCCACCGATCAACGCCGGCCCCCACAAGGCCAGGTGATCGCGCCAGCGCATCTTGACCGCGATGTTGGGGAACAACATCTCGAGGTCCTGCGCGGGCACGTCTTGGAAGAGCTTGATGGTCGTCTCGCCGGGCGTGAAGGGCAGCTTTCGCTTCGAACCAGCGAAGTGGCTCGCGTCTTGGAAGCGGACCGCGAGCACGACCCGCTCGTAGGACTCGACTTGCACGGGTCGGCGGCGCAGACCCAGCCAGGCCGGCAAGACCTCGCTGCGCAGGGTCAGCCCGCGTCGCCAGAGCTTGAGCTCGGCGAAGTCGTCGAGCCGAGTGTGCAGCGCGAGCGGAAAGACCGACTGGCTCAGCAGCGCGCGCTCGAGCTCGTCGGCCTCGATGACGACGTAGTTGGCCCGGGCCAGCAAGGCGTCGAGCGCAGCCCAACAGGGCGCGAGCCCGTCGGGGCCGCTGCTCGGGCGCGGCACGCCTTCGGGGTTCGGGTCGTGCGGGGCCCAGAGTCGCTTGAGCTCACGCAGCCGCGCTCGACATTCGAGGTGAAGAATGTCCTGGATGCGCGCGCCGACCTGGGCGATCGCCGGGCCCTCTGGCCGCGGATCCTCGCCGATGGCCGCGAGCAGGGCGTCCAAGCGCACGCCCACGCGATGATCTCGCTGCATCGAGGGCCAGCATAACATCCGGCGCTGGCGCCCGATCCGAGGTCGAGCTCGCGCATTTGTCGAGGGTCCGCGCCGAGGGTAGGGTGCCGCCCTCCCCGAATGCGCTTCGGCAACGTCTCGATCTGCAGCGTCGCACACGTCGACGCCCCCCACCGCGTCAGCTCGGCCGAGGTCGAGGCGCGGCTCGATCCCACGATGCGGCGGCTCGGGATCCCCAAGGGCTTGCTCGAAGGGCTCAGTGGCATCGTCGCCCGACGCGTCTGGGATCCCGGCGTGCAACCTTCGGACGCGGCCACGCTCGCGGCCGAGCGGGCGATCGCTCTGGCCGGCATCGATCGTAATCGCCTCGGCGTGTTGATCAGCACCTCGGTCTGCCGCGACTACATCGAGCCTTCGACCGCTTGCTTGGTCCACGGCAAGCTCGGGCTCGATCCTGGCTGCATCAACTTCGATCTCGGCAACGCCTGCCTCGGTTTCCTCAGCGGCATGGAGGTGGTCGGCAACATGATCGAGCGCGGCCAGCTCGACTACGGCATCGTCGTCGACGGCGAGAACAGCCGCTTCGTGGTCGACAGCACGATCACGCGCTTGCAGGCGCCCGAGGTCGACATGCCCGGCTTTTGGGCCAACTTCGCGACCTTGACCCTGGGCTCGGGCGCAGCCGCGATGGTGCTCGCCCGCCGCGACCTGGCCCCGAACGCCCACCGCTTCCTCGGCGGCGTCACGCTGGCCGCGACCGAGCACCGCGATCTGTGCCGCGGCCAGGTCGACCACATGATCACCAACTCGGCCGAGCTGCTCAGCTCGGGCATCGAGCTGGCCGGGCGGACCTGGCAGCTGGCCGAGGCCGAGCTCGGCTGGAAGCGCGAGGGCATCGCCGAATTCGTGCTGCATCAAGTCAGCAAGGCCCACACCGTCAAGCTCGGCGCCGCGCTCGAGCTCGACCCGGCCAAGATCCTCACCACCTACGCCGAGTACGGCAACGTCGGCCCGGCCGGGATCCCGCTGGTGCTCTCGAAGGCGGCCGAGCTCGGCCGCCTCCAGTCGGGCGATCGCGTCGCGCTGATGGGCATCGGCTCGGGCCTCAATTGCAGCATGGCCGAGCTGGTCTGGTAGTCCGCATGCAGGTCTCGTCCGCGCTCTATCCCTTCGCCGAGCATTGGCTCGAGCTCGACGCCCCCCGCTCGCCCGGCCAGCGCATCCGCATGCACTACGTCGACGAGGGCCCGCGCGACGCCCCGGTCGTGCTGATGCTGCACGGCAACCCGACCTGGTCGTTCTATTGGCGTCGGCTGATCAAGGCGCTCGCGCCGACCCACCGCGTGATCGCCCCCGATCACATCGGCTGCGGCAAGTCGGACAAGCCCGACGACGCGCTCTACCCCTACGAGCTCGCCCAGCGGATCGCCGACATCCAGACCTTGGTCGAGCGGCTCGAGCTGCGCGACCTGACCTTGATGGTCCACGACTGGGGCGGGATGATCGGCATGGGCTGGGCCCATCGCCAGCCCGAGCGGGTCACCAAGCTCGTCCTGCTCAACACCGCCGCCTTTGGTCTGCCGGCCAGCAAGCGCCTGCCCGCCTCGCTCTGGCTGGCCCGCAACACCGCGATCGGCTCGGTCCTGGTCCGCGGCTTCAATGCCTTCGCCCGCGGAGCCACGCGCATGGCCGTGACCCGCCGACCGCTTTCCCGCGAGGTCCGCGAGGGCCTGTGCGCGCCCTATGACAGCTGGTCCAACCGCCGCGCCGTGCTCCGCTTCGTCCAGGACATCCCCTTGCAGCCCGGCGATCCTGGGTTCGAGATCATTCGCGAGGTCGGCGACGCGGTCGGGCAATTCGACGATCGGCCGGTCTTGATTTGTTGGGGGGATCGCGACTTTGTCTTCGATCACCACTTTCTCGCGGTCTGGCAGCAGAAATTGCCCCACGCGAAGGTGCATCGATTCGCCGATTGTGGGCATTATGTGCTCGAGGACGCGGGCGACGAGATCGAGGCGTTGGTCTGCGAGTTCCTCGGCGTGGGCTGAGGGGGCGAGCGCCGAGGTGAAAAAGTCCGGCGCGCGCGTCCGCTTCGAAGCTATCGTAGGCGGGTGCTCGTTCGAGCGAGAGTCTGGGGCGAGCTGTGGATGCTCGTCGATCGGCAGTCGGTGCGCCTTCATGGCCCGAACCTGATCGCGGTGCAGACCCCGGCCGGCGTGCGCGATTTCATCGCCTTCGTCGACCCGCGCGAGCTCGGGTTCGGGCTCGGGCTCCGGCCCGGGAGGACTTCGCCGCGCGAGCTCGAGCGGCTCGTCTTCGCTGGGATCACGCGGAGCTCGATCGTCTTGCTCCGCGAGGTTCGGGTCCGTCCCAAGCTCGATCCCGACGTGCGGCTCGAGCCAGCCTTGCCTCCCGCAGAGCCGATCCCCGACGTCGACCCGGTGCTCGATGATCCACGCGCGCTCTTCATCACCCGCTGCGACGCCGAGCTCGGGCCCGAGGGCGTACTCGCGTTCTCCTATCTGATCCGCGGGCTCTCGGGGCGGCCCGTCCAAGCTCGGATCCTCGGCGCGAGCTCGGGCGCGCTGCTGCACGAGTGGTCGCTCCCGCCCGCTGCGACGGCCGATCGTGTGCACGACGCGAGCTGGGACGCGCGCGTGACCCTGGGCAGTCAAGCGGGCCAGCGGGTCTCGGCGCCGCTCGGGCCCTGCGTACTCGAGCTCGTCCACGACAAGACCTACCGGGACGTGGCCAACTTTCGCGTGCTCGGAGCGAGCGGCTTCGAAGTGCGGGTGCTCGACCCGAGCGGCGAGCCAGTCGCGGACCTGGACCTCGAGTTCGTGCTCGATGGCCAAGCCACGATCGTTCGCACCGGCCCCGATGGACTCGCGCGTCACGAGGGCTCCGAGGCCGCCCAGACCTGGACCGCCGGGCTTCGGCTCGCGGCGATCGACGAGGCGCGCGCGCTGCTCGAGCCACGCTGGGCCGAGTCGGGCGAGCAGGTCCCGCCCGAGCCGAGCGCCGATGTGCTCCACGTCTGCGTCGAGTCGACCTGGCAGGGAGCGACGCTCGATCGCGGCCGTCGGCGAACCCTGGTCTTGCTGCCCTCGATCGTCCGCGTGCGACTCGAGGGCATGCACTTCGACACGAGCAAGTGCTTCTTGCTCCCGGGCGCGATGCGGGGCATCGCGCGCTTGCGAGAGATCTATGCCGAGCTGTCCGAGCAGGCCGAGCAGGCCGAGCAGGCCGAGGCCAAGGTCGTCGTCTGCGGGCACACCGACGGCGCCGGGACCAAGCGCTACAACCTCGACCTCTCGCTCGAGCGCGCCGAGTCGATCATCGCCTACCTGACCGACGACGTCGACGCTTGGGCGGGCTGGTTCGCGGACGATCGCGACGCCGACAAGCGCTGGGGTACGCCTGAACTCCAGCACATGTTGAGGTCGCTGCCCTCGAACATCGAGGCGCAGAGCGATCGCTATTATGCGGGTGCGGTCGACGGCAAGATCGGCAGCGGCACTCGGGCTGGCGTCGAGCGCTTTCAGGCCGACCACGGGCTGGCGGTCAGCGGCGAGCTCGACGAGAGCACGCGTCGCGCCCTGATCCGCGAGTACATGGGGATCGACGGCACGACCCTGCCCGAGGGCGTCGAGATCGAGCCGCATGCCTGCGGCGAGCTCTTCCTCGAGGGCCAAGCAGGGCAAGCGAGCGCCGACGAAGCGAGCCGCCGCGTCGACGTGTTCTTGTTCGAGGGCGCGGTGAGTCCACCTTCGCCGGGGCCTTGGGCGAGCGAGGGCGAGCGCGAGTACCCAGCCTGGCGCGATCGGGCTCGAGTCACGCACGTGCTCGACGCGGACGCGCCCGATCTCGGCGACACGAACTCGCAGATTCACGTGTTCTTGCGTTCGAACTCGGGCAGCGTCCCGCTCCGCGACCGACCCTATCGCGTCGATGTCGACGGCCAGATCCACGAGGGCGTCAGCGACGGCGAGGGTCTCGTCTGCGTCGACGAGATTCGCTCGGGCGACTACGAGCTCGAGGTCGAAGGCGTGCGCACGATCATCCCGACCCGCCCACGCGGCGCCGCCAGCCACGTCCACGTGGTCGCGGGCTACTACCTGCTTCCTCCAACCTGAGCCGCCCGAGTCCGCGATGGCCGACGAACTTCACGCAAGCCTGACCCCCAACGTCGTCAACGTCGGCGAGACCCTCGAGGTCGAGATCGACTCGTCTGCGGCCGAGTGGCAGAACGCCGACTCCGCGGTCATCCGGATCTACGAGATCGACGAAGTCTCGCCCTTCGAACCCGACAAGCACGACCCGAGCCTGGTCGTGACCTGCGAGGGCAAGATCGTCGACAACGAGTTTTCGCTGACGCCGGCCGCCGAGGGCAAGTCGAACCCCAACGTCTCGTCCGCCGGGCTCTCGGGGGCGCCGATCGTGAAGCTCGCGGTCGGCGGCACCACCGTCGACGTGCCGCTGCCCAACAAAGAGCAGGAACAAGGCGTGTTCGAGCTGCGTATCGAGCTCGAGATCAAGAAGCCCAAGGCCAAGAAGTTCACGAGCAAGACCTCGGTCATGGTCCGCAGCTTCGACCACTTCACCGTCAACGGCGACCGCCGGCCGGTCGTCGCGTTCGTCACGGGCGGCCGCGACGACAGCTACTTTCAAACCGCCAGCAGGTTCTGGAGGATGTACGCCGACGTGGTCGTCAGCGCGCAAGGCATGAGCCTCCAGGCGATCCTCGAGATGCTCGACGCCGAGCACGAGAAATTCGGGAAGTGGGGGCAGATCAACATCATCGCGCACGGTCGGGCCCGCGCGATCAACATCAAGCTCTTCGAAGATTCGGAGTTGGGGGTTCACCGCGATAAGGTCGCCGAAGAGGTAAAGAACCACGCGAAGTTGAATCCACCGGTCGAGCTGAAGCGGCCCGGGGGGCTCGACGCGGAGACCGAGATCGTCATTCGGGCCTGCAACGCGGGTCGAGACGCCGAGCTGATCGAGGCGCTCCACTTTGCGCTCTTCGACGGCTATGGAACGCTCTTCGTGCCCAAGTTCGTGCAAGTTTATCACTACTCTCGAAGCGGCACGACGGTCGAGGCGAACGAGTGGTTCGAGGAGTGCTTGACCTTCGATACTCCGGGGACGACGGCGCCGAGCGAGGATGCGATCCAAGCTGGGCTCGCGCAAGCTTGGGATGCGCTCGACTCACCGGGCAAGGGCGGTGATCGGGACGTCGAGATTCCTTTGTTTGCGGACAATCAGGATTGGATCCAGACTTTTTCATACGTGGCCGGCCCGATGTCGGAAGGCAGTGTCACCAAGGCTGATGGCAGCATCAAAACCAACGCTGAACTCGTCGATGATTTTCGCCGGGACTGGTCGGTCATACACAAACTCGACACGAGTTCCAAGAGTTGGGACACCCCGGAGGACCGGTGGGAGATCTCCATCGGAAAGACGGTCACCAACACAGTGGAACCACGTCAGTACGTCGTCGAAATCGAAAAAGGCATCTCCGACCCAAAATTCGTGCAGTTCAGCGAGAAGGCCATCAACGTCGGGAGCGTGGCGGCGGAGGATATTTGGGTCGTGGAGGCCGAGGGGGTCGCGGATTTTCATTTCAGCGTCGAATTCGGCCCTGGTCCGAAGGAGGCGACGGTCTATGATGCGAATTCTGGCGAGCCGACCTTCGTCGGGAAGACTCAACTGGTCGATGGTGCGGAGAAAAAGGTGGAGCTGCCAGTCACGATAAAATTCGGGAAGGCCCAACTGAAGGTGCGACAGGGCGCCCCCGCGATCGACATCCATTTCGAGTGCAAGCGTCACCACGTGGACCGGCGCCGTCAGCTTCGGCTCTTCGACGCGAACGAAGCCTACGCCGACCGCCAACTCGTCGTGCCCAAGGTCCAGAACCCGGATCACTACGGCAGTTCCTGATGTCACCGACACGACAACTACGCATTTTTTTGCTCATGCTATCGAGCACGCCCTGGATCTGTGCGTGCACGCCCGAGGTGGAGCATCCGACGCAGGAGCCGACCGTGCCGCTCGAGGTGCCCGTCGTCGAAGAAGCGCCTGCGGTGAGCGAGGCGGCGCCAGTTGAGCCCGTGTTGTTTCCCTTCTCGATTCGAGCGCCGAGTACGGAGGTGTGGGTCGTCCTAGACGGCCAATGTCGCGACATGGAGTTCAG
>JAMHUH010000689.1:0-12561 GCA_035904925.1 Nannocystaceae bacterium
TCTCCGGCGGCCTCTATCACCGCGACACGCCGATGCGGCTGTGGATCAACCAGGGCCCCGACCTCGCGATGAGCGAAGAGGGCGAGCTGCGTGGGGTCGACGATCGCCAGCAAGGTCGCGCGCTGGTCAGCTTCGACTACGACCTCGACGGCGATCTCGATCTGCTGGTCGTCAACCACGCGGGCCGGCCCAAGCTGCTGCGCAACGACGGCGCCGAGTCGGGCGGCTGGCTGCGGATCGCGGTCGAGGGCAGCGTGTCCAACATCGACGGCCGCGGCGCCAAGCTGCGGGTGCAGGTCGAGCCCGAGGGGCCTTGGCAGATCCGCGAGGTCGGGGTCGGCAGCCACTTCCTCGGCGAGAGCGAGCTGACCCAGCACTTTGGCCTCGGCGCCGCGACCAGCGTGAACCGGGTCGAGGTCGAGTGGCCGGCGAGCGGGATCGTGCAGACCTTCGATGCGCTGGCGGCCAATCAGACCTTGTTGGTGCTCGAAGGCGAGCCCTGAACGCAGAGATTGCGAGGCCAAGTCGCAAAGCTAGCGCCCGACCGCGCCTGAAACGAAGAGCTTGCCGGTGTAGACGCAAGTTGTGTTGGATTCTCCGGCCTCGCCTGCGCCTGCGGCGACACGTGCACAACCTCCGCCCGAAGTTCTCGCCACACTCGGCATCGGGCCGCGGCACCGATGGAAGCGAGTCCTTCGCTGGCTCGCCGTGCTCGTCGTCGTCGGGGGCCTGATCGCGGGCTTCGTGATCTGGCGAAGCATGGATCGCGGGCCGAAGATCACCTGGGAGACGCAGGTCGCGAGTCGAGGCGACATCGCGGTCACGATCGCCGCGACCGGCAGCCTCGAGCCCGAGCACAGCGTCACGATCGGCGCCGAGGTCTCGGGCAAGATCGCCACCGTCGAGGTCGAAGAGAACGATCGGGTCGAGGTCGGCGACGTGCTCGCGCGCTTCGATCTGATCACCTTCGACGCCGAGCTGACCGAGGCCAAGGCCGCGCTCGCCTCGGCCAAGGCCGACGTTCAACGGGCGCGCGCCAGTGCCCACGACGCCGAGCTCAACCTCGCGCGGACCCGCAAGCTGATCAAGTCGGGCGTGGCCTCGGACGAGGAGCTCGAGCAGCGCGAGACCGCGTCGGAGCTGGCGACGGCCGACCGCGCCCGCGCCCGCGCCCAGCAAAAGCTCGCCGAAGCGAGGATCGAGCAGACCGAGAACAAGATCACCAAGGCCGAGGTCCTCGCGCCGATCGCCGGGGTCGTGCTGCGCCGCTCGATCGAGCCCGGCTCGACGGTCGCGGCCAGCTTTCAAGCGCCCGAGCTGTTCACGATCGCCGCCGACCTCTCGCGCATGACGCTCGAGCTGGCGATCGACGAGGCCGACGTCGGCCAGGTCGCGATGGGCCAAGCGGCGACCTTCGAAGTCGACGCCTGGCCCGACCACGAGTTCGAGGCCAAGGTGACCAAGGTCCACCTCTCGCCGCAGATCAGCGGCAACGTCGTCACCTACGTGGCCGAGCTCGAGGTCGACAACCGCGAGGGTCTGCTGCGCCCGGGCATGACCGCGACCGCGACCATCTCGATCGGGATCGAGCGCGACGTGCTGCGGATCCCGACCCTGGCCCTGCGCTTCAACCCACCAGCCACGCCGAGCGGCGGGTTTCGCTTCGGCCCGCCGCCGACCGAGCGCAAGCACGCCTCGGGCTCGGCGGTCTGGGTCCTGCGCGACGACGAGCCGGTCCGCGTCTCGATCACGGCCGGCTCGAGCGACGGCGACTGGATCGCCGTCGTTGGCGGCGAGCTCGAGGTCGGCGACGAAGTGCTGATCGGTGCCCAGACCGAGGCGCCCTGACATGGACGGCGAGCCCGCTCCGGACGAGCCGACACCCGCTCGCGTCGCAGTCGAGCCGACGCTGATCGAGCTGCGCTCGGTCTACAAGATCTACGGCCGCGACGACACCGAGGTCCGGGCGCTCGACGGCGTCGACTTGAGCATCCGCGACGGCGAGTTCCTCGCGATCATGGGCTCGAGCGGATCGGGCAAGTCGACCTGCATGAACATCCTCGGCTGCCTCGACACGCCGAGCGCTGGCCACTACCTGTTCCGCGGGGTCGAGGTCGGCGCGCTCGACCGCGATCAGCTCGCGCTGCTGCGCCGCCACTACATCGGCTTCGTGTTCCAGAGCTTCAACCTGCTCGCGCGGACCAGCGCGATCGACAACGTCGAGCTGCCGCTGGTCTACCGCGGCTACCGACGCGCGCGTCGACGCGAGCTGGCCCTGGCCGCGCTCGATCGAGTCGGGCTGGCCGATCGGGCCAAGCACACCCCCGGCCAGCTCTCGGGCGGGCAGCAGCAGCGGGTCGCGATCGCTCGCGCGCTGGTCAGCGATCCCTCGATCCTGCTGGCCGACGAGCCGACCGGCAACCTCGACTCGACCCGCAGCCAAGAGATCATGACCCTGCTCGAGCAGCTCAACCGCGAGCGGGCGATCACGATCGTGATGATCACCCACGAGCCCGAGCTGATCCGCGACGTGGTCCCGCGGGTCGTCGTGTTCCGCGACGGTCGGATCGTCGCCGACGGGCCGCCGCACGAGGTCCTGCGATGATCTTCTGGAGCACGCTGGTGCTCGCGATCGACGCGATCTTGCGCAACAAGGTCCGCTCGCTGCTGACCATGCTCGGCGTGGTCATCGGGGTCGCGAGCGTGATCGCCATGGTCCAGCTCGGCCAGGCCGCCAGCCTGAGCGTGACCCAGCAGATCTCGAGCATGGGCCCCAACCTGCTGCTGGTCATGCCCGGGATCGAGCGTCGCGGGCTCGCGTCCACGCCCGCGAGCGCGCGCGCGTTCGAGCTCGCCGACGCCCGGGCGATGGCCGATCAAGTGCCCGGGATCATCGTCGCGCCGACCGCCAGCGTGCGCGAGACGGTCGTCCACGGCAGCGGCAGCTACACGACCACGATCACCGGCGGGACCAACGAGCTGCTCGAGGTTCGGAGCATGGACATCGCCCAGGGTCGCGCCTTCGAAGAGCGCGAGCTGAGCGGCGCGGCCGTGTGCATCATCGGCCAGACGATCGTCGACGAGCTCTACGATCCCACCAGCGGCGACGAAGCGCTCGGCAGCAGCCTGCGGATCGGTCGCACGCCCTGCCAGGTGATCGGCGTGCTCGAGTCCAAGGGCCAGTCGCTCGGCATGAACCAAGACGACGTGATCTTGATGCCGCTGAGCGCCGTGCAGCGGCGCTTGATCGGCAACGACGACGTCTCGACCATCTACGTGTCGGCGCTCGAAGAGGGCACGACCAAGGCGATCAAGGACGAGCTCGAGGCGCTGCTGCGCAAGCGTCGGGGCATCCGTCTGGGCGCCGAGGACGACTTCTACGTGCGCGACATGCAGGAGATCGCCGACGCGCTCGCGAGCACGACCGCGACCTTGACCGGGCTGCTCGGCGCGATCGCGGCGGTCAGCCTGCTGGTCGGCGGGATCGGGATCATGAACATCATGCTGGTCTCGGTCACCGAGCGGACCCGCGAGATCGGCGTGCGCCTCGCGATCGGCGCGCGCGCCCGCGAGGTGCTCTTGCAGTTCCTGGTCGAGGCGATCGTGCTCTCGCTGCTCGGCGGCTTCATCGGCGTGGTCCTCGGGGTCGGCGGGACCTTGCTGCTGGTTCGCCAGCTCGACATGCCGCTGGTGATCTCCGGCCAGGTCGTGCTGATCGCGTTCGCGGTCGCGGCCACGATCGGCGTCGTGTTCGGCTACGTGCCCGCGCGCAAGGCCGCCCGCCTCAACCCGATCGACGCGCTCCGGCACGAGTGAACTGCTGCAAGCCGGGCCGCGCGACCGTACACTCGCGCGCCGTGCCGATCCTCCGCGTCGACCCCCTGGACCCCGACCTCGCCGCGCTCGCGCCCGCGGCCGCGGCCTTGCGCGCGGGTGAGCTGGTCGCGTTCCCGACCGAGACCGTCTATGGCCTCGGCGCGGCGGCGCTCGACGAGCGAGCGGTCGCGCGGATCTACGCGGCCAAGCGCCGGCCCAGCCACCACCCGCTGATCGTCCACGTGCTCGATGGCGACGCGGCGCGCAGCTTGGCCCGCGAGTGGTCGAGCCTGGCCGAGCAGCTGAGCGCCAAGTTCTGGCCGGGTCCGCTGACTTTGGTCGTGCCCAAGCAGGCGATCGTGCCCGACCTCGTGACCGCCGGGCTCGCGAGCGTCGCGCTGCGAGCCCCGGCGCATCCGGTCGCGCGGGCGTTGCTGAGCGCGGCCGCGATCCCGATCGCGGCCCCGAGCGCCAACCGCTACCAGAGCGTCTCGCCGACCACCGCCGCGCATGTCGAGCGCTCGCTCGGGCTCGACGCGATCGCCTGGTTGATCGACGGCGGCCCGACCCCGATCGGCATCGAGTCGACCGTCGTCGATCTGACCGGCGCCCAGCCCATGCTGCTGCGACCGGGCGGGCTCGAGACCAGCATGATCGAGGCGATCACGGGCCCGCTCGGGCGGATCGAGGCGCTCGCCGAAGAGCTCCCCCGCGCCTCGCCCGGGCTCGCGGCCCGGCACTACTCGCCCAACGCTCGAGTCGAGCTGGTCGAGCGCGCGAGCATGAGCGCGCTCGCCCAAGCCGGACCCGGCCCGGTCGGCGCCATCGTGCGCAGCCCGGCCGAGTTCGAAGGCCTCGACCACGTGCTCGAGCTCTCCGAGGATCCCAAGATCTACGCTCGCTTGCTCTACGCGGCCCTCTACACGCTCGACGAGCTCGGCTGCCCGCGGATCCTCGTCGAGCGCCTGCCCGAGACCGGCGCCTGGTCGGCCCTGCGTGATCGCTTGGATCGCGCCGCGACTCAGGCCTGAGCGCGGAGCTTGTCGTCGGACTCCGCGGCAATCGGATCGTGCTCGTGCGCGTGCTGTCCAAGCCGCTGCCGCCGAAGCTTATGCCACGCCGCGATCGGCCCATCGGCGCGCACGAGCACGTGGTCGGCGATCGTGCACGCCTGCGGCCGCGAGGTCGAGGTCATGCGCAGATCGTCGGGCTGGACGAAGCGAAACTCGAACCAGAGCGAGAGCTCGGACACCAGGCGATCGATTACCCCGCCCAAGCGAGTCTCGATCTGATAGCAGGCCCAGAGCCAGGTTCGCTCGGCGTCGACCGGGCAGAGCACGATCGTCCCGACCAGCTTGGAGTCGTCGAAGCCGAGCCGAATCAGCCCTGGGAAGGCGGTGTCGATCCGAAAGGTGTAGCCCTTCTCGGGCGCCTCGTGCTCGTGGCGGATGGTCGCGACGCTGTGGATTCGCGCGACACCATCTTGGCCATGCTCGATCTCGGTGTGCGTGGGGTCGAGGCGCATGCGCTCGAAGGGATCGATCTTGCGGTGGGCGAAGGGCAGGTGGTGGATGTCCTGCATGCCCTCCATGATCCGCGTGAAGCTGACCGGCCAGACGTCCTCGATCTTGGCGTTCCTTCGCGTCGGCACCGGCGAGCCCTCGATCCACGGCAGGCCGGGCAGATCCTCGCGAGCCTCACCCTGCCACAGCCAGATCAGCCCGTGCGCCTCGCGAACGATCGGCACCTCGGCCCGCATCCGCGCCGGGATCTTGGCGTCGGGCCCTTCGCAGGGCATGGCCGTGCACGCACCCGCGCCCGTGAAGCGAAAGCCGTGATAGGGGCACTCGATCTCGCCCGCGCGCACGCGCCCGAGCGAGAGATCGGCCCCGCGGTGGGGACAGGGTGCGGGCAGCAGCGCGACATCGCCCCGAACGTCGCGCCAGGCCACCCAGCGCTGGCCGAGGCGCTCGAGCGCGAGCGGACGATCGGCTCGGATCGCAGCCGCGGGCGCGATCGCATACCAAGAGTCGGGCAAGATCACCGAGTCGTTCGGCGCGGCGGTGCGGGAGATCAGGGGCAGCGAAAGTCCTCGTGTCTGTGCCATCGGGTCCTCGTTGGCGCCCAGCATGCAGGCCCGCGCGAGCGGGCGCGTGACCGCGCACGCCAGAGCCATTGACCCGACGCGCCAAAGCGGAGCGCTCTCGACATGCCGCCCACGCTAGCGCGGAATTTCGCGATGCTCGGACCCGATGAGTCGCGAGTACAGCGTGAAGGCCCGCACGACGCTCACCGATCCGGGGCTGAGCGTGACCCGATTCGCCCGCCGTCCGCGGACCCCCGGCAACGTCGGCCTCGCGCTCGGCGGCGGCGGCTCGCGGGCTGCGAGCGCGTCCATGGGGGTGGTCCGAGCGCTGCACCACTTTGGCCTGCTGCGCCATGTTCGAGCCATCTCCAGCGTCTCGGGCGGGAGCTGGTTCGCGGTCCCCTTCACCTTCTTGCCCGATCACTTCGACGAGCACGAGTTCCTCGGTGAGTACCTCGCCGATCCCAGCGAGCTGCGCTGGGACGTCGATGGTTCGCTGAGCGCGGGCAACTTCGGCGTGCCGCTGACCCGGCTCGGCATGTCGCTGCCCGCGATCGTCGGCGAGGCCCTGCGCGACACCTTCGAGGGTGCGCCCGCCGATCGCCTGTGGACTCGACAGATCGGCGAGCAGCTGCTCGGTCACTTCGATCTCGCCCACTTCGACGCCGACCACCACCCTTCCGACTTCTTCGCGGCCGACGAGACGATGGCCAACATCATCCGCATGGCCAACCCGCAGCTCGATCACCGCTGCCACCTGATCCGGCAGAGCGAGGCGATGCCGCGGCCCTTCTTGATCGTCAACGGGGCCATGCGCGTCGACGGCCCGACGGGCGCCGAAGTGCTCGCGCCGGTCCAATTCACGCCCTGGTTCTCGGGCGTGATGGGCTCGCAGATCGGCACGCTCGATCAGCTCGAGGTCGGTGGCGGCGGCGTGTCCAGCTACGCCTTCGGCGGCCGCTGGGAGGCCGGCACGCGTGAACGACCGCTGCTCGCCCAACGCAACCCGCTCGCGCTCAGCGACATCGCCGGGATCAGCTCGGCCGCCTACTCCGAGACCGCTGGCGACAAAGGGCTCGAGCTGCTGTGCCCGACGCTCGACTACTTCTCGCCGCTCTGGCCCGCGAACCGGACCGCGCGCGCGCGCTTCGTCGACGCTGGCTCGCTCGAGAACACCGGGATCGCCAACCTGCTCGCCTACGAAGACATCGACCGGGTGATCGCGCTGATCAGCGCGGGCCGACCCTTCCAGCACATCGCCGGGGAGAAGATCGTCGCCCGCCAGATCGCCGCGCTCTTCGGGTTTCGCGAGTACGACGTCCTCGAGGGCGGCTATCGCCGCTACAGCCAGACGGGCTCCGGCAACCCCGACTTCGCCGGCAACCAGATCTTCGCCAGCGACAAGGGCGAATTCGAAGCCCTCGTCGCGCGCATGTCCGCGCTCCACGACGCGGGCGAGCCGATCGTCGTCGAGCAAGACCTCGAGCTCGTGCGCAACGACAAATTCGCGATCCGCGGCGGCCGGAGGGTCCGCGTCCTGTGGATCTTGCTCAGCCCGGCCAAGCGCTGGACCGCGCAGATCGATCTCGCCGTCCGCATGCAGCTGCCCTGGCGCTTCCCCAACATCTCGGTCGTGCGCACCCAGCTATGCGAGACCGACGTCGCCATGCTCGCCCACTTCTCGAGCTGGATGCTCGGTCAGCATCGGGCCGAGCTCGATCGGCTCTTCGAGGGCTGACTCGGGGATCCTTCGCGGGCGATGGCGTTCTGGATCCACCGCGAAGGATCCCCCACGATCTTTTGCTGCGGTCGGTGTTAAGGTCCCCCATGCCCGAGCCCCCCGAGCCGACCCGTCGAGGTCGAGGACTCCTCGTCGCCGCGCTCGCGGCCGCGCTCGGCCTCGCGTGCGAGCGTGACCATCCGAACCAAGCCGACCCCTCCAAGTCCACGAGCATCCCGGCCGACCAAGAAGCCCTCGTCGGCCACACCTTCTTGCGCCTGCGCGGCGCCCAAGACATCCCCGAGGTCTTCGTCGAGCGGCAGCGGCTCGAGCTCGCGCTCGACCAGCGCGGCAACTACTACCTGGGCGTCGGCCCGCGTGTGCTCGCCTACGATCGCGGGGCCGCCAAGCCCTACCTGCGGGTGATCGAGCTGCCCGGCCCGATGACCCTGCTCGGTGTGCATCGCGATCGCCTGATCTTGTTCGGTGACGATCCCTCGGGCTGCGCGAGCGAGCCCTGCACGAGCGTGTTCGGGCTCGCGACTTCGGGCGAGGGCGCGGTCGAGCGGATCGCCGCGCTCGAGGTCGAAAGCGATCCCGTGCTGGTCGGCGATCAGGTCGCGGGCCTCGGACAGGGCGCGCTCGTCCATGTCTCGTTGACCAGCGGCGAGGTCCGGCGGACGAGCTTCGCCGGGACCGAGGCGCTGGGCGAGCTGGCCGTCCGCCGCGACGAATTGATCTGGGCCGGACGCCGCGAGCACGCCTTGGTCCTGCGTTCGAAGGCGCCCTTCAGCACGCTCGAGGTCGCGGCCGAGCTCGAGGCCTCGGCCGATCGCGCGCTGATCATCCGCGTCGCCTGGGCCGGCGATGGGATCGTCTATCTCGTCAGCGAGCTCGTCACCGAGCTCGAGGGCGACGAGCGGCGTCCGACGCTCTACCGCAAGTCGGGCGACACGACCCAGACCCTGCTGAGCGAGGTCTCGGCGGCCGCGACCTTGATCAACGACACGCAGTCGGCCTGGCTGGCCGACCGCGGCAAGCTCTGGCGCATCGACGACGCCCTGCATCCGATCGCGGCCCACACCAAGCTGCAGTTCCTGACCGGCACGCCCGCGGGGCTGGCTTGGGCGCAGCACGAGGACGACACGCTGAGCTTCTTGCTCTCGGGCGAGGCGCCCTCCGGGTTCGCGCCGCTCGAGAGCCAGGCCTTGATCGCGAACTTGCCCGCGCGTCGCGACTGACTCATTCGATCGGCGCAGGCGAGCCGGCCTCGGCCTCGTAGCCGAGCTTGTCGACCGCCGCGGCCAGCTGCGCGGGCTCGACCTCGCCCTCGCGGTACTCGACCGTGGCCTTACCCGCCTCGAGATCGACCTTGCAGCTGGCCACGCCCGGCATTTTGCCCAGCTCGTGCTCGATCGCCTTCACGCACGAGTCGCAGGTCATGCCCTCGACCGCCAGCTCGACCCGCATCGCTCGCGGCTCGCGGCAGGCGAGCAGCGTGAGGGCGAGCGTCGTGGTCAGCAGCAGCCGGCGAAGCATGGCCCTTCCTGCCCCTGGATCGAGTCGCGTGCAAGCCCTGCGGCGGTCGCATCGCAGCTTGCCGCCAAGCCCGCGCCCAAGCAGCCCGTGGCGCAACCCATCACGACACCTCCCTGGGTTGCGCCACGGGCTGCTGGCGTATCCTGACCCATGCTCCAACACATAGGTTCCACCCTGCTCGCCACCGTCGGCTTTGCGCTCGTGCTCGGCACCTCCAACGTCGCCGAGGCGCGACGCGGGATCATGATCATCAACACGGGTGAAGACGTGATGGAGATCGCCGAGATCCCCGCCGCGATCCAAGCCGAGCTCGATCTGCCACCCGGCTCGGGCCCGCTCAAAGTCGGCGTCAAATACTCGCGCTTCGGCGTGTTCTGGCTCGACATCGTCCGCTGGGACTCCGAGCTGTGCGTGTTCAACGAGACCGCCGATGGCTTCTCCTACGAGGTCGGCACGGTCGCGGATCTGGCCGAGATCGCCGGGATCCCCGAGTCCGAGGTCAAGAAGCCGACTCGTTATTACCTCCCGCCCGGCGGCGTGATCCTGGGTCTGATCGTGGTCGTCGGCGCGCCGGTGCTGCTGCTCAGCGGCGCCGCCGACAAGAAGCGCCGCGCCGCCCTGATGGCCGACTCGCGCTACGCCGCGGTCGTCCAGCAATTTCACGCCAACCCAGGCGAGACCCACGAGGCCCGCATGCAGCAGGCCGTCATCGCGCTCTCGCAGCAGGGCGTGCCGACCCAGCAAGCGCTCGACGATCTTCGCTTCTTGCTCGGCACCGGCGACGAGGAGTCTTGATTTTTGCTGCCGCAGGAGTGTTGGCTGACCTACACTCCTGCGGCTGTTGGATCCTGGAGATTGATCAGTTTTACCGGGTAAGATAGCTTAGTTTTAGAAGTTTTAGCCCATGCGGCGCTTCCAAACTCGGCGAACCAAGCCCATGCGCAACACGATCCTCCTGTCGACGCTGATCTCGCTGATCGCCTGCGCCCCGCCGGCGATCGGACTCGACGACGAGGCCGGGACCACGACCTCCGCGAGCGAGTCTTCGACGAGCGAGTCTTCGACGAGCGACGAGTCGACCAGCTCGACGACCTCGACCTCGACATCGACATCGACATCGACCGAGGCTGGGTTCGTGCCGATGAACGACACGCCCGGCGACGGCTGCGACTCGTTCGCGCAAGACTGTCCACCCGGGGAGAAGTGCGTGCCCTATTCCATGGACGGGGGCATCTGGAACGCCAGCAAGTGCGTGCCGGTCCTGGGTGATCAGCAGCCGGGCGAGGCCTGCGTCTGGGACGGGTTCATCGAGGCGACCGACGACTGCGACGCGAGCTCGATCTGCTGGAACGCCGTGGAGGTCGATGGCCAGCTCATCGGTGAATGTGCGGCCATTTGTACGGGCTCGCCCGATCTCCCGATGTGCCCGCCCGCGTCATCCTGCCTGCTCTCGGATGATGGCGTCATCTTCGTCTGCATTACGGACTGCGACCCCCTCCTGCAAGATTGTGCGGAGGGGCTCGGCTGCTATTGGGCAAACAACGAGTTCGCGTGCATCTTCGAAGCGCCGCCTGGGATCGCCACCGGTGAGCCCTGCGGGTTCATCAACGACTGCATGCCGGGCAACCTGTGCGCCGACGCGACCTCGCTGCCGAGCTGCGCGGGCGCGAGCTGCTGCACCGGCTTTTGCGATGTCACGGGCGGCGACACCGGCTGCGCGGCCCAGCCCGGCACGGTCTGCACCGCCTTCTTCGAGCTCGGCACGGCGCCGCCCGGATACGACGACGTGGGCGTCTGCACGATCCCGCCTTGATTCAGCGAAGTCAGCGAATTCGGCGAAGTCGGATCACATCGATCTCGGCCGGCGTGGTCGCGATCGCGACCGCGTAGGTCCCCGCCGCGATCGCAGCGACGGCCACCCCGTCGCTCGCCTCGATGTCCGCGGCCTCGGCCGCGCCCGGGTAGGCCGAGTCGAACAAAACCAGGCCGCCTTGGAGCGTCCACTCGAGCGAGAGCTCGCGCCAACCTGCCGCGTCGGCTTCGGCCACGAAGCCCCGCGCCGCCGCTTCGTCGAGCGTCTCGTCGGGATAGTTGCGGATCACGTAGCCACCCTCGGCGTCGGGCAGCCACGCGGTCATCAGCTCGGCGTCGAGGATCAGCGCCGCGCCATCGCCGACGTCCAGCCAACCGACGCCGCCGCTGGGCGTGAAGTCGAAGTCGCGCAGGGCCTCGCTGTCGCAAGCGCGATCGTAGTCGCAGACCACTCCGGCCTTGCCCCACGTCCAGCCCTCGGGGACCACCGCGCCGACCGGCGGGCTCGTCCCACGCCAGGTCGCGGCCAACTCCACCGGTAGAGCGATGACCGGACCACCGCCACTGCACGTCGCTTCGAGCGTCGACATGGCCAAGCCATCCCACGCTCGAGTCTGGGCTGTCAACGAGGGCTGCGGCGCGGCGAAAGCATCAACACAGGCGATACGTCATCGAGCGCGATGCACGCGCAACTGGTCCAGACGAATGTATCCGACGCCCATACATGTCGACGCAAGTCGTCGCTGGCGGTGTGATCGGAGCGGAGTCAGGATGAGTTTGCGGTTGTATTTCGTGCCTACGTGCGCCTACAATGCTCTTCGCAGGTCCTGCCAAAGCATCCGGCGAATCGCCTCACTGAGCAACCCCATGTACGACGCAAAGCAAATCATGGCAATGAAGTACGCTTTCGTCACCAATCGTGCACTGCGGGCAATCACCTGTATTCGTGCTGGTCGTCCTCCCCAGCCCGAGGCGTACGAGTCGCTCGAACTAGCAGCGCAGTTGCTGCTCGAGATGCGCCGGGGCGCCGCCTCTGTCGCTGGTTCGCAAGAACAACTTGGTTATTCCGCGGAGAGCATTCCTGCAGCGACCCGAGCCCTGAGCGTCATTCGGCGTCTCTCCCTGGCGAGCCGAGTATCCGAAGTTCACTCGCTGCTCCAGTCGTTCGAGTCCAATCTCAACACGTTGGCAACACCGAGCCCAGCTACGAGTATCAACTCGATCGAACTCGACAACCTCGAACGATTCATGCGTGCGCTCAACCAGAGTTTGACCGAAGAGGTCTCCGTGGCGACGCTCGGAACAACGCTAGAGACGCCAGAAAATGTCAACGACTAAGAAGTCCGCACCGCCGCCCGCACTCGCAGTCCTGTTTTTTCGTGATGCGCTGAGTCGAGCGAGTCACTTGAAAAACGAAACCTACACACTGTCGGACTACGAGTACCGGTCACCAACACCACCACGAGTCGCCAAACTCATCCATGACATCGTCGAGCATGGCGAGAACGCGATCCGTGATGAATGGGCGGAATATCGACGAGCAAACACCGACGAGGATCGAAGGACGATTCTCAACAACGTTCAAGTT
>JAMHUH010000690.1:0-1761 GCA_035904925.1 Nannocystaceae bacterium
TTGAGGCTCATGCCGCCGGCCGCGTGCTGAGCATCGACGTTGCCGTCGGCCTGGGCCCAGCCGTACTCGAACTGCACGTCGTGGATCTGGCAGACGGCCGCGAGCACGTCGGTGCCGAGCCCGCCTTCCATGGCGTCCCAGAACACCTGGCCCTGTCCGTAGCTGCGCTCGCCGATGTACTCGAACGCCTTGTCGGCGAACCACATGTTGGGGTCGCGCTTGTCGGGCGGATCGATCCCGGCGTACTTCACCGCATCGGCGAAGTCGACTTGGTGCTCGGTCCCGTTCTGATCGATCCAATACACACCCCAGCCATTGCCGGGCTGCGCGGTCCAAGTTTGGCTACCGTAGGTCGGCGTGCTGCTGGTGTACGAGGCCATCATGTAGCTGGTCACGGGCTCGTAGATGGCCACGGCCACCTGAGTGACGACGCTCGGGCCCGCAGGCGCGGCCGGTGGCGAGGGCGTGCCTGGAGCGACCGGGTGCGGCGTGGGGGTCGGCGTCGCGGTCCCGCCGGGTGGCGCGGGGGTCGAGCTCGGCGGCGGCGAGCCTGGCAGCGGCGTCGACTTCGACTTCGAGCCGAGCGAGGCGCTCGCCTTGGCGCCGGCCTTGCGCTTGCTCTCGATTGGATCGACCTCGGCGCGGTGGCCAGTCGGATCGACCCAACGCAAGGGGTTGTCGAGCGCATAGGCGTAGCGATCGAGGCTGCCGAGCGACTTGCCGGGCGTCATCGGATCGGCCGACACGAAGCGCGAGAGCGTCGGGTCGTAGTAGCGGGCGTTCAGATAGATCAGCCCGGTGTCGTCCTCGCGCTCGCCGGAGAAGCCGTGGCTGCCGGTCTTGCTGCCGGCGATCCGCTCGCCCCAGGGCGAGTAGATCGTCCGGGCGACCGGGTTGCCTTGCTCGTCGGTGATCAGCACGAAGCTGCCGAGGTGGTTTTGGTGCACGTACTGGGTCGTCCAGGTCGGGTTGCTCGAGCTGCCGCCGACGCTCGGCGGCGTCCACTTCGACGACACCCGGCGGGCGATCACTTGCCCGGCGACCCGCAGCAACTTGGTCGTGCCCGTGCCCGACCACTCGAAGTCGCCGTCGTAGTAGCTGGACACGCTGCCCGAGATCGCCTTGATTCGATGGCCCTGGCCCTCGTAGACGAACGCTTGGGTCGCGCCACCGACCGCCATCTGGGTCGGACGTCCGTCACCATTCCAGGTGATCGTCGAGCTCGGCGAGCGGTGGGTGAGCATGTTGCCGCCCGCGTCGTAGGTGAAGCTCGGCGGCGCGTAGGACTGCGGCCACGCGGTGGGATCACAACCACGCCCGGGATCGACCACGTTGCGGACCGCGTGCCGGTTGGTGCTCGAGTAGCAATAGTCGCCCTGCAGGCCGATCGTCGTGCGCGAGGACTCGAGCAGCTGGGCGTTGCGCGAGAGGATCTCGCCGGTCGGCGAGTAGCGCATCGTGACCGTCCACTTGCCGCGCGACGACGCCGGGTTGGCGGCCAGGCTGGCGATCGAGTTGGCGTCGCCGGTCGCCGTCAGCATTCGATACTGCGAGTCGTAGGTGATTCCGGTCGTGTGATCGGTGTGCCAGGTGCCGGTGGCCGACTGCGCGGCGTTGGTGCTCGTGATCGAGCGCAGCAGCCCGATCGCGTCGCGGTCCTGGTAGCCATGGTCGAGCAGGTTGGTGCTGCCCTTGTCGACGCGAATCCGGGTCAGCCAGCCGCGCGCGGGCTCGTAGCTGGTCCTGCGGATCGTGCCGTTG
>JAMHUH010000691.1:0-5052 GCA_035904925.1 Nannocystaceae bacterium
AAGGCCTATGGTGATCACGTGGTCTTCCCCGGCGTCGATCTACGGGTCATGCGGGGCGACAAGATCGGCATCATCGGGGTCAACGGGGCCGGCAAGACCACCTTGCTGCGGATGATCGCCGGCGAGATTCCCTTCGACTCGGGCACGCTCGAGCTCGGCCACAAGGTCACGCCCGGCTACTACGCCCAGCACCACGCCGACACGCTCGATCGCTCGGCCACCGTGTTCGAAGAGGTCGCGCGCCAAGATCCCCACTCGGGCCAGACCCGGGTTCGTGCGGTGCTCGGCGCGTTCTTGTTCTCGGGCGACGACGTCGACAAGTCGATCAGCGTGCTCTCGGGCGGCGAGCGGGCGCGCGTGGCCCTGGCCCGGCTGCTGATCAAGCCGGGCAACCTGATGCTGATGGACGAGCCGACCAACCACCTCGACCTCGAGTCGAGCGAGAGCTTGGCCGAGTCGCTCGCGACCTACGACGGCACGCTGCTCTTCGTCAGCCACAACCGCAGCTTCGTCCGCGCGCTCGCGACCAAGATCTGGAACGTCCACGACGGCACGGTCGAGATCTATCCGGGCACGCTCGACGAATACATGCACAGCTCGGTCTTGCGTGGCGAGCAGCTCGACGCCGTCGCCGACGGCAAGGCCGGGCCGACCAAGCAGCCGAGCAGCGCCGAGACCAAGCCCAAGGCGGGCAAGGCCGAGGGCATGGCAACCAAGCCGAGCAAGCCAGTCGAGGTCGCCGCGCCGGAGCCCGCGAAGATCGAGGACCGCCAGGCCGAGCGCGAGCGCAAGCGCAAGGAGGCCGAGCTTCGATCCCAGCGCTCGCGCAAGCTCGGGCCGCTGCAAAAGAAGGTCGTCGAGTTCGAGGGCCGGATCGCCGAGCTCGAGGTCGCGCAAAAGCAGCGTTCGGTCGAGCTGGCCGATCCGGCCGTCTACCAGGACGAGCCCCGCCGCCGCAGCCTGCTCGACGCCTACCAAGCCAGCGCCGACGAGCTCGAGCTGCTGACCTCGCGCTGGGAGCTCTCGGTCGCCGAGGTCGAGCGGGCCGAGCGTGAGCTCGGCGGCTGATTGTTTCGATCGAAGACCTGATCGTTCGCGACCCTCGGGGCACTCGATCCTCGTGAAGGTCAAAACTCGTCCTGTCGTTGTGCTCGGGCTCTCGCTCGTCGTCGGTCTGGTCGGTGGCACGCTCGGCTGTGACCCGGAGCCGTCGGCCGACTGCACGGGCTTCGAGGAAGAAGCGCCGAGCGAGGACTGGCAGGTCGATTTCGTCAACCTGCGCGACGTTCCGGTCTACATCGAGGTCGATTGCGTCGGCCAACCCTTCTCGATGACCGACGCACAGGGCGACCCCGTCGCCTTCGCACCCTTCGGCTGCGAGTGCTTTTGTCCCGAGGTGATGGAGCCGGGCGAGGCCAACTGTCTGAGCTGCGGGGTCGACTGCATCGACTTTTCCTACGTCCAACGGCTCGAGCCAGGCGCGACGTGGTCGGTCGTCGTGCCTGCGATCAGGATCGTCGCGGCTGCCGAGACCGTTCCGGCCGCTTGCGTCGACATGCCCTCCGAGGTCGATCTGAACTGCGTGTTGCGTGAGCCCGCCGAGCCCGGCAGCTACACCCTGCGGGCCTTCAGCTCGTCGACCCTCGCGTGCAGCTCGGGCGACTGCGACTGCGAGGCCGATCCCGAGCTCGGGCGCTGCGTGACCACGGGGGCGCTCGGCGACCGGGTCGAGGCCTCGACCTCGCTCGAGTTCCCTGGCACCGCGTCGATCGTGTTTTCAGCCACGGGTGGCTGACTCGGGTTTTCAGCCACGGGTGGCTGACTCGGGTTTTCAGGCTGACTTGGTTCAGCCTGGCCATTGGGCTCAGGCGTCGGGCCCGAACACCGTGCGAAGCCCGAGCACGGCGAGGAACGCAAAGCCGGCGCTCAGCGGGATGGTCAGCACCCACGCGAGCACGATGTTGCCGGCGACGCCCCAGCGCACCGCCGAGAGCCGCTTGCTCGCGCCGACGCCCATGATGCAGGCGCTGATGCAGTGGGTGGTCGAGACGGGGATGCCCATCATGCTGGCGGTCAGGATCGTGGCCGATCCCGCGGTCTCGGCCGCGAAGCCCTGAATCGGCGTGATCTTGATGATCTTCGCGCCCCTGGTCTTGATGATCCGCTTGCCGCCGGCCATGGTGCCGAGGCCGATCGCCATCGCGCAGGCGAACACGACCCAAGTCGGCACGTGGCCGTCCTTGGGCAGCATCCACTGCGGCATGCCGACGCTGCCGCCCGCGGTGAACGAGACCAGCGCGAGGGTGATGATGCCCATCGCTTTTTGGGCGTCGTTGGAGCCGTGCGAGAAGGCCATGGTCGAGGCCGAGACCAGCTGGGCCCAGCGCGAGCCGACCTGAACCTTCGCGGGTCGGACGTTGCGGACCATCCAGAGCAGCCCGATCATCAAGAAGAAGGCCGCGACGAAGCCGAGCAGGGGAGAGGCGACCAGCGGGATCAGGACCTTGCCGATCAGGGTCTCCCAGTTGAACGCCGAGACGCCCGCGTGGGCGACCACGGCCCCAGCGAGCCCGCCGATCAGCGCGTGCGAGGAGCTCGAGGGGATCCCGTACCACCAGGTCAGCAGGTTCCAGATGCTCGCGCCGATCAACGCCCCGAGCACGACGACCTGGGTGACGATCGCCGGATCGGCGAAGCCCGACGCGATGGTCTTGGCGACCGCGGTGCCAGTGATCGCTCCGCCGAAGTTGAGGATGCCGGCGAGGATGACGGCGGTCCGGATCGGCAGCACGCCGGTCGAGACGACGGTGGCGATCGCGTTGGCGGCGTCGTGGAAGCCGTTGATGTAGTCGAACACCAACGCCGCGATGATCACGAAGATCAGCAAGGTGAGGACGCTAACCATGCTTGACCGCCAGGTTCTTGAGCCGCTCGGCGACGGTCTCGAACTTGTCGATCGCGTTCTCGAGGTCTTCGAGCACCTCCTTGTCGCGGATCAACACCTTGGCGTCGATGTCGGGGTTGCGGAACAGCTCGCTGACGGCCGTTCGGAAGATGCGGTCACCCTCCTTCTCGTGGGTCTTGAGCACGCGCGCGGCCGCGATCAGCTTGGTGTACTCGTGCTTGCGCAGGGCCGGGATCTCGGCCCGCAGGACCGCGGCCATGGTCACCAGCAAGCGCATCAGCTCGACCATCGGGGCCGTGGGCTCGGGCACGTCGTAGAGCACGAAGGTCCGCGCGGTCAGGTTGAGCAGGTCGACGATGTCGTCGATCGACACGACCAGCGCCTGGATGTCCTCGCGGTCGATCGGGGTGACGAAGACCTCGGCGAAGCGCTCCTCGACCTGGTAGACCAGCTCGTCGGCTTGATGCTCGAGGTCCAGGACGGTCTGGTGGACCTCTTCGGCGGGCGTGCCGTCGGCGAACTGGGCCAGCGCCTGGGCGGCCTTGTCGAGCGTCTCGCACTGGCGCTCGATCAAGCTGTAAAACGTCTCCTCGCGGGGCAGGAGCCAACGAACCATGTCTTGTAGCCCCATGCGTAGTTCTCCGCGGCGGAACTTATCCGAAGGGTCTGCCTGGGTCCACTCGGGCCGATTGTCCGGCTTTCGTAACTCGGTCGTAACAAGATTTCGTGTAATCTCCGCGCCCTCGGCGTGGCGCCGCCTCGGCGTCGCGTCTCGAGCCCGCGTAGGGGCCGATTCGAGTCGATTCAACGCCAGGCTGAATTCGCGCTCGACTTTACGAGCTGCTCACGAGTCGTTGCTGGTTCGCAAGCGCCGGTGGGCGAAGCATCCAACCATGCTGATGCCCTCGCCTCGTACTCGCGCCCTGCTCTTCACCTTGATCGCTCCGCTGGCTTGCACGGACGACTCGACCTCGACCGATGACGAGGTCGGCGATGGTGACTCGACCAGTCAAGGCAGCGAGACGGGGACGGACGGCACCGATGCCGGCACGGATGGCAACACCGATGGGACCGGCGGCCCCTCGGAGTGCGCCGAGGATCTCTGGGCCGGGCTGCTCGACAGCTACCCGGACGCGACCTCGGTCGGCCCTTGTGATGGCGTCGCGTCCGAGGTCGTCGGCTCGCTGATGAACATGAGCGGCCTGACGATCGACGACGGCACGGGCACCCAGCTCGCGCCTTGCGTCGAGGCCCGCTGCGACGCGACCTACGTGTACATCGCCAGCAACGGGCTGATGCACTACGACTTCGTTCAGACCACGCCCAACCCGCTCGCGCCCAACATCGCGATCTATCGCCAGCCGCTCGTGCCCAGCGCGCCCACGGGCACCGCCGACCTCGCGGCCGAGCAGCTCGGCTGCGTCGATGCCTACAACCAATTCGTCGCCGACCCGAGCCAGGGTACCGACGCCGAGCCCAGCGGTCTGTGCCTCGGCACCGGCAACGCGCTGCTCGAATTCGAAGTCGGCGGGCAGCCGATGACGACCCACAAGATCACCTGCCTCGACACGGTCGCGACGTTGATCAACGGCCTGCCGGTGTTCGGGCCCAACGAGGCCAGCATGCCCGATCCCTGGGGCTCGCCGGTGTTCGCCTACCCCGACATGGCGGGCGAGGAGTACGTCGACGCCAACAACCTGGGCGCGGGCGCGGCCCTCGATCTGTGTGGTGCCCACACCGGCAACACCGCCCACGCCCACGGCGTGCTCGAGGCCTGCTTCGAACTCGAGGCCGACAACACGCCCGCCAACTCCTACGTCAGCGCCGCCTCGAGCTTCGACTTCGCGGCCGGGCTCGCGGGCGCGTGCACACATGAGTCGGGCATCGTCGGGTGGAGCCTCGACGGCAACCCGATCAAGGGGCCCTGCGTCTGCTTGGCCCGCGACGCCGAGGGTGCGTGCACGGACGTTCGGCGGGCACGCAGCTCGTGGGCCTACTTGGGGCTCTCGAGCTGGGCCAGCGAGCCGGGGGCCGACGCCGATGGCCAGGGTCTGCTCGATCTCGAGGGCTCGAGCTGCGCGCAAGACAGCGACTGCTGCGCGGGCAACAGCTGCGATCTGACCTGCAGCCACGCGGTCTTCGACGAC
>JAMHUH010000692.1:0-9933 GCA_035904925.1 Nannocystaceae bacterium
CCACGCATTTGGCGTGCATGCTCGTCCAGGGCGGTCCTGGCTGTAGCCCACGCCGATCGCAATGGAGCTCGGGAAAGGGCGGACCAAAGGGCCAGCTCGCGTCGACCCAGGCTTGCAAGAGCGTCTGCGCGTGGGCGTCGGGGTCCGCGGGCGCGCGGCTGACTTGCTCGATGTCGACGAAGAACTTGGCGTCGACCCCTCGCGCCGCCATCACCCTCGACAATGGCTGCAAGACCGCGTGGGCGTTCGCGAACGAATAGCCGGCGAGCACGACCCTTTCGTGGGCCGATTCGAATAGCTCGCGCAAGACCACGGCGGTGTCGCGGGCGGCCGCGCTCGCGGCTTCGGGCCCGGTCCAGACCAGCTCGGGCGCGGGTCGATCGTATTTGGCCCGCTCCGCGATCACGGCGTCGAGCAGCGCGAGGCAGGCCGCCCGCGAGTGGCCTGCGAGCGCGCCGACGAGTGCGTCGAGCTGATGATTGATGCCAAACGCGACCAAGTCCGTGCGAGCCAGCGGCGCCCGCAATGTGCCGCTCGCCAGGCCCTGGCGGAGTCGCTCGAGCGCGCTCTCGCTGACCTCGACCAGACTCACGGCCGCTCCTGGAAGAACGCGATCGTGGGATCGTTGCCGATCGTGGGCACGACCAAGGCCCGATCGAGGTGACGATTGAAGCGCTCGCACGAGCATTCGGCGACGTACAAACAGCCATGACAGGCGGCGCCCTCGAGCCGACGATCGCTGCCCGCCGCCGAAGGGTCGTGCGCGGCACAGACGGGATCGTTCGAGCACAGACGGCCGAGATCATAGGCCTCGCGCATGTGGTGGCGAACGCGACGACCCTCTTCGACGAGGCCGCCGAGCGTACCCTCGGACCCGGTGGTGCCGGTCGAGAGCAGCAAGCCGGCCATGCCCGGGTCGTCGTGAAAGGCGGGCGAACAATAGATTCGCTCTCGGATCGCGCTGGCGGCATAGCCACATTCGAGGCTGATCGCCGTCAGCAGCAGGTGCGAGAGCGAGTGCAACAAATAAAAGCGGACACCCGGAAATTCGAGGCCACCGTCGGCCAAGAAGGCGCGGCGCAGCAGCTCGGCCCGCGCTTGCACGGCCGGCCGCTGCTCCCAGGCGTCGACCGCCGCCGGATCGAGCTGAATGAAGATACCCTCGCCTCGCACCTCCGCGGCCGGCAACCACTTCTCGTTGCCGGTCGGCAGGGTCAGCATGGCCGGGCGCACCTTTTGGCGGGTGAAGTCGTACTCGCCTTGCAGGTTGGCGCTGATCGAGTCGAAGCGGGTGAACGAGACCTGGACCCGAACCTCGCGCAATTCGGGGACGAGGACCAAACGCGAGACTCCGGCGGGCAGATCGGCCCGCGCCACCGGCACCTGAAACGCCGCGAATTTGGCCCCCTCGGGCGCGAGCACGCCTGGCTGCTCGTTGGGCGCGGTGGTCAGGCGCTCGTACTCGGCCGTTCGCAAGGGCCGCTCTTGGGTTCCAGCGCTGGCGTTGCGCTCGCGCTCGAGCGTCACAAACACCTTTTCGAAGCTGTGGCCTTCGATCGCCGACGCGACCTTGGGCACGATCGCGAGTCCACGCAATTGCTCGATGCTCATCGCGTGCTGGAGCAGCGCCCAGACGTCGGGCTCGCGCACGCGCAACGTCAGGGCGTCGGGGTTGGGGTCGGGCAAGCGCAGCGCGCTGACGACCTGGGCGAAGTAGGCGTCGGAGGCCGTCCGGACCAGCAGCTTCACTTGCTCGGTGCAGTCGGGTTCGTTGGCCGCGCTGCCCCCGAGCCAGGGCCGATCACCAGCGCAGCGAATGCCGAGCACGCCGGCCTGGCTGAGCGGCCGAGCCAAGTCACAGGTCTTGCACTTGACCAAGATCCGCGCGACGTCGCCGGTCGAGCCCTCGTGCAGGTAGAGCTCGGGCCGATCGCAGGCACCACGCTCGTGGACGAAGGTGACCCAGGGGAAGTCCATCAAGTGGCCGTTGCGGCACGCGGCCACGAAGCGGACCGGGACCGCGTGCGAGCGCTTGTTCTTGTCGCATTGATGGCGATAGCGGCCGCCCTTGTCCTCGAAGGCGTCGCGGGCCCGCGCGAGCCGACGGCAGCCCTGGCATACGAACCAACGCGGGAATTCGAGCGCCTTGACGCCGACCTTGGGCGTGGCCTCGCGCATCTCGCATTCGGGCGCCATCCGAAAGTAATTGTCTTGCGCGAGATCGAGGTTGGGGTCGAGCGCCTTGAGCCGCTGGACCAGCGAGCGGCGGAGGCGAGGATCGTCGAGCGACGTGAAACCGAGCGCGCCGTAGCTCCAATGCTCGAGCCCGCCGATCACGACCGCACGATCGACGAGGTCGACCATCGAGCCGGGCCCGAATGTGGTGACCATCTGGCTCTGACGAATCTGGCCTTCGGGTCGCTTGATCTCTTCGGTCTTCTTGCGTGGGCCGGCCATCAGTGCCTCTCGTCCAATTGTGCGAATCGCAGCCAAATGTGGGTGCTCGGCTCGACGTCGCGCATCGAGGTCGGGGCCACGAAGCGACGCTCGTCGCTGTCGTCGGGGCGAGGATCGGTCGGGAAGTACATCAGCGCCTTGCCCTCGGCCCGCGAGCGATCGAGGTCGCTGTAGGTCCGCTCGCCCGCGCCCGCGCGAGTCTTGTCGATCACCCGCTCCCAGGCGTCGAGGAAGTTCTTGCCACGAGCCCGCAGCTGGTCCTCGATGCGCTTCTCGGCCCCCGCGTCGTGCCACTCGCGGTGGTGCTTGCCCCGCGTGACCAGCTCCTCGAGGATCGCGTTGGCCAGGGCCCGGTGGTCGTGAAGGCGCATGACCCCGCGCGGGGCCGTCATGTCGACCAGCTGGTGGCGGATCATCGAGATCAAGGTGCCGACCAGGCCGCGATCGAGCGATTGAATCGAGAAGGGCGTCACGCTGGTCGCCTCGACCTCGCGGTAGAAGCTCTCGTGATAGGCGACGAAGCGCTCGTAGTGCGAGCGGTCGCGCGGGCGCGAGGCATTGAGGCAGGTGACGACCAAGCCCGGATAGTTGCGACCGACTCGGCTGGTCGCTTGGATGTACTCGCTCGAGGTCTTGGGCTGACCGGTCACGACCATCAGGCCGAGCCGATCGACGTCGAGGCCGACCGAGATCATGTTCGAGGCCAGGACCACGTCGAGCGGCTCAGCCCCTTTTTCGGCGTTGGCGTCGGCGCGGCGAGCCGCGAGTCGCCGCTTGGTCTCTTTGACCCGCTCGGTCGGCTCGCGCGAGGTCAGCTCGGCCGGCAGGTCGAGCTTGCGGTTCTCGGCCCAAGGATGCGGGCCGACCCAGTGATGCGGCCGCTTGTCCTTGACGATGTCCGAGATGCGCGTGCGGACCTCGTCCTCGACGAGACGCCGCATGCCGCCGAGCTCGCGCAGCGAGTTGAAGTAGCCGACCAAGGTCATGTAGGGGTCGGCCGCTTGATCGAGCGCGCCCTTGGGATCGAAGTGCTTTTGCGCGGCCGCCAGGACCGTCGCGTAGGTCCGGACCGAGACCGCTCGCAAGGCCCGACCGGGCGCGGCCACGCCCACGTAGAGGCGACCCGGCGCGTCGCGCAAGACCGTGGCGAAGAAGTTGTCGCCCTCGTCGATGCCGCGCGGCGGAAAGATTTCCATGTCGCGGGCGAAGAGGGCCTGGATCTGCTCGCGCGCACGCCGGGCCGTGGCGGTCGAGCAGACCACCTTGGGCACCCGCGCGACCCCGTCGACCTCGCGGCGCGAGAGGAAGTCGATCGCGGTCTCGTAGAGGCCGACCATGGTCCCGAGCGGGCCCGAGATCAGGTGCAGCTCGTCTTGGATGATCAGCTCGGGCGGCGCGAGCCCGCGGGGCAGCAAGGTCGCGCCCTTGGGCGGATCGTGCATGACCCCGTAGGCGCGCAGCTCGTCGAGGTGCGTGGCCCGACCGAAGAGCATGCCGGCCTCGCCCCGCCAGGGCAGCATTGCGAATTTGTCGACGGTCGCGACCAGGAAGTCGGGCAGCTCTTGATAGATCTGCTCGTCGACGAAGAGCACCGGCAGCCCCTGCCCTGGCCGCTTGCGCTCGCTGTACGAGCAGCCCTCGCCCTCGCAATAGACGACCGCCCGCGTGTACTTGGTCTTGCTCGGCTTGCCCTGATCGTCGACCAGCTTGATGTTGTGAATCTTGATGTCGGCCCCGCACCAGGGGCAGGTCGAGAGCGGAAAGGGCGAGTCGGTGCGGCCGGGCGTGAAGTCGTGCAGGGCGGCGTGGACCTCTTTGAGTCGGTTGGCGGTCGCGCTCTGGCCGACCCACAGACCGACGCTGAAGCGCGCGTTGCCGAGCTTCTTGGGCTCGCGTCGACGCAGCTCCTCGAGCGCGCACATCAGCGTGGCCGCGCGGCCGAGCTGGTCGAGGGTCAGGAGGCGCAAGGTGTAGCGCAGCACGACCGCGACCCCGCGGCCCTCGTCGGGCGACGACTTGCCGCGAAGCCGGCGAAGGACCAGCGTGCAGGCGATCAAGCCCAGGTAGGCCTCGGTCTTGCCGCCGCCGGTGGGGAAGTAGATGAGCTCGGCGACCTCGCGATCGGCGTGGGTCGGGTCGGCGATCGAGGGCAGGTTGAGCAAGATGAAGGCGAGCTGAAAGGGCCGCCAGCTCGGCTGAAGCTGCTCGCCGTAGCGCTTGTCCTCGCGCCACTTGTCGGCTTGCAGCGCGGCCGCGTGCATGGCCAGGTTCGCGTAGCGGAAGGCCTCGTAGACCTCGGGGTCGCGGCCGAGCAGCTCGATGCCCTCGCGCATGCGATCGCGCGCGCGCTGGGCCTTGTCGAGCAGCGTGTCGCGAGTGGTTTCGAAGCTCGCGCGATCGAGCGGCGTGTTGCGCTGGCGGCCGATCCAAGCCGTGTAGGCGTCGATCAAAGGCGAGAGCGCGTTGCTCAGCCCGGCCTGCTCGAGCTGGGCCAGCCGGCGCATCTCGGTCTCGATGCCCGCGATCTTCGCGTGGCCGACCGAGCGGACCTCGTAGTGGGGCAGCTGGGTGGTCGTCAGCGTTCGGACCTGGCCGTCGGCGTCGCGCGTGGGCTCGACCACGCTGGTGTTGTGGCCGACCGCCCACTCGACTCGATCGCGGAACATCAAGGCCAGCACGCGCTGGTCGTCGTCGTCGGCCGCTTCGCCGCGCCGGTTGGGCCGCGGCACGAAGCCCGCCGCGTGGCGGAGCGTGAGCCCGACCTGAAAGATGAACTCGAGATCACGGTCGCGCTCGAGCGACTGCCGCTCGTTGATCAAGAACAAGCTCAACACTCGCGTCGGGCGATCGTCGATCATCGCCTCGCGCAGCTCGCCACGCAGGACCAACATCGGGCTCGCCGGCCAGCGGATCCCGTTGGTCAGCGCGACCGGATCGAGCGGCACCTGGACCACGTAGGGCCCACAGGGGACCCGCCGCCAGCCCACGCTCGCGCGGCTCTCCTTGTCCTCCGCGATGTCCTCTTTGACATATTCGGCGTAGCGAATCTCGACCTCGAGCCGGTCCTCGGCGCCGCCCGAGGCCGGCAAGAACACCGAGAGCCCCATCGACGCCGGAAATCGCTGCTTTCGCTTGGCCTCGGGCTCGTCGTTGCCCGCGTCCTCGGCCTGGCTCTCGCTGCCCGCCGCCAGCTCGCCGACCGAGTCGGTGTCGTCGGGATCGGGCGCCCGGCCATCCTGCGGGGCCAAGAACCCGGTCAAATACCAGCGCGAAGGCGGTAGTGGCAGCACCTCTTCGCCGCCGCCTGGTTGGTCCTCGGGCAAAAAGGGGCCGACGAGGTCGGCCTCGAGCGCGGCGACGATGGCAGAGCGGACTTCGAGGGGGGTCACTGCCCGCGATGATGCCACGCCGCACGCGCGCAGGTCTACGCGGTCCTTTTGGGGACATCGTCGTGGCCGATACCGGCCAACACCCCGAACCGCGGCGACTTCGTGCGACGGTAGGTGGAGGGAGCATTGCGCTCACTCGCAGACTGGCGGCTCTTCGCCGCAGTATTTCTCGGGCGCGCAATCATCGAACTGGGGCAGATACTCGCCGATGCACCAGTGGCCCCGTTCGAGCGGGCCCCCTGGAATGGGGTCGCCGACGCTGGTGAGAGTGAACTGCAGCGTGCACGCACCACCGTTGGGCAGGATGTCGAAGTAGTAGAACGAGCCGCCATCCGGAGTCAGGAAAGGGAGTTCGTCGCTTCCCGCTTTTGGCAGAACCCGAATCGAGCCGTCCGGTTGCAGCTCCCATCGGCTCTCGTAGCTCCAGTCTGGACCGTTGCAATAGTCCACGACCTGAAGCACCGTCCCGTCCTGCCGGATCTCCATCTGCACGATGTAGGCCCCCCACTCGTTGTGGAGGTTGGGGGTGCTCAGCGCCATCCACCAACCGTAGGCCCACTCGGGCTCGGCCGGTGGGTCTGGGCTCTCGTCGACGCCACCCGGGCCGCAGCCGACGACGAAAGCGGTGGTTGCGGCGGCTGCGAGACGGGCAATCGATTGGCGCATGGACATGGACCGCATTGCTCTCACTCGCAGACTGGCGGCTCTTCGCCGCAGTATTTCTCGGACGCACATTCATCGAACTGGGGCAGATACTCGCCGATGCACCAGTGGCCCCGTTCGAGCGTTCCTCCGGACACCGGAGCAGGATCCGCGGGACCAAGAAGGAGTACCTGAACCGTGCAAGCGCCGCCACTCGGCTGGATATCAAAGTGGACGAACTCGCCGCCATCTGGAAACTGAAAGGGGAGTTCATCGCT
The DNA here is from genome assembly GCA_035904925.1 of Nannocystaceae bacterium. Classification (GTDB taxonomy): domain Bacteria; phylum Myxococcota_A; class Polyangia; order Nannocystales; family Nannocystaceae; genus Plesiocystis. Next base: position 6,767 of record JAMHUH010000692.1, read on the forward strand.
TCCCGCTTTCGGCAGAACCCGAATCGAGCCGTCCGGCTGCAGCTCCCACCGGCTCTCGTAGCTCCAGTCTGGACCATCGCAATAGTCCACGACCTGCAGCACCGTCCCGTCCTGTCGGATCTCCATCTGCCCGATATAGGTCCCCCATTCGTTGTGAAGGTTGGGACCACCCGGCATCATCCACCAACCGTAGGCCCACTCGGGCTCGGCCGGTGGGTCTGGGCTCTCGTCGACGCCACCCGGGCCGCAGCCGACGAGGAAAGCGGTGGCTGCGGCGGCCGCGAGACGGGCGATCGATTGGCGCATGGACATGGACATCTTCATCCTCCGACCTTGACGTAGTGCCCCTCGGAGGGCGTTCCGCTCTCGCTGAGCGCGAAGAGCATATAGTACCCCGGCGGCGCGATGTTTGCATCTTCGGGCCCGTTCACGCTCAGAACGACCTGTCCCGCGGGATCGGAGCCCGACTCCCAGAAGCAGCCGAGGTCGAGGAAGCGCTGACCCATGTCGTTCTGGTGAGTCACCGACCCCAGTCGCACGAGTGTGATCCGACCGATGGCGTCGAAGCTCGTCCCCGCCGCCAAGGTCAGCGTGAGCGGGTTGCCCCAACTCAGCTCGGGCACGCCCTTGGGGTTCGCCGAACGGATACGGCCATGGTTACGAGACATACGTGGGTCTGGGGCAGGGCTAAACGCAGAATCCCGCCGTATGAAGAGCGCACGCCCTCAGGTTAGAGGGCATGTGCTTCCAGTCTGGCGGTCTGGCTCACCAACCTACTGAACGACGTATGTCAACATTGCAGTGGTACTATTTCGCAAGATTGTGAGCGTGAAGGTCGTCGCGCTCTCTAGGGCGTAGGAAGCATCAACTAGACCGTCGATGCTGCCAAGGTCGTAGCCATTTACGCTCACCAAGACGTCCCCCGACTGCAGACCCATCGCAGCAGCCAAGTCTCCTTGGGTCACACTGTTCAGCGCATAGTAACCGGTTGGAGACTCATCGACGCGAGTGGAGTCGAGCAAAATGAGTCCGGGGTCGTTCTTCAGCGCCTCCAGGAACGATTCATTCACCAGATAGTGCCCGCTCGAGACATCGTAGGTGACATTCGACGAGGGATCCCACGCGGCGGCCGGCCCTCCCGTATCAGAGGTATCTTCACTGTCACCAATCTCGTCGCCATAGCCATCGCAAGCGATATATACGGCTCGCTTGCCGGCGATGGACTGACACCAGGAGTTTGCTTCAATCTCGCCCGCGCTGCAGTTGTACTGTTTTACCCCAGTGGTGGGCTTACACGAATAGAGTTGCTGGCTCGCCTCACACTCGAAATCGCTGCACATCTCTTCGTTACTTTTGCACGCTCCACCACTCGCCAACAAGCCGACTACAAATGCAATGGCGATGCTGCTCTTCCAGAAATTTTCTTTTGTGATCATGATGCGCGGTTTTACCCCGCGGGCCACCTTCGCACAACCTTGATTCTCGGCCAGTTCGCCGGCGACTCGTGACTGGAATCACGGCTGCGCGGCCGGTTCGCAATTTGGTCACACGGCCGCACACTCAATGCGTGACAAAAATCATACCCCGCAACTGCTCCGTGATTTCCCAAAAGCCACAAATGACCGTAAAATCGACACGTGTCCCCACGGATTTTAGGCGCACCGTTCATCACTGCAGCCAGTATACTGCTCGGGTGCAACTTCCCGACCGAGTTGCCGATCCGATATGAGACCGAGCACCTCGAGATCGGCACCGAGTTCGACGACTCTCTATTTTGTCGAGGCGACCTCCTCGAGCTCGAGCGGCGGGTCGCAAGGACCGAAGACGAGTTAGAGTTTACGCTAAAAGAGACCTACACTGTCTACGTCTGGAGCGATGAGTCTTGGGGGTCGGGAGCTGCTAAGAATTGTGGCCCCGGCGACGCGCTTGGCTGCACGCGCAAGAGTCGAGCGACGATTTGGACGACCAGGTTTTCACTCGAGCATGAACTCGTGCACGCCGTCATTGGAAAATCGAGGCTCCATCCCTTCTTTGAAGAGGGGCTCGCAGAGGTCTACGGTGGCGGCCAAACCCGTTTTGGACAGTCGGCGCCTTCGGCCAACTCGAGCACCGACCGGGCGAGTGCCGATGTCCAGACCGCTGCGCACTTCCTTCGTTGGCTGCGAGAGCGTTGGGGGCCCCACTACCTCGCACTTCTCGCGCGGACTGAAGACGGGTTCGACGATTTCGAGGCGGTTTACGGCATGTCAATCAACGCGGCTGAGCAACTCTACTTTGCGGAAGCCCCCTATGCGTACGCCGCATTCGATGACTGTGACGCTGGCGACTTGGCGGCTGCGGACATCGCTGATCGATGGGTCGATCAAATCGAGCTCGATTGCGATGCCGGGGCCGATACGCTGAATGCGGGCGACGGGATCATCGTCCACCGTTCGCTGAACATTTCCGAAGCTGGCTACTACTCCGTGATGACGGACGGGGAGTGGTTCGACATCTACCGATGCGGGGCTCGTTTCGAAGATGTCCCAGGCCCCGATTCATGGGCCGACGACGTCCCCTCCAGCCACGCAGGGTATCCCAGTAGTGCTTATCGGCACTATCTGGGTGCCGAGGTGCACCACCTTTTCTTCGAGGTCGGCAGGCACGACATTGGCGTAGGCATTCTCGGCCATGGGCAAGGAGTCGCCAACGTTGCAATCTGGCCATCGCTCGCGCCAACCCCGGAGGACTCAGAGTGAATTGTCGGTCCATCTTACTCTTGACCGCATTGGTACACGGATGCAGCGGAGCCGATGCGGCACCGCGCCTGGATCAGGTCGGCGATCCATGTCGCGGCGATAGGGGTTACCAGTGTATTGACGAGCACACGGTGCTCCGCTGCGAGGACGATGTGCTCGTGATGACGGATTGCGGCCAGGTATGCGCGAATCTCGGTCCCGCTTGGACCACAAGCAGTTGCGATGAATATGAGTGTGTATGTGTGCCGACGGACCCCTTGAGCTGTTGGCCTGGTGAGGTGAACTGCGTCAGCGAGGAAGTCCTCCAGCAATGTAGTGACAGTCAGCTCTGGGAGGCCATGGAGTGCGTGCAGCTATGCGCGGCGAAGGGGCTGATATCGGCTGGGTGCAACGAGCAGGTCGACCCACTGACCGGAGACCATCGCGCGG
>JAMHUH010000693.1:0-7715 GCA_035904925.1 Nannocystaceae bacterium
GCCGGCGCTCGGCGTCTTGCAGCGGGGCGTCGAGCTCCCCGGCTTCGATCAGCTGGCGCAGCTGGTTGTCGGCCACGGCCTTGGCCCGGCGCACGGCCTCGACGACCTCCTCGCTGAGCTCGCTCTGGTAGGCGTTGAGCCGAGCGACGCCGTCGCGCAGGGTGTCGAGGTGCTTGATCAGCGCAAGCACCCGCGGCTGGACCTGGCGCGGGCGCAGGCAGTCTTCGAAGGCGCGGTGGAGCTTGGTCAGGATCTCGGGCGTGGGCGGGCTGCCGGGCAAGAGGTTGAGGCGGCGCTCGATCTCGGACAGCTCGCGCTGCTTGGGCAAGATGACCTTGGCGAGCTCGTCGGCGATGACCTCGAGCTCGGGCGGCTCGATCGGGTTGTTGAACACGGTCGCAAAGAGATCGGCGATCTTGAAGCGATCCTTGGGTTTGATGTCCGGCTCGCTCGCCGGGTAGATCTCGGCCTGCTTGAAGTTGCGATCTTGGCGAAAGAGGTCGAGCACGCCGGGGTCGACGACCGAGGTGACCTCGCTGCCGTCGCGCAGCTGCAGCCGAATCTTGTGCCCGCGCAGCAAGCCGGCGACGCAGGCCTTGACCACGTTGGCAGAGTAGCCATAAGGCGGCTCGCTGAAGCGCTGGAGCAGGACCTGGCCGAGCGTGCCTTGCTCGCTGGTGACGAGCTCGACGATCCGGCGTGGGATCGCGCCGGTGCACGACGCGACGATCCGACCGGCGTCGGTGTCGAGGATCCCGAGCTCGTCGGTGTAGAACTTGATCGGCGGGCCGGTGAGGTCGCGGACCAGCAGCTGCTCGAGCTCGGGCATGGTCACGTTGGTCGCGATGAAGTGGCTGTAGATGGTCGGCAGCCGGGCCTGGCCGGCCTTGGCCAGCGCGGCCATGAAGCCCGCGCCGTAGTCGTTGGGGTCGGTGTCGGCCCCACGAAAGTAGACGCGGCCGGCCATGAAGCCCTCGCCGACGACCTTCTTGAACTCGTCGAGCAGGGTGCCCAGGCGGGTCTCTTCTTCGCTCAAGAGCCGCTTGCGCGCCTCGCTGATCGAGGCCCGCTTGGGCGTGTAGCGGCCGACCATGCGCTTGGACTTGGCGATCTTGCGGGCCTTGTCCATGACCGAGAGGTGGGCGCCGGCGACCCACACGATCCGGTCGCGCATCGTGTGCTCGCTGCTGCGGTTGACCCACGTGCTCAGGTCTTGGGCCTCGCTCGGGAGCAGGCGCAGGTCGATGACGATGTTGGTGTCTTCGCGGCCGGTCGTGAATTTTTGCTCGTGGTGGGTGTTCTCGGTCGAGAAGAGCGCCTTCCAGGGGAAGCCGCGCCCACCGGCCAGGGCCGGGCTCTCGGTGTCGCCGACCAAGGTCCGCAGGGCGTCCATGACCAGCTCGCCGAGGTCCTCGGCGGGGACGCTGATGTCTTGTCGCTCGCGCTCCCACTCTTGCCCAGCCGAAGACTGGATCTTGTAGCCGTTGGTGCCGGCGGCGGTGGTGCCCGCGATGGTCAGCAAGCCGGCCTCGTGCAGCAGCTCGAGCGCCGCGCGAACGGCCGGCTCGTTGTCGCCCTCGCGGACGTCGTTGTAGAGGCAGCGGGCGACCAGCTTGGCGTCGGCCGGCTCGCCGCCTTCGTCGGACGCGAGCAGCTCGAGCAGGGCGACCGCCTTGGCGCAGCGGGCCGCGAGCTTGTCGTGGTGGTCCGAGCAAAACTCGAGGATCCGGGCCATCGTGTTTTGCACGTCGACGTCGAGCGCCGAGCCTTGGATGTCGTAGATCTGATCGATCGAGATCAGCGCGCCGAGCTCGGCCTCGGTCAAGGCCGCGCGCTGGGTTCGGAACAATTCGCCGAGCATCTGCAAGAGCCCACGAATGGCGTGGTGATCGCCCTGGGCTCGGGTCGAGCGAGTCCGCAGCGCGCTGGTGATCCGCAAGATCAGGTTCACGTGCTGCGGCAGCATCGGGTAGACCTCGACGAAGTCGTCTTCGCCGATGTTCTCGCACCCGTAGGCGAACAAGCTGAGGTTGCTGCGGTGCTTGGCGAAGAGCTCGCGCAGGGCCGGGAGTCGATCGTCGCGCTTTTGCAGCAGGCGACGATGGACGACGTCGCGGATGCTGGTCGCGTCGAGGTGGACGCGCAGCGACTCCGGGAAGCGATCCTTCATCTTGTTGAGGACGTTGGCGTCGTTCTGGTCGTCGAGCTTTTGCTGGCCGGTCGCGAGCAGCCAGGCCTTGCCCTTCAGCCGCTGGCCGAGCGCGCTGACCAGCGACTGGAGCCCGAGCATGCGGTTGTTGTTTTGATAGATGTACTGCGAGACCTCGTCGACGACGATGAAGAGGGTCTTGCCGGGCGCTCGCTTGCCGAGCATGTCGGCGATCGCCGACGCGGCGTCTTCGGCCGAGAGCGCGTCGAGGGCCTGGCCGTCGCGGGCGGTGATCCAGTGCATCGGATCTTGGTAGAGCGCGGGGAATTGCGCGTGGAGAACCGCCGAGAAGTGATCCTCGACCATGTGCGTGGTCTTGACCTCCGACCAGGGCTTGCCCAAGGTCGTCTGCGCGAGCGCGAGGAAGGCCGGATAATTGCCGTCACGCTCGAGCTTGAGCTCGTAGTTGGCGACCAGCGGCGAGGTGGCGCAATAGTCGAGCCGGGCTTGGACCTGGCGGACGACCGCGGCGTGAATGTGCTCGTCGCCGCGCGAGACCCCGCCGATGTCGAAGACGACCGCGATCGGGTCGAGCTTGGCCAAGAGCGCCTGCCAGGCGCGGCGCAGCTCGGCGGCCTTTTGCGACTTGTCGCGGGCGAGCCAGGCCTCGGCCAGCGGGCTGCCGTCGGGCAGCTTGGCCCCGTCGAGCGAGAGCCCGAGCAGCTTGGCGAAGCTCGACTTGCCCGAGCCATAAAAGCCCGAGATCCACGAGGCTGGCAGCTCGGGCCCGCCCGGCACCTCGACCAATTCGTGGATGCGCGAGAGCAGGCTGACATAGTGCTCGTGGATGCCCCGCTTGACCCGCTCGTGGTTGGGGTGATCGGGCTTCCAGCCGCCGGTGACGATATATTCGCGGACCTCGGCCTCGAGCTTTTCGGGTGATTGCTCGTGAAAATAGACGACGGGTGGAATGTCGCGGGTGACGTCGTATTCGAATAATTCGCGGATTTTCACGGTGGGTCCTATCCGTAGATGCGGGGTCGATAGTCGGTGTGCGGGGGGACGCGGCTCATGAACGAGAGCCCGCTCTCGCCCTGGCGCTCGCCCGGGTAGAGCATCACGACCGGGATGTTGTGGGTCCGCCCGTCGATGTGCTTGAGCAGCGCCGAGGCGCTGAAGAATGGGTAGAGGGCGCCGGCCCGGCCGATCAGCACGAGGGTGCGCTCGGCCTGGTCGGGGTGGGCGGTGACGAAGTCGTCGATCTCGCGCACGACCTCGGCCGCGAGCCCCTGCGGGCCCTCGATCTCGGGCTGGATCTTTTGCATGAGCAGGTTGAGGCCGCGCTCGGGGTCGAGCTTGGTCGCCGCCTTTTCGCGCGCGACGAGGCGATCGAGGTAGTCGGGCCCGTGCGACTCGAGCCGGCGCAAGAGCAGGGCTTGCAGCGAGATCGACTTGACCACCCAGCCGATGTCGCGCAGCTTGGCGGCGAGCCGGGCGGCCTCGAGCCGGCACGCGTACTCTTCGCGGCTGGGGTACACGACCATGCAGTAGCGATAATTCCGCATCGTGCTGATGCGCGGGCCGTCCTCGTGGATGAGGTCGGCTTCGAGCTCGGCGAAGGTCTTGCTCAGGCGTTGGCTCATGCTGCGTGCTCGGTCTGTGTGGCGCTGACCCAGGCCAGCGGCGAGTCGTAGTCGAAGCTGAACTCGACGAGATCGGCGACCCGGCGCAGCGAGACACCGGGCAGGGCTCGGACGCGGTCGTCGAGCAGCGCGCCGACGATCCCGACGGAGCGCAGATAAGGGTTGTCATGCAGGCTGCCAGCAAACTCGACGCCGCGCAGCAGATGGAGCAGGTAGCCCAGGGCGCCGTTCGTGACCCGCGGCGTCGTCAAAGGCCGAGGGTCGAGGTTTCTCGTCACGAGGCCCGCCGCGTGGGCGCACGAGAGCAGCTTGCTGGCGAATTGGGCTTGAGTGGTCGCCCCCCAGCGGCCCGAGGGATCGCGGGTGCGAACCCAACGGAGCACCGCGTCGCGGCTGAGGCTTCGACCGCCCTCGCGCATGTCCGGGCAGTACTCGCCCGAAAACGCGCGATAGAGCGGGTCGGCGAGCTGGACATGCCAGTGACAGATCACCACGCGGGTCTCTCGGTCGATGTCGGCCCAGGCCGCGAGGGCTGCGAGCGCGGCCGGGAACGCGGCGAAGCGCTCGTCGAAATTGTTGAGCAGGTCGCGGATGCGGTCCATCGAGCGCGAGCCGAACCAGTAGCCGTGGAAGGCCTGCTCGACCCGATCGGGCGTGGCCAGCTGCGCCTGCGGCCGAGTCCAATAGGCGCGCGCGTTGTCGGCCTCGAGCGTGACCCGCAAGAGCCGCGAGTGCAGCTCGACGACCTCGCTAGGACGCTTTGTCATCGCGGACGTGGGGGCAAGGATAACGCTCGGGCAGGCTGGCCAACACGGCCGCGAAGGCCCGCACGCGCGCGACCGGATCGGCTGGGGCGGCGCCGACCAAGCGCAGACCCGCGGGCTCTTGCAGGGTCTTGGGCGCGGCCCCGCTCGCCAACCAACCCGCGAACGCTTTGGGCTGCCAGTCGGGCCCGAGCTCGGCGAGGCGCGGCAAGGCCAGTTGGGGCATCTCGCCGGTGTGCTTGAGGTCGAGGAGGCGGTCTTCGAGTTGCTCGTCGATCTCGAAGCCGAGGTGGTAGAGCGAGACCAGCTGATCGGGCGCGGCGTCGGACGAACGCTTGCCCTCGTCGACCCGCCGGGCGGCCTCGCGGGCGGCCTCATAGGCGGCCCAAATCGCGGTGCGCGGGGCCAGGCGTTCGAAGAGCGCGATGCCTCCGAACTTGCTGATCATGTCGCTGCGCCACCAACCCAAGCGCGGCTCGTCGGCGTCGGCGGCCTCGCCTGCCCAGGCGACCGCGAGCTGCAAGGTGAGGATCTCGTCGAGGTCGGAGGTCGGCAGCATCGAGCCCGACGATGGTAGGGTGGCCGCGGGTTTGGGGGCAAGCAGAACCCGAGTAAGATGGCCCGATGCAGACCGGCAGAGCGCGGAGGTCATTCGCGTGAGCGTGTTTGCTCGCTTCGCCCCGCGTCTTCAACGAGCGATCGTCGCCCGCTTGGGCTGGACCTCGCTGCGTCCGGTGCAAGAGCTCGCGGGCGAGGTGCTGCTCGCCGGTCACAACGCGGTGATCCTCGCGCCGACGGCTGGCGGCAAGACCGAGGCGAGCATGTTCCCGACCCTCTCGGGCATGGTCGACGACGCACCGCAGGGCGTGGGTGCCCTCTACATCGCGCCGATCAAGGCGCTGCTCAACAACCAGGCCGATCGCCTCGATCAGTACACGCAGATGGTCGGGCTGCGCCGCTTCGTCTGGCACGGCGATACGACCAGCGGCGAGCGACGCAGCTTCTTGCGCGAGCCGGCCGAGCTGCTGATGACCACGCCCGAGTCGCTCGAGGTCATGCTGGTCTCGCAGACGGTCGACACCGCGGCGCTCTTTGGCGACCTGCGGGTGGTGATCATCGACGAGATTCATGCGCTGGCCGGCAGTGATCGCGGCGCGCACTTGCTCAGCGTGATCGAGCGGCTCGCCGCGCTGTCCCGTCACGACGTGCAGCGAGTCGGGCTGAGCGCGACGGTCGGCAACCCGGCGTTGATCTTGGCCTGGCTGCGGGGCAGCTCGCAGCGCGAGGGCGTGGTCGTCGATCCGCCTCACGCCGCCGCACGGCGCCAGCTCTTGATCGTCCACGAGCCCGACCTCGCCACGCTCGCGACCCAAGCCGCGCGCGTGGCCAAGGGCGGCAAGACCCTGTTCTTTTGTCAGTCGCGGGCGATCACCGAGACGGTCGCCGAGCACATGCGCGCGGCCGGGACCGAGGTCTTCGTCCACCACAGCTCGGTGTCCAAGGAAGAGCGCGAGCTCGCCGAACGCAAATTCAACCAGGCCGACTCGCTCGGCACTGGCGCCTGCATCGTGTGTACCTCGACGCTCGAGCTCGGCATCGACGTCGGCGACCTCGATCGCGTGCTCCAAGCCGAGGCGCCCGACACGGTCAGCTCGTTCTTGCAGCGCATGGGTCGAACCGGGCGTCGCGCGGGCCAAGTCGCCAACACCACCTTCTTTTGCGAGACCGAAGAGGGCGTGTTGCAGGCGATCGCCTTGATCGAGCTGACCAAGGCCCGCTGGGTCGAGTCGATCGAGCTGCGCGATCGAGCCTGGCCGGTGCTGGTCCACCAGCTCTTGGCGATGTCGCTGGCCCACGACGGCGTGACCGCGATCGATGCCTGGCAGCACTTTCGCAAGCTGCCCGACCTCGCCGGGATCCACCGGGCCGAATTCGATCGCCTGCTCGCGTGGATGCTGCACGACGGATCGCTGGTCGAGGCCAGCGGTCGGCTGCTGATCGGGCCCAAGGCCGAGCGTCGCTTCGGCCGCCGCAATTTCATGGAGCTCTACGCGGTGTTCTCGAGCCCGCAGAGCTACGTGGTCCAGACCGCGAGCAAGCAGGTGCTCGGCTCGCTCAACCAGGGCTTCGTCGATCGCTTGGTCGACGGCGTGAGCTGCTTCTTGCTCGGCGGTCGGCCCTGGGCGGTGATCCGAGTCGAGCACGGCGAGCGCAAGGTGATCGTGCAGAAGGCCCCACGCGGCCGCAAACCGACCTGGGGCGGGTTCCTGCCCCAATTCCTCGGCTTCGAGCTCTGCCAGCGAGTCGCGAGCGTGCTGGGCTCCGACGAGGACTACCGCTACCTGCACGCGAGCGCGCGCGAGATCCTGCGAGACCAGCGGGCTCGCTTCCAGGGCGTGCTCGAGCCGGGCCGCGGTGGGCTCGAGGTCGCCGAAGACGAGCTGCGCTGGTGGACCTTCGCTGGCGGCCGCGTCAACGCGACCCTCCGCTACGCGCTCGAGGCGATCGGGCCCGGCTGGAAGATCGTGCCCGACAACTACGTGATTCGAATCCGCGGAGATGTCGATCTCGCCCGCTTCCAAGCCGCCCGCGACCAGCTCGCCGACCCCGAGTTCTGGGAGAACGAGGACCTCTGGCAGCGGGTCGCCGCGTCGCTGCCGAACTACCGCTTGAGCAAGTTCCAGCCCTTGATGCCGGCGTGGATCGAGCGCGAGATGGTCGCGGACTTCTTGCTCGACGTGGGCGGAGCCTGGCGCTGGGTCTCGGGCGGGTCCGCGGCGGCGCGGGATCACGGCCGGCTGCCGCCGACGCTCCAGCAGATGCCCGCCGCCGAAGCGATCGGCGAGGTGTCCAGCGAAGCCGAGGCGCCGAGTGAAGACCTCGACGCGCCGCCGCCTCGCGAGCCTTCGCTGCCGGTCCAGTGGATCGCCAGCGACGCCGCGCTCGCCTTGGTCTGCGAGCGCCTCCGCAACGAAGACGCGGTCGCGCTCGACGTCGAGACCACCTTCACGCGCACGCTCTGTCTGGTTCAGCTCGGCACGCGCGAGCAGATCTACTTGATCGACCCGATGGAGCTGAGCGACCTCCAGCCGCTCGGCGACCTGCTCGGCGATCCCGAGGTCATCAAGATCATCCACAACGCGACCTTCGAAAAGGGCG
>JAMHUH010000694.1:0-1542 GCA_035904925.1 Nannocystaceae bacterium
GTGTATGTCGACGGCATGCTGGCCTTGCAATACAAGCCGGGCCGCGACAGCTGCGAGCCCTTTCGCGTCTACAACACCCAGGGCAACGGCATCTACGGGGCCTCGCCCAAGTCCGACGCCGAGTGGCAGTCGTTCAGCAATTGGTGCCCGGGCGACGTGATCGACACGCGGATCATCCCGCTGGGCCCGCTCGGCGCGGGCACGCACGAATTCGTGATCGAGGTCCCCGACGCGGTCTTCGCCGAGGGCCAGGGCGACATCCCCTTGTCGCTCTACGTCCAGGCCGAGTAGGCCGGCCGCTTCAGCCAGAGGCGAGCGCGGCCAGCCACGCGGGCGTGACCTGATCGAGCGCGACGGTGTCTTGCCGGCCCGAGCCGAGGTGCTTGACCGCGAGCGTGCCGGCAGCGAGCTCTTTTTCGGCCAAGATCCCCGCGTTGCGGGCCTCGACGCCGGGGGCGTCGGCGTATTGCAGCTGCTTGCCGAGCTTGGCGTGGTCGGCGAAGACCTCGACGCGCACGCCCTGAGCCCGCAGCTGGGCGGCGACGCGCAGGACCTCGGGCTCGGGCACGCCGAACCAACACAGCAGCAGATCGGGGCCGAGCGCGAGCTTGGGGAACATGCCGCGCTGCTCCATCACGACCAAGATTCGCTCGAGCCCGAGCGAGAAGCCGACGGCGGGCACGGGCTGACGCCCGAACATGCCGACCAACTCGTCGTAGCGACCGCCGCCGCCGAGCGAGCCGGCCAGGTCGGCCACGGCGATCTCGAAGATCGGACCGGTGTAGTAGCTGAGCCCTCGGGCGAGGTCGGGGCGGATCTGCAGGCGCTTGCCGGCGGCGTTGTGGGCACACAGCGCGAGCAGCTCGGCGAGCTCGGCGATCGCCTGCTTGCCCGCGTCGTCGACTGCCTCGCCGAGCCGGGCCAGGACCTCGGCGTTGCTGGCCTCGGCGCCGCCGAGGATCGCGAGCAAGCGCTCACCAGCGCCGCGATCGATCCCGCGCTGCTCGAGCTCCGCGAGCACGCCCTCCTGGCCGATCTTGTCGAGCTTGTCGACCGCGACCAGGGCGGTCGCCTCGGCTCGAGCGTCGATGCCCGCGGCCCGGATCATCGCACGCAGCAGCTCGCGGTGATTGAGGCGGATCGTGTACTCGGTGAAGCCGAGCTGATCGAGCACGCTCGCGACCGCCGAGCAGACCTCGGCCTCGGCGATCCGCGAGCGGGTGCCGGTGATGTCGACGTCGCACTGGTAGAACTCGCGAAAGCGGCCCTTGCCCGGGCGATCAGCCCGCCAGACCGGCTGGATCTGGTAGCGCTTGAAGTACTTGGGCAGCTCGCCATAGCACGCGACCACGCGAGCGAGCGGCACGGTCAAGTCGTAGCGCAGACCCTGATCGGCGAGCTCGGCCTCCTCGGGCTGGCGACCCTCGGCCAGCGCTTGCTCGAGCGGCCGCCGCAGCGCGTCGCGGCGGTGGAGCAGCCGATAGAGCAGCTGATCGCCCTCTTCGCCGTACTTGCCGAGCAAGGTCGAGAGGTTCTCGATCG